>JAGGUV010000075.1 GCA_021158345.1 Bacteroidales bacterium
CCTATAACTTCATCATTATCAGAATTTACTAAAACAAGAAATTTGCCACCTGAATTAATTGTTTTTTCAATTACCTGGTTATTATCACCTCTTTCTTTACTGTCTAAACCTAAATCTTCCCAAATATTTATTATTTGATTATAATAAGACTTATTGTAATTTTTTATTTTAAACATATCAAAAAAAAAACAGTGTATAAAATTAATCATGCACTGTTTATTATTTTTAAATTAATAAATTATAATGTCTTTAAAAGATTTTTCATTTCAGCTTCTTTATCTTTCATACCTAAACTTTGGTACATAGAAATTAATGATTCAATAGCTTGTTTGTTTTTAGGAATAATATTATGAGCTTTAACAATCATAGGTAAGGCTTTCTTAAATATTACATTAGCTTTGTTTTGTTCCTGTGTATATTTTTTAGGATTTGATTTAGCAAGAGGTGCAGCTTTTTGAAGTATCTCTGAACCCGCGTTATAATCTTTTGAGCCTTTTTTAAAATATAAATTAAATAATTGTTTTTTTAATTTATAATTATCAGGGAATACTTTTAACCCTTCTTTTAAAGTTAATTCAAAGTTTTTGTCGTCATTTAATTTTTTATAAGAAATAGCTTTGTATAAATAAGCTTTAGAAGTTTTATAATTAACTTTTATAGATTTATCAAAATACATAGCTGATTTTGAATATTTTTTTGCCTTTATTGCACAATAAGCAGCATTATAGTATAATGTATTATCTGGTGTATTTTCTTTTTTACAAATTTTTATTGCTGATTCAAAAGCTGCTAAGGCTTTACCATAATCTTTTTGTTTATAAGCTTCTTTCCCTTCTAGTTTGTAATCGTTTGCGGTTTTTGTATTCTGCGAATACAATGTTGTAAAAGCTAAGCATAGAATAGCTACAAAAAATAGTTTTTTCATCATTTTTGGTCTTTGTTTTAATTAATAAATTTTTTTTTGCAAATATAATATTTTATTTTTCTGAGATATACAATTATTTAATTAATTGTCTTTTATATAGCTGGATAGTGTTTTCGAGTCCAAAATATAAAGAATCACAAATTAAAGCATGCCCTATTGAAACTTCATCTAAACCAGGTATATTGTCAGAAAAATATTTTAAATTATCTAAATTTAAATCATGTCCTGCATTAATTCCAAGTCCGAATTTTTTTGCTGCTTTTGCTGCTTCAATATATGGTTTTATATATTTTTCTTTGTCTACAAAATAGTTTTTTGCATAGTTTTCTGTATAAAGCTCTATGCGGTCAGTACCTGTGTCAACAGCATTTTCAATTATTTTAACATCAGGTTCTACAAATATTGATGTTCTGATATTTTCTTTTTTAAATATTGAAATAATATCTGTTAATTTTTTTTTGTATTTAATGATATCCCAGCCTGCATTTGATGTTAATACATCGGGAGCATCAGGCACTAAAGTAACCTGTGTTGGCTTTACTGATAATACCAGATTAATAAATTTTTCTGATGGATAGCCTTCAATATTGAATTCTGTTGTTATCACAGATATTAAATCTTTAACATCCTGATATTTTATATGCCTTTCATCAGGACGGGGGTGTACAGTGATTCCTTCAGCACCATATTTCTCACAATCTATTGCTACTTTTATTACATCAGGTAAATTACCTCCTCTTGCATTTCTTAATGTAGCTATTTTATTTATATTTACACTTAATTTAGTCATGTGTTATTTTTTTTAACAAAAATAACAATTTAATAAATTTATTATAAAAAAAAATTAAAAATTATGATTGCTAAAAATTTATTTATTGATAGTATAATTCCTTTAAAAACATCTGATACAACTAAAACTGCTCAGGAATATATGGATGAATATAAAGTGTCGCATTTGCCTGTTGTTAATAATATCGATTATCTCGGTTTAGTTTCTGAAGTTGATATTTTATCTACTTCTCCTGATACTTATATTGGTGATATTAAACTTAGTTTGGATAAACCATTTGTATATGATTATCAGCATCTTTTCGATGTAGTAAAAGTTATTTCCGATTATAAATTAAGCCTTCTTCCTGTTACTGATAAAAAAAATAATTATTTGGGAGTTATTAAAAATAATAATCTTATTCAAAATTTTTCTGAGCTTTTGTCAGTTAAAAATCCTGGCGCTGTTATTATTCTTCAATTAAATATAAATAGTTATTCTCTTACTGAAATAGCTTCAATAGTTGAGTCTAATGATGCAAAAGTTTTAAATGTTTTTACTAAAACGTTTCCTGACTCCACTGAACTTGAAGTTACTGTTAAAATTAATAAAACTGATGTTTATCCTGTCATTCAAACTTTTAATCGTTATAATTATATTGTTAAAGCATATTATTCCCCTGAAAATTATAAAAATGGTTTATTTGACAGATATGATGAATTTATGAATTACTTGAATATATAGACTAATAATGATTATTAATAAACCAATGAGGAGAAATTTATTTATTGTTATTTTAATTTTATTTTCATTTCATGTATTTGCTAATGATTCTATCCCTGTCTATGATTATTACTTTATTAGAAAAATAAATATTAAGGGAAATAAAAGAACTAAAAAGCAAATAATACTTAGAGAGCTCACGTTTCAAGAAAATGATAGTATCTGTTATAAAGGTTTAAGTGAAGAAATTAAAAACACAAGGGAAAATCTTTTAAATACTTTGTTATTTAATTTTGTCACAATTAATTATAATAGTATTTCTCAAACTAATAATATTGAAATTAATATTGAAGTTATTGAAAGATGGTATATTTGGCCTTTTCCGATTTTTAAATTCTCTGAACGGAATTTTAATACCTGGTGGAAAAATAAAAATTTTTCCAGAATAAATTATGGTTCTTTCATTACTGATAATAATTTTAGAGGCAGAAAAGAACTCATGCAAATTAAAATGAATTTTGGCTACGACCGTGAATTTAGTTTGCTTTACCAAGTGCCTTATCTTGATAAAAATCAAAATATTGGACTCGGTTTCACAACCGGTGTTATTTATAATCACGAAACTAATTATAATACTTTTAATAATAAACTTTTATATTTTAAAGACAATGATAATTATGTAAAAGAAAATTATTTTACACAATTTATTTTAACTTATAGAAATAAAATTCACGATACACATTTTTTATATCTCTGTTTCGACCATTTTAATTTTTCTGATACTTTACTGAAACTAAACAATAATTTTTCTGTAAACAATAGTAATCATTTAAAATATTTTTCAATAAAATACTGGTATAAAAACGATTATAGAGATTTTAGATCATATCCGCTTACTGGGTATTATTTTGATTTAATAATCATGAAAAATGGTTTTAATATTTTCGGGAATAATAATCCTGATATGTTTTATATTGAATCTACCTATAAAAAATATTTAAAAATTAAAAAGCAATTATATTTTGCATCGGCAATAATAGCAAAAAAGTCTTTCGACAAAAAACCTGCTTATTATCTTCAAACTGCTTTAGGATATGGCCATAATTATGCCCGTTCGTACGAATATTATGTTATTGACGGTAAAAGTTTTGTTTTATTTAAATCAAATTTTAAATATGCTTTAATACCTACCAGAATTAAAGAAATTGATTTTTTACCGTCAGAAAAATTCAGCAAATTATATTATGCTTTATATTTTAATATTTTTGCAGATGCTGCTTATGTTGAAGCAAATAAATTTAGCGTTAATAATTCTTTAGCTGATGAATTTTTGTTTGGAACAGGCATAGGATTTGACTTTGTAACTTATTATGATATGGTATTTCGTATTGAGTATTCTTTTAATAGAAAAGGTGACAATGGTGTGTTTTTGCATTTTATGGCACCATTATAATTTTTATTGTTAAAAAAAGTTAATACTAACGAATTAACTTAATTAATTTATAATTTAGTTTCTTTATTTAATTTTGTAATAAAATGAAAATAGCCATTTTCGGAAAAACGTTTTCTGATGAAATTTCAGAATATTTGCAAGTGTTGATGTCTAAGCTAAGCACTAATAATTTTAATATTTTTATTTATAAACCATATTATTTAAAAATAAAAAAAATTATATCTCCTGATTTATCATTAAAATTTTTTAATGATTTTAATGACCTGCCTTCTGATACGGATTTTTTGTTTTCAATAGGAGGTGACGGTACTTTACTGAGTACTTTGCCAATAATACGTGATTTGGGAATTCCCGTTATTGGCATAAATATGGGTAGATTAGGATTTTTATCAACAATTTCAAAAGAAGAAATTTCATCTTGTATTGATAAACTTATCAATAAAAAATATACTATTGAAAAAAGAGCCTTGTTGAAACTTAATACAAAAAATCATTTATTTGGAGAAGTAAATTATGCTTTAAATGATGTTGCAATATCTAAAAAAAATGGGACATCATTAATACATATTCATGTTTTTGTAGATGATATATTATTGAATTCTTATTGGGCTGATGGAATTATTATTGCAACACCTACAGGCTCGACTGCATATTCACTTAGCTGCAACGGCCCTATTATTGTCCCTTATTCCGAAAATTTTGTTATTACTCCTATTGCTTCACACAATTTAAATGTACGTCCTGTCGTTATCCCTGATAATAGTATTATTAGAGTTAAAGTCGATGGAAGAAACAATAACTTTAATGTTTCATTGGATTCTCATGTTGAAAGTTTTAATGAATCTGTGGAATTAATAATTAAAAAGGCAGGCTTTAAATTTAATCTTATTAAGTTGAATAATAAAAATTTTTATGATACTATTCGTGAAAAGTTAATGTGGGGGTTAGATATTAGAAATTAAATGAATTATTTTAAAGATTGTTGTAAAAAAAATAATAATTTTACAAACTCAAAATTCTATTCTATAATTTTTTAAATGTGAAGAAATTTTATTTAAGTATTTTAATTTTATTTGTTACCTATACTGCAACTTTTGCACAATTAGGAGAAATAGGTGGTTTTGTTGGCGGCTCTTATTATTTAGGAGATATTAATCCAAGTAAGCAATTTTCTCAAACCCAGATTGCCGAAGGACTTTTTTTTAGATACAATTTTGATTCTCGTTTAGCTCTCAGACTTAGTGCTTTCAGAGGTGAAATTAAATCTGATGATAAAATTGTTAAATATAATGAACAAAGAGGTTTGAAATTTCAATCCAAAATAAATGAAGCCTCTTTACAATTTGAATTTAATTTTTTTAGATATTACATAGGTAGTAGCATTAATTATTACACCCCTTATATTTTTGGAGGTATTTCGTATTTTACTTTTAAACCCGAAGCTGATGGCTATGACCTCAGAGCTTTAGGAACAGAAGGACAAAACACTCCTACAGGGGATAAAAAATATTCTTTAAACGGAATATCCATACCTTTTGGAATTGGTGTAAAATATAGTTTGTCAAATAAATTTGGTCTTGGGCTGGAATGGGGATTGAGGAAAACTTTTACTGATTATATCGACGATGTAAGCAAAACATATTATCTTGACGGTAATAATATCGACCCCAATATTCCCGAACAGTATTATTCTGACCCAAGTAGGCTGAATAAACCTGACATGCAAAGAGGTAATTCTAAAAATAATGACTGGTATTCTTTTGCAGGAATATCTGTTTCTTATAAAATTAATTTAAGATGCTATAGAGGTTGTAGGGATTTTCCCGATTAAATTTTTTGTATTGAATAATAAATGGATCTTATTGATAAAATAGATAAAAAACGTTTGCCAAAGCATATTGCAATTATTATGGATGGCAATGGCAGATGGGCTAAAAAACGCTCTAAGGAGCATATCTTTGGCCATATAAATGGTGTTGTTTCTGTTAAAAAAATTACTGAAGCATGCTCTAATTTAGGTATTAAATTTCTTACTTTATATGCTTTTTCAACAGAAAACTGGAACAGACCTAAACAGGAAGTAGATGCTATAATGGATCTCCTTTATGATACTATTCATAATGAAACAAAAAATTTCATGGATAATAATATCAGATTGATGGTAATAGGCAACCTCGAATTATTAAATGAAAAATGTTATAATAATTTAATGAAAGCTATTGAACAAACATCAGCAAATACTAAAATGACATTAGTATTAGCATTAAGTTATAGTTCTCGTTGGGAAATTGTTAATACTACAAAAATTATTGCTGAAAAAGTTAAAAATAACGATATTAATATTAATGATATTAATGATGATTTATTTAGCTCTTATCTAACTACAGCTTCAATTCCTGAGCCTGAATTGTTGATTAGAACAAGTGGTGAATATAGAATTAGTAATTTTCTTTTATGGCAAATAGCTTATACAGAATTGTATTTTACTCCAAAATTATGGCCTGATTTCAGGGAAGATGATTTGTATGAAGCTATTATTGATTTTCAAGGCCGTGAAAGACGTTTTGGTAAAACTAGTGAACAATTAAATAATTTATAAATAATGAAATTCAGATATTTTTCTTTTGTTATAATTTTTTCTATTCTATTTATTTTTTCGGGAAATAGTTATTCTCAAATTTCTTTAGGCGGCGAATTACAAGATATTGATTATACTAATCCCAAAGAATATATTATTGGTGGAATTACTGTAACAGGAGCTAAATTTTTGGATAATGAGGTTTTAATTAGAATCTCAGGTTTATCTGTAGCCCAAAAAATTAAAATTCCAGGTGATAAAATCTCGGAAGCTATTAATAAGTTATGGAGACAAGGTTTTTTTGAAAGTATCTCAATTTCTGCTACAGGAATTCATGACAAATTAATATTTCTTAATATTAACCTTGTCGAACGCCCTGTTTTATCAAAATTCTCTTTTTCAGGAATTAGAAAAACTGAAGCTGATAATATTCGCGATGAAATTAAATTAATTCGTGGCGATGTTGTTACTGAAAACCTTATTAACCGTACTGAAAATATTATCAAAAAACATTATAAAGACAAAGGTTTCTTAAATGTTGATGTTAATATCTATCAAAAACCTGACCCTAAAAAAGCTAATTCTGTTATTTTAGATATTAATATCAAAAAGAATAGTAAAATTAAAATTTATAAAATTAATATTCATGGCAACAAACATCTTAGTGCTAATGAAATTAAAAAGGTTTTAAAAAATACTAAAGAAAAAAATAAATTTTCCCCTTATGAAAATCTCGATTCTTTATTGTTAAATTGTTTTAAATCTATTTATCATCTTCAGTTTGATAGTATTTATTATTATGTATCGAAATATGTTGCAGATGAATACAAATTAAATATTTTTAAATCTTCTAAATATATTAAAGCTGATTATAAAGAAGATAAAATTGAGTTAATAAAAAAATATAATGAGCTTGGTTATAGAGATGCCAAAATTGTTAAAGATTCTATTTATAGAAATGATGACAAAACTATTAATATTGATATTACTGTTGATGAGGGTAAAAAATATTTTTTTAGAGATATTAAATGGGTCGGAAACACAAAATATTCTGTTGAAGTATTAAATAAAATATTAAATATTAAAAAAGGTGATGTCTATAATCAGGATTTATTGAATAAAAATCTACAATTCAATCAAAATAGCATTGACGTGATGTCATTGTATATGGATGATGGCTATTTATTCTTTTCTGTACAACCTATTGAAGTTTTAGTAGAAAATGATTCTATTGATTTAGAAATTAGAATTCACGAAGGTAAGCAAGCTACAATAAATAAAGTTTCGGTAAAAGGAAATGAAAGAACAAACGACAATGTAGTTATCAGAGAGATACGCTCTAAGCCGGGACATTTATTTAGCAGAAAAGACATTATTAGAACTGTTAGAGAGTTAGCACAATTAAAATATTTTGATGCTGAAAAAATCACTCCTGATGTTCAACCAAACCCTGTTGACGGTACTGTTGATATTATTTATAATGTTGAGGAAGCATCTTCCGATCAGATTGAGCTCTCAGGAGGATGGGGATATAACAGACTTATTGGTACGTTAGGTTTAAGTTTTAATAATTTTTCTTTAAGAAAAGTTTTTGATAAACACGCATGGCGGCCTGTACCTTCAGGCGATGGCCAAAAGCTAAGTGTGAGACTTCAGTCTTATGGCTCCGGTTATATTAGTTATAGCGCTTCATTTACAGAGCCATGGCTTGGCGGCAAAAAACCAAATGCTTTTAGTGTATCTTATTATCATTCTTTATTTTCTAATGGATACTCTAAAGATAATCCAAACAGATCTTCTTTTAAAATTGATGGTTTTACTATTGGTCTGGGAAAACGTTTATCATGGCCTGATGACTTTTTTACTCTTTATCAGTCTATTGGCCTTCAGAGATATAGCCTGGATAATTATTTAAATTTATTCTCTTTTGGCGAAGGTAATGGTAATTATAATAATATTAATTATTCTTTTGCCCTTTCACGTAATTCTATTGATGCCCCTATTTATCCGCGTTCGGGTTCCGAAGTGTCACTCTCTTTAAAACTTACTCCTCCATATTCTTTATTTAGCAATAAAGATTATTCAACTATGAGTGATGATGAAAAATATAAATTTATTGAGTTTCATGAGTGGAAAATTAAAGCTAACTGGTACACAAAAATTATTGGCGATTTGGTTATGAGTGTCAGAACAAGATACGCATTTTTAGGTTGTTATAATCATGATATTGGCGTTACTCCTTTTAATAGATATTTTCTTGGCGGTGATGGCTTATCAGGTTATAATAATATTGACGGTCGTGAGTTAGTTGGTATGCGTGGTTATAGTAATGAGTCTTTGACACCTAATTATTATTTAACACATAATGTTGGTGGTACAATATATAATAAAAGTACATTTGAATTGAGATATCCTTTATCGCTTAATCCAAGTGCAACAATATATGTTGCTACTTTTTTTGAAGCCGGTAATTCATGGCTGAAATTTAAAGAATTTAATCCATTTAATTTATATAGGTCGGCAGGTGTTGGAATTAGAGTGTTTTTACCTATGTTTGGTGTATTAGGATTAGACTGGGGTTATGGATTTGATGATGTACCCGGTTTACCCGATGCTAATGGAAGTCAGTTCCATTTCTCTATTAATAACTCAATCGAATAATATATCTTATTAATAAATAATACTATGTATTTTTATATAATAATTGAAAAATATTTATAAAAGGAGGAAATTATGAAAAAATTATTTTTAACATTATCATTAATATTTTTTGTGTCTGCAACATCATTTTCACAAAAATATGCTTATGTTGACACAGATTATATTTTAAAAAATATCCCTGAATATGCTGATGCACAGGATCAATTAAATGAACTCTCAGCAAAATTTCAAAAAGAAGTTGAAGCTAAATATTCTGAAATTGACAGCCTTTATAAGGCTTATCAGGCTGAGGCTGTTTTGCTTCCCGAGGATATGAAAACTAAAAAAGAAAATGAAATTATTGCTTTAGAAAAAGAAGCAAAAGATTTAAAAATGCAGAGATTTGGAAGTAATGGTGACATCTTTAAAAAAAGACAAGAATTAGTAAAACCTATTCAGGAAAAAATTTATAATGCTATTCAGGAAATTGCTGAGAATAGAACCTATGCAGTTATCTTTGATAAAGCAGGTAGCCTTTCAATGTTATACACTAATCCTAAGTATGATATCAGTGATGATGTGCTTGATAAATTAGGTTATAGTTATAATATTGAAAAAAAGTAATTGTTTTTTGATGTTTTTTTAAAATATTAATATTATTTTGTTTTTTGCTAAAAAATGAAATAATTATTTAAATTTGCATGTTAAATTGAATTTATTAACCATTAAATAATAAAAATGAAAAATTTATTAAAAGTTTGTCTTGTAGTATCAGTATTATTCTTTTTTTCATTAAGTGCAAATGCACAAAAACCTTTGAAATTTGGACATTTAGATTTTGCAGAATTATATAGCTCTATGCCTGCTCAGGATTCAGTAAAACAAATCTATAATGATTACGCAAAATCTTTAAAAACTACTTTAGAACAAATGCAAAACGAATTGCAAAATAAATACGCTGATTATCAGTCAAATATTGCTACTATGTCTGACATTATAAAACAGACTAAAGAAAAAGAAATGCAGGATTTACAAACCCGTATGGAAGAGTTTAATGCTCAGGCTCAAAAAGATTTGCAAGCTAAAGAAGCAGAACTTACTAATCCTTTGATAGAAAAAGCACAAAATGCAGTTAAAGAAGTTGCTAAGGAAAACGGCTATTCATATATTTTTAATTCAACAGGTGGTCTTTTACTTTATGCTCAACCCAGTGACGATATTATGCCATTAGTAAAAAAGAAATTAGGTATTAAATAGTTATATTATTTTTAAAAAATTATAAAAAACCAAAAGTTGATTTATTCAACTTTTGGTTTTTTTTATCTCTTTTATTTAATTTTTTTATATATTTAATTTTTTTTTAATAATTCAAAAAATGAATAATTCAACTTTATTTTACAAACGGTGGTACATTTTTGTGCCTTTATTAATTATTGCAGGATTTTTAATTTGGGAATTTTCTGCTATAATAGTATATATTATTATTGCTGCAATTCTTTCTTTAATTGGACATCCTCTGGTAAAATTGCTTGATAGAATTAAAATTAAAAAATTTAAATTTCCGCATGTATTAAGCTCCTTGATTACTTTGTTGGTTATTATTGTTGTTTCTATTAGCCTTTTTAGCTTTATTGTGCCTCTTATCATGAGCCAGACAAGTAGTTTAGCTAATATTGATATCCAATCAATTGTTAATTCTTTGAATGAACCAATAAATAAATTAGAATTATTTCTTAAAGATTATGGCCTTTTGAATAATGATAAAAATATTGAAACAATCGTTAAAAATGAGATTTCTGTTATTTTGAATCGTATTAGTTTTTCAAATATAATTAATTCAATTGTTAGCTATATAGGCAATGCTTTTGTTGCTTTTTTTGCTATAAGCTTTTTTACTTTCTTTTTTCTTAAAGACGACCATTTATTCATCAATGGAATAATGTTAATAACTCCTGAAAAATATCAGGATAATATTGCTAATATTTTGCGTTCCTGTAAAAAATTATTGACACGATATTTTATCGGCATTTGTATTGACTTGACTTTGGTTATTTCATTAATTACCTTGGGAGTGAATATCATAGGGATAAAAAATGCTTTTATAATTGGATTTTGTGCAGGAATGTTTAATTTTATTCCATATGTTGGACCGATAATTGGTGGAGCATTAGCCATATTAGTAGCTATTACCGGTAATTTAGATATGGATTTTTATACTCAGATGTTGCCAATGGCATTAAAATTAATTGGTATTTTTGTTACTGTTAATATTTTAGATGGTGTATTTTTTCAACCTACAATTTATGCAAATAGTGTAAAAGCTCACCCTTTAGAAATTTTTACTGTTATTTTAATGTCGTCAACTTTGTTTGGCATTGTTGGTATGATAATAGCTATACCAAGTTATACGGTTATCAGAATTATAGCAAAAGAATTTTTAAATAAATTAAGAATTGTTCAGAAATTGACAAGAAATATATGATATACAAAATTTTGATATAAAAAAAAGAGGCTTTAAGCCTCTTTTTTTTATATAGTCATAATGTCTTTTTCTTTGGCTTCAAGTAGTTTATCAACCTCTTTAGAGTACTCGTTTGTAATATTTTGGATTTCTGTTTCTAACTTTTTTATTTCGTCTTCTGAAATTCCATCATCTTTAAACTTTTTAGCTTCATCATTAGCACTTTTTCTGATATTTCGTATGCTGATTTTTGCTAATTCAGCTTCCTCTTTAGCCTTTTTATATAAATCTTTTCTTCTTTCTTCTGTAAGTGCAGGAACAATAATCCTTAATATTTCGCCATTATTAATAGGATTAAAACCTAAATTAGCAGCAAGAATGGCTTTATCAATAGGTACAAGCATTGCTTTTTCCCAAGGTTGAACAATAATTTGCTTAGGATCAGGTGTGCTGATATTTGCAACCTGGTTGAGAGGTGTTAGTGTCCCGTAATAATCAACACTAACTCCATCAAGCATCTGAGGACTTGCTTTCCCTGCTCTTATTTTTTGAAAAACCCGCTTTAAATGTTCAATGGAATTTTTCATGTTTTCTTTTGCTTCTTCTAAACAAAATTCACATTCTTCTGTCATGACTATTTTTTTTGTTTACAAATATAATTATTTTTTTTAAAAATTATTTAACTATTGTGCCTATGTTTTCTCCTGATACAACCTTCATTAAATTGCCCATATTGTTCATGTTAAAAACAATTATTGGCAGATTGTTTTCTTTGCATAAAGTAAAGGCTGTTAAATCCATTATTTTTAAGTTTTTTTTATATGCTTCATCAAAGCTTAAAGAATCATATTTTACAGCTGTTTTGTCTTTTTCGGGGTCAGCGGTATAAATACCGTCAACGCGAGTGCCTTTTAAAATTACGTCAGCCTGAATTTCTACTGCTCTTAATGCAGAAGCTGTATCTGTTGTAAAAAATGGATTTCCTGTGCCGCCGCTAATAATTATTAAATTATTGTCCTCTAAATATTCAATAGCTTTTTGTCTGCTCATGCTTTCTGCTATTGGGTCTATTGGTAAACCAGATAATAGTTTTGTTTTAACATCTATTTTGTTTAATGCCGATTGCAAGGCAATTGAATTTATTATTGTAGCCATCATACCCATATAATCGCCTTGTACTCTGTCTATTCCTGAGCTTACACTTTGTAAGCCTCTGAATATATTCCCGCCGCCTATTACTATTGCAACCTGTACTTTTTTATCATATATTGATTTTATTTCCTTTGCATAATCTGATAATCGTTCAGGATCAATTCCGTATTGGTTTTTCCCCATTAATGATTCTCCGCTTAGCTTTAAAAGTATTCGTTTATATTTCATGATAGCTTTGTATTTTTTTGTATTCAAAGATAAATAAAAATTATTATTTAAAAGCTTTTAAATAAATTCAAATATTTTAAAAATATATTTAGCTAAATAATCTATAAAAGATGTTGATATGATGCAGATAAAAAGTATGTTTATTAATTAAATAAGCAACTGCAGCAACGGTGGTTGTTCTTAGCAATTCAATGCAAGGTGAATCAGAAACATTTATTGCTGATGAACCTTTCTTATTTTTTATCAGAGAAAAAGAATCTAATGCTATGATTGGGAAAAGTAGAAAATCCTGAATATTAAAAGAAATAATTAAAATTTAGGTTCAAAAGAACTGTAATCAGTAATCATTTTTTTAAATTTCACATAAAGAGTTTTTGTTGTTTCTGAGTTGTTATTAGAAGCATATAGATAGTAAAATGATTCTTGATTTAGTCCGAGTGAAATTGAATCGTAAATAATAATGGAAGCAGTATCAACCTCTGAATTTTTAATTGATAATAAACTGTTAAAAGAAGTTAGCTTTTCGATGTGCCAAACAGCATCTTCATTAAATTTAATTGTTGTCATTTGAGTGCCATAGCCTTTTAGTTTATATAATATTTTAAACGAGTCAGGGGGATTTGTTATGTTATCATTAGCAAGAAAAGTCTGTATTTGATCATCATAATTATTGTGTTTATTACAGGAAGAAATAATTGAAATCAATGCTAATATTAATAATGAATAAAGTATGTTTTTCATTAGTTTATGTTTTTATAGTTAAATCAATCCGGTAGCTGCCGGATTTAATTATTTACAATTAAAGTTTAAAAATCGAAAATTAATAATTTACGATTTCAAATTTCATTTTCAATTTTAAAATTTTAGTTGTTCCTTTTAGTCATGATATTTTAAGGTATAAAAAATTTATAACCCTCTGCCATGACAATTTTTATATTTTTTACCGCTACCACAAGGGCATGGGTCGTTTCTTCCTATTTTTTTCTCTGTTCTGATAAAAGGTTGTTTTGATTTTGTTTGTGTATTACTGTATGATTCTGACAACAAATCTTCCCTGCTGGTTTTTAACTTACTCATATCAGCTTTTTTAGGAGCTTCAGCTTCTTTTACATTATTTATATTTATAGGTAAATCGCCTTTAATAATGAAAGATGTTATTTCTGAATTTATTTTCTGCATCATGTTTCTAAATAAATTAAAGGCCTCAAGTTTATAAACTAATAATGGGTCTTTTTGTTCATAAGAAGCATTTTGAACTGATTGTTTTAAATCATCCATTTCGCGTAAATGCTCTTTCCATTCATTATCAATAATTCCAAGACAGATACCTTTTTCAATAGCTTTTATTACTTCCTGCCCTTTATCTTCATAAGCACGTTTTAAATTTGCTATAACCTGCATACTTTTTTTGCCATCAGTAATAGGTATTGCAATATTCTCATATTGAGAATTATTTTCATATACTTGAGCAATAACAGGATAAGTTTTTTGTGCTATTAATTCTGATTTTTCTTTGTAAGTTTTTGATACGGATTTAAAAGTTATTTCTGTTAACTCTTCAACACTTTTTGACTGGAATTCTTTTTCAGTGAAAGGAGGTTCAATAGTAAGATTTTTTAGCAGATCTAATTTAACTCCTTCATAGTCATTGTAATTTTTATAGTCTGATATTGTTTGCTCGCAAACATCATAAATCATATTTGATATATCAATAGAAAGACGGTCGCCATATAAAGCATGTCTTCGGTTTTTATAAATGGCTTCTCTTTGAGTGTTCATAACATCATCGTATTCAAGAAGATGTTTACGAATACCAAAGTTGTTTTCTTCTACTTTTTTCTGAGCTCTTTCAATAGATTTGCTAATCATAGGATGTTGAATCACTTCACCCTCTTTAAGTCCGAGATGATCCATTATTTTAGCTATACGTTCTGAGCCGAACATACGCATAAGGTCATCTTCAAGAGAAACAAAAAATTGAGAGCTACCCGGGTCACCTTGTCTCCCTGCACGACCTCTTAACTGCCTGTCAACACGCCTTGATTCGTGACGTTCAGTACCAATAATTGCCAGACCACCTGCTTCTACAACTCCTTCACCAAGTTTAATGTCAGTACCTCTACCAGCCATGTTTGTCGCAATAGTAACATTTCCTGCTTTACCGGCATGAGCAACAATTTCAGCCTCTTTTTGATGCAGCTTGGCATTAAGAACATTATGTTTGATATGTCTTCTTGTTAGCATTCTGCTTAAGAGTTCTGATATTTCTACGGAAGTAGTACCCACTAATACAGGACGGCCTTTTTTGATAATATCTGATATCTCGTTTATTACAGCATTATATTTTTCACGTTTGGTTTTAAAAACCATATCCTGTCTGTCATCTCTGATAATTGGTTTGTTAGTAGGTATTACAACAACATCTAACTTATAGATATCCCAAAATTCGCCTGCTTCAGTTTCAGCAGTACCTGTCATACCTGCCAATTTATTATACATTCTGAAATAATTCTGTAATGTTATTGTAGCATATGTTTGTGTTGCTGCTTCAACTTTAACATTTTCTTTAGCTTCAATAGCTTGATGTAAACCGTCAGAATATCTTCTACCTTCAAGAATACGTCCTGTTTGTTCGTCAACAATTTTAACTTTGTTATCCTGAATAATATATTCTGTATTGTTTTCGAAAAGAGCATATGCTTTTAAAAGCTGGTTAATAGTATGTACTCTTTCCGATTTAATAGAATAGTCTCTTAAAAGTTTGTTTTTCTTTTCAATTTTTTCTGTTTCAGATAAATTGGTTTTTTCAAGCTCGGCAATTTCTGAACCAATATCAGGGAGCAGATAAAAATCGTGATCTCCGTATGTTTCTGTAAGTTTATTAATTCCTTTTTCCGTGAGATTAATAGAGTTGGATTTTTCATCAATAACAAAAAATAATTCGTCATCAATAATATGCATATTTTTTTCTTGCTCCTGAAGATAAAAATTTTCGGTTTTTTGCAATAAAATTTTTATACCGGGTTCACTAAGGAATTTAATTAAAGGTTTATATTTAGGCAGGCCCCTGTAAGCCCTGAATAATTGTTCTGCTCCTTTATTTACATCTTTTTGGTTATCGGAATTTTTAATAAGACGTTTAGCTTCTGCAAGGAGTTTAACTACTAAGTTTTTCTGTAAATTATAAAGTCTTTCAATATTTGGTTTATGTATGTCAAATTCTTGTTTGTCTCCTTCTGACGTAGGCCCTGAAATTATTAAAGGTGTTCTGGCATCATCAATAAGAACAGAATCCACCTCATCGACAATAGCATAATTGTGTTCTCTTTGAACCAGTTCTTCGGGATTGCTTGTCATATTATCACGTAAGTAATCAAAGCCGAATTCATTATTAGTACCAAAAGTAACATCAGCGAGATAGGCATTTCTTCTGGCCTCTGAGTTAGGTTCATGTTTGTCGATACAGTCAACTTTAAGACCGTGGAATTGATATAAAACACCCATCCATTCGGAGTCACGTTTTGCAAGATAATCGTTAACAGTAATAATATGCACACCTTTGCCGGGTAAAGCATTTAAGTATACAGGAAGAGTTGCAACTAATGTTTTACCTTCACCTGTAGCCATCTCTGCAATTTTTCCATGATGAAGAACAATACCTCCAATAAGCTGAACATCATAATGAACCATATCCCATTGAATGATATTACCCCCTGCATTCCATTTGTTATGGTAATATGCTTTATCGCCAACAATTTCAATATTGTCGTATTTTGCAGCAAGATCTTTATCGTATTGTGTTGCTGTAACCTCTATAACTTCGTTTTCTTTAAATCTTTTTGCTGTTTCTTTCATAACAGCAAATGCTTCAGGCAATATTTGGTTTAAGATCTCTTGAGTTTTATTATATGATTCTTTCTTCAGCTTATCAATTTCTCCGTATAGATTTTCTTTCTTTTCAATATCTTGTTCAGAATCAATAATACTTTTTATCTCATTTATTTTGCTTTCTTCTTTAGAAGTATATTCTTTTATTTTCTTGCGAAATTCAATAGTTTTTTCTCTTAGTTGATCATTGCTAAGTGTAGAGATTTCAATATAAGCCTTTTTTACCTTTTCAAAGGTAGGCTTGATAGCTTTCATATCTCTATCGTATTTATTTCCAAATAATTTTTTTATGAAATTAGCCATGAATTACTCTTAATTATTTTGTGAATAGTAAAAATTTATTTTTTGCAAAGTTAATTTAAAAATCCATATTATATAAATACAGATTATTTGTATTTATTATAAAAAGTGAAATATTATTTTATTGATTTTTTAAATATTCTGAAACGTTTAAAAACTTCACCGCCCATTTTTTGCATCTCGGCATGTACTTTCTTGTTTGTTTCAAGTTCAAGATGACTGTCAATATAATCAAAATTATATTTTTGAGCAGATAATATCATGTGGTATCCCATTAAAACATCTAATCCACGTCCCTGATGTTTTCTGTCTATACTGCCTAAAAGTAAAACTAATTGTTTTGATTTCTTCATTTCACGTTTAATCTTTAAAAACCCAAAGGGAAATAATTTGCCTTTAGCTTTTTTGAGACCTTTTGTAAAATTCGGGACACCGATAAAAAATGATACGATTTTATCATTTTTTGTAATAATTTTTACAAAATGAGGATTTATAATTTTTAAGTAGGATTTAAAAAGTTTTAATGTGCCTTCTACATCTTGGGGCTCATAAGAATATAATTCCTTATAACTATCATTCATCAATGTGATGATGGGTTTAAGATATTTTTTAATGTCTTTTGTTTTATTAAATTCAAGCACTTTATAATTGCTTCTTGTGACAATTCTGTTATAAATTTTTTGGAAAAACTCAGGTAAGACTTTAGGCACAGGTAATTTAAAAGATATATAATCAACATCTTTTTGAAAAGAAGCATTTTCAATAAGCTTAATATAAAATTCAGGTGTATGATTTGAAAATATTGAAGGTTCTGTGTCAAAGCCTTCAACAAGAAAACCTTGAGGGTCTTTATTAGAAAATATCATTGGGCCCACAATTGTGTCCATGCCTTTTTCTTTACCCCATTTTGCAATATATTCTAAAAGAGCATTTGCAGTTTCCTGGTCATTATATGATTCATAATAAGCAAACCTGCACGTTTTTACATTATGGTATTTATTGTAATTATGGTTTATAATACCCATAACCCTGCCATAAATATCATTATTTTTGTATGCAAGAATTAATATAGTATCGCAAAATGAAAGAGATTTGTTTTTTTTAGGATTAAGAGAGTTTTTAAAATTTGTGTAAATAGGAGGAATCCATTTCGGATTACTCGAGAAAATTTTTTCAGAAAGATAAATAAACTCTTTTAAATCTTTTTTTGTTTTAACTTGTCTTATCTCTACAGACATAATTATTGTTTTAGTTTATAGATGTTGAATATTGATGCTCTGCAATTTTTTTTATTACAGATATTATTAAATTGGTAACATTATGGATGTTCTTGTTAAAAACTTTAAGAATTTCAGGCCATGAAACAGGTGCTTCATCAATTTTCCAGCAATCGTAATCAGTGCTTAGAGCAATACCTGCATAAGGTATTCCTGCTTCGTTAGCTAAAATAGTTTCAGGAGCAATGCTCATGTTTATTACGTCAGCACCCCAGGCTCTGAACATATTCGATTCTGCTCTTGTCGAAAATCGAGGTCCTTCTATTGTGACAACAGTACCTTTTGGGTGAAAATTTAATTTTAATTCCTTTGATGTATCAATTAAAATATCTCTTAACTCTTTTGAAAATGGGTCAGCCATTGGAGTGTGATTTAGTTTGCCTGGTTTAAATTCTTTGAAAAAGGTTATAGGTCTGTGTCTTGTAAAGTCAATAAATTGATCTAATATTACAATATCACCTCTGTGAATTTCTTCTTTTAAACTTCCACACGCTGTTGTTGCAATAATATGTGTGCAACCTGCTTTTTTTAATGCCAGAATATTTGCCCTGTTGTTTACATTCGTCGGGGTAATAACATGGTCTTTGTTATGTCTTGAAATAATTACAACCTCAAGCCCGTTGATTTTACCACATAACAATGGTGAACTCGGTGCTCCAAAAGGTGTGTCAACAGTTATTTCTTTTGAATCTTTAAAGATATTTAGCCTTTCAAGTCCTGTTCCACCAATAATACCGATTTTTTTTATTTTATTATTTATAGGTTTTTCTATTAAATTCATCATTTTGTTATATGTTTTTACTGAATTTTTATTAGCAAAATTAATAAAATGTATGTTTTTTTAATATTTTTACGAATAAATTTATGTTTTTTTGTGAGAAAATATGTTAGAAAATATTGTTTTTATAGGTGCAGGTAATCTTGCAACACATTTGGCATTGGCATTAAATAATGCAGGAAAGAAAATAATTCAGGTTTATAGCAGAACTTATAGCTCTGCTTCACAATTAGCAATAAAAGTTGATGCTGAGCCAATTAATGACATTAAGCTTTTGAACAAAAATGCTGATATTTATATTGTCTCTGTTAAAGATTCTGCTATTGAGCATATTGCTTCAAATATAAAATTAAACAATAAATTAATAGTACATACTTCAGGTTCAATGCCTATGGAAGTTTTGAAAGAGGCTTCAGATAATTATGGCGTTTTATATCCTTTGCAAACATTTTCAAAAAATAAGAATGTAGATTTTCATAATGTGCCAATATGTATAGAAACCAATAATCCTGCAAATATTGAAATTTTAAAAAATTTAGCTGAAGAAATATCGTCTAATGTAAGAGAAATTAGCTTTGATAAAAGAAGAATTATACATCTTGCAGCAGTCTTTGCTTGTAATTTTACTAATAATATGTATTCTGTTGCTGAACAATTATTGATTGAGAATGATATTAGTTTTAATATTTTATTACCTTTGATAAATGAAACAGCAGTAAAAGTCTTTGAAGACAGTCCGAAAAAACTGCAAACAGGCCCTGCTGTCAGGGGTGATGATTCTATTATTTCATCACATTTAAAAATGCTTGCAAATCATAAGGACTTTAAAAAAATATATAAATTACTAAGTGATAATATAAAAAAAATGAATAATAAATAATTGTTTTTATTTTATGACAAATTACAAATCATTATTAAACAATATCAATACATTTATTTTCGATTATGATGGTGTGTTAACTGATGGGAAAATTTATCTTACTCAGGATGGTGAATTGCAGCGTACTGTCAATGTGAGGGACGGATACATTATGCAACTCGCTGCAAAAAAAGGATATAATATTGCAATAATTACAGGTGGTAAGTCAATGTCTGTTTTTCACAGATTTCATAATCTTGGCATTAATGATGTGTTTTTAGGTGTCCGTGATAAATATCAGGTATATAAAAATTATATTTCTGAAAATAATATTAACCCTGAAAATGTTTTATATATGGGTGATGATATTCCTGATTTTGAAGTTATGAATAACGTTGGTATGCCTACATGTCCCGCTGATGCTGTAGAAGAAATTAAATCAATCTCAAAATATATTTCTGATATTAATGGTGGTGATGGATGTGTTAGAGATATTATTGAACAGGTGTTGAAAGTCCAAGGCAGGTGGATGAAAAAATAATTTATATGTTAAAATATTTAAAATTAATAAGATATAAGAATTTACTTGTTATAATACTAACTCAGTATTTAGTAAGATTTTGTGTGTTGAAACCAATTTATAAAACTGTAGGTTGTAGTTTGCAGATTAATGAATTTTGTTTTTTTCTTCTCGTATTTTCTGTTGTGTTAATTGCTGCCGCCGGATACATTATTAATGATTATTTTGATATTAAAATTGATAAAATTAATAAACCCGAAAAAGTTGTTCTTGATACTTCAATACAAAGACGTAACGCTATACTTTTTCATTCTGTATTTAATTTTATTGCTATTCTGATAAGTTTCATTATTTCATACAAAATAGGTGCAATAAAATTGGGCTTTATATTTTTGTTTGTTAGCATATTATTGTGGTTCTATTCTTTAAAATATAAACGATTATTATTTACGGGAAATTTTATTGTTGCAGTATTATCTGCTTTTGTAGTATATATTGTATGGCTTTTTGAATTTTTTGCCCTTCGTAATAATCCTTCTGTTTTTCTTGAATTATCAGGTAAGTATAATATGATTAATATTATTGTGTTGTCTTATACATGTTTTGCTTTTCTTATCTCTTTTATACGTGAAGTTATTAAAGATATGGAAGATGTTGAAGGTGATGAAATTATGAAATGCAGAACTATACCTGTAGTTTTTGGTATTAAAAAATCGAAAATTATTACCGGGATTTTAATTTTACTGAATGTTTTATTAATTGCTGTTGCTACTTATTATGTCTTCAAAATACACTATTTATTGTTATTTGTTTATTTGATTATTGCTGTGATTTTTCCTTATTTCTATTTGTTTTTTACTCTGACAAAATCAAAGGAAAAATCCGATTTTCATCTTGCAAGCAATATGTGTAAAATAATTATGCTTGCAGGTATTCTGTCAATGCAGATTTTATCTATTAATTTCCCGTTTTAATACTGTTTTTATAATGGAATTCCCATTAATTTTAAAGATAAATACATGAAACTATTAAAGAATATAAATAACTTCCATATTATTCTTGGCTCAAAATCGCCGAGACGAAATTTATTGCTTAAAGAGATGGGTTTTAAGTTTGATGTTATAGTTAAAGAAGTAGAGGAGTCATACCCGGATAATTTAAAACCTGAACAAATTGCTTTGTATGTCGCCGAAATTAAAGCTGACGCTTTTAATGCCGATGAATTAAATGATAATGATATTGTAATTACTGCCGATACTATTGTTTGTTTTAAAGATGAAATTCTTTTAAAACCTAAAAATTATAATGATGCTTATAATATTCTTAAAAAATTATCAGCTAATAAACATAAAGTTATTACTGGTATTTGTCTGAAATCAAAATATAAGCAAAAAAGTTTTTTTGTTTCTACTGATGTATATTTTAAAAATTTATCTGATGATGAGATAAAATATTATATCGAGAATTATCAGCCATACGACAAAGCAGGTGCCTATGGTATTCAGGAATGGATAGGATATGTTGGAATTGAAAGAATTGAAGGCTCTTATTTTAATGTCGTTGGTTTGCCTACTCATATTTTGTATGAAGAATTTTTAAAATTCTGTGAATAATTTTTTTTACTCTCTTGTGTTTATAAAATTAATACTTTTGCTTAATTATTGAAAAAATAGAATTTATGAGCAAACCTGTTAGCAAACCTGTTATTTTGGTAACTAATGATGATGGTATTGATGCTCCGGGCTTAAGGACATTGATAGAGATAATGCGTAAAATAGGAAATGTTGTAGTTGTAGCACCTGATTCTGCAAGGTCAGGTTCAGGACATGCTATTACTTTTACTCGCCCTTTACGTCTGAAATTGATTGAAGAAAAGAATAATTACAAAGAATATAAATGCAATGGAACGCCTGTTGACTGTGTTAAATTAGGCGAGTTAGTTGTCTTAGATAAAAAGCCCGATTTAATTGTGTCAGGTATTA
>JAGGUV010000185.1 GCA_021158345.1 Bacteroidales bacterium
AGTCATTTCTGCCAAAAACTTCATTGTAAGTAAATATTGAGCCCAATTCTGAAAAACAGAACCATTTCCACCGTAAGTAATTAACTCATGAGGATATTGCGCTACTACAGGGTCTAAATTGTTATTTATCATGACCATTATTGAAGCAGCTTGTTTCGATTTGCAAGGATAATCGTTAATGTTACGTGCATACATCTTGTATTTTGGACGGAATCTATACATATAGATTCTACCATAGTCTTTAAGTTCCTGAGCAAATTCTTTTGCTAAAATTTTATGATGCTTTTTAGGAAAATATCTTAAAGCATTTATTAAAGCAAGTTTTTTTTCTTCAATATTTAGTATATCTTTTCTTTTTGGTGCGTGAGCAACACTCTTATCAATTTTTTGTAATTCAGGTAATTCTTCGGGAATACCTTGTAAAATCATTCTTTGAAATTCTTTAATATCCATTTTGCTTTTTTTTATATGATATGACAAAAATAAATTATTATTACATATATTTATCTCTTTTTAAAGATAAATATTTAAGGTTTAATATAAAATTTTCAAATATAGTGTCGATTAACATATATTATTAATTAACAGACTATTAATAGATAAGAAAAGAAAAATATATATTTAGTGATAAAAATAGACTGTAAATATATAATTCTATTATTTTTGTAAAAAACATATATTAATGAGTGATCAGATAAAACACGAATGTGGTATTGCATTAATACGATTATTAAAACCACAAGAATATTATTTGTCAAAATACGGCACAAGTTTTTATGGAATAAACAAATTGCACCTCTTAATGGAGAAACAACACAACAGAGGGCAGGACGGTGCAGGTATTGTGAATATTAAATTCGATTTAGAACCCGGTCATAAATATATTAACAGATTAAGGTCAAATTCTGATTCGCCTATAAAAGATATTTTTAACAAGATATTTTTAAATTTATCAAAGGTAAAGGATAAAAATCCAAAACTTTTGAATGATATAAATTGGTTAAAGTATAATGTTGATTTCACTGGTGAACTGTTATTGGGTCATCTAAGATATGGCACTTTCGGTAATAACGGCATTAATGACGTACATCCTTTTATCAGATCAAACAATTGGAAGACCAAGAGCCTGGCCTTAGCCGGTAATTTTAATTTAACAAATGTTGATGAGTTATTTCAGAAGCTTGTTGAAATAGGACAATATCCTGTTGAGACATCAGATACCATTACAGTACTTGAAAAAGTAGGCCATTTTTTAGATGAAGAAAACGAAATATTATATAATAAATATAAAAAACAAGGATATTCAAAAAAAGAGATTACACCCTTAATATCAGAAAACATAGACATACAAAAAATTCTAACACAAGCGACAGAATATTGGGATGGTGGTTATGTTATTGCCGGGCTATTAGGTCATGGCGATGCTTTTGTAATGCGTGATGAACACGGTATTCGTCCTGCTTATTATTATCATGATGATGAAGTTGTTGTTGTTGCCTCGGAAAGACCTGCTATTCAAACAACTTTTAATGTTAGCAGTAATTCTATTCAGGAAATAAAACCCGGGCATGCTCTTATCATAAAAAAAAATGGACAGTGGAAAGAATATCCATTTAAAAAACCCGGCGAAAAGAAATCTTGTTCTTTTGAAAGAATATATTTTTCAAGAGGTACTGATAAGGATATTTATAAAGAAAGAAAAAAATTAGGTAATTTGCTTGTGCCTACAATTTTAAAAGCAATTGATTATAATATTAAAAACACTGTTTTTTCATATATCCCTAATACTGCTATTGATTCATTCTACGGTATGCTTGAAGGACTTTACAGCTTTTGTAATGATTATAAAAAAGAAAAAATTATTCAATTAGGGCAGAATTTTAACCTTAAAAAAATTAATGAAATCTTTGATTTACATCCAAGAATTGAAAAACTTACTGTTAAAGATGTAAAACTAAGAACTTTTATCACTGAAGACAATAGGAGAGACGACCTTGTAGAACATGTCTATGACATCACTTATGGCACAATAAATAAAAATGTTGACAATCTTGTAATTATTGATGATTCTATTGTAAGAGGAACAACTCTTAAACATAGCATCATTAGAATACTCGACAGATTGCATCCCAAAAAAATTATCATATTATCTTCTGCACCACAAATACGATATCCCGACTGTTATGGTATTGATATGGCTAAGCTACAGGATTTTATTGCTTTTAATGCAGCTATTGAATTGCTTAATGAAACTAATCAGTCTGATATAATAAATACTGTTTATAAAAAATCAAAAGCTCAGGAAAATCTGCCTAAAGAAAAGATTATTAATTATGTTAAAGAAATTTATAAGCCTTTTACTCCAGAACAAATTTCAAAAAAGATTGCAGAATTAATAACTCATAAAGATATAAATGCAAAGGTAGAAGTAATTTTCCAGAACATAGAAAATTTACATCAGGCATGTCCCAAAGATCTTGGTGACTGGTATTTTACTGGCGATTACCCAACACCGGGAGGTAATAAAGTTGTTAATAAGTCATTTATTAATTATATAGAAAAAGTTGACAAACGAGCATATTAATAATACTGGGTTTCATCTGCACATTTTTTAGAAAATATGATAGAAATGACAATTGACACAATCAGGGAATAGGCTGAAAATAGATGTTGGCTATATTTCGGTAAGTGCATAAAGTCATCAAATTAAAAATCTTGATGTGAGTTTGAAGACTTTTTAATCACAGCAAAATGAAAATCTATTTAAAAATTATTTCTTTATTCAGAAAGTTGTATGAGCCTTTAGAAGCAGTAGTTGTAAGACTTTCAAAAAAGATTATATTACCTGGTTTTGATGGAATGCCGTTATATGATGTTGTAAAATTTTTTTTTAGAGGAATTAATCAAAGTTCACTAATATCACGAGCAAATTCTCTTTCATTTACTTTTTTACTTGCAATATTTCCTGCTATTATATTTTTTTTTACTTTAATACCATATATTCCAATTGAAAATTTGCAAAGCACTATTTTACAAACTCTTGAAAATGCCTTACCCGAACATACCTATATTGCTGTCAAGGATACAATTGAGGAAATTGTAAAACAAGAGCACGGAGGTTTGCTTTCTATTGGATTTTTGCTTTCATTTTATTTTTCATCTAATGGGATGTTAGGAATTATGAAGGCATTTAACAGAACTTCCCATACTATTGAAAGCCGATCGTTTTTCAAGATACGATTTGTGTCTGTTACATTAGTTCTTATAGTTACAACTTTAGTTATTTTGGCTGCAACTATGCTTATTGGTGCAAGTATTGCTTTAGATTATCTTGCCTCCAATCATATGATTAAAAGTGAATTCACATTTATTTTGATAAATTTTGGAAAATGGGTAATAACCCTAATAATAGTTTTTACAGCAATTTCATTTATTTATTATCTTGCCCCGGCAAAAAGAAGAAGCTTTAAATTTATTTCCGCCGGTTCAACACTCGCTACTTTTTTGTCGTTGTTGTTTATTGTAGGATTTAATTATTATATCGATAATTTTGCTCAATATAATAAGCTATACGGTTCCATTGGTACATTAATAATATTAATGCTCTGGATCAAATTAAATGCAATTGTTCTTTTGATAGGATTTGAACTTAATGCCAGTATTTTAGAAGCAAAGAAGAAAAAAGAGATAATTGAATAAACATTATCTATATAAATGTGTAATTCGGCTATAATGCGTTATTAATTTTTTCGGCTATCTCACAAAATTCATCATTAGTAAGCTTCAGTTTAGGATTAGAAAAGCTAATATCTGTTTCTCTATTCATTGGAATTAAATGAATATGAGCATGAGGCACTTCCAATCCCATCACTACAATACCTACTCTTTTGCAATCAATAACATTATCTATTGCAAGAGCAATTTTTTTTGCAAATAAAAATAAGCCTTGAAATTCATCATCATTGATATCAAAAATATAATCAGTTTCTTTTTTGGGTATCACTAATGTATGACCTTTCATTAAAGGATTAATATCGAGAAAAGCGTAATACTTATCATTTTCTGCAACTTTATATGAAGGAATTTCGCCCTTTACAATTTTTGAAAAAATACTTGTCATCTTATATATTTTTTTGTCATTAATTTTAACAAATATACAAATATAAAATTTAATAAGTAAAAAAAAGGAATCCTTAAATAAAAAAGGATTCCAAAATCAGAAATGTTTTTTATAAAAATTTTATCTTGAAATTTCAATAATTTCGAAATTAAAATTTCCTGCAGGGACAGAAATTTCAACTTTGTCGCCTACAGATTTTCCTAATAATCCTTTTGCAATGGGCGAATTTATAGAAAGTTTAGAATTTTTGAGATCAGCTTCATTTTCAGGTACTAATGTATAATTAAAAATTTTATTATTTGATAAATTTTTAATTTTAACCTTAGACATAATAAAAATTTTAGAATCATCCATTTTAGATTCATCAATAAGTCTTGCATTAATAATTGTTTCCTGAAGTTTAGAAATTCTTAATTCCAGAAGGCCCTGTGCTTCTTTAGCAGCATCATATTCAGCATTTTCCGATAAATCTCCTTTATCTCTTGCCTCTGCAATTTGATTTGAGATTTTTTTTCTTTCAACAGTAGTGAGACGTTTTAATTCGTCTTTAAGTCTTTTAAGACCTTCTTTAGTATAATAATTTATTTCTGCCATAACTATTAATTTATATAATAAAATAGACCCTTTTGTACAAAAGGGTCTAAATAAAATATTTTAAAATGTTTAATAATTTCAAAAAAGAAAATTACAAATTAATTCTAGCACCAATAGTATGGGTGCCATTGAAATGATCTGTTGCGCGATAAGAATAATCAACTGAGAAACATGTGCCTTTTTCTTTATTTAAAGGTACTTGCACACTAAAGCCTGCACTTGGTCCTTTTGTGCAATTTGTTCTGTCAATGTCTTCAATATCTTTATATATACCTTCTTCATAAGTATAACCGCCTCGTAAAATCAAATAAGATTTTAAAGAAAATTCAGCACCAAGACTAAATTGATCTTTAGTAAATGAATTTGAATTAAAATTACCAGCTAAAGTTAATCTGCTGTCTCCTTTAAAATTAAAATCATAAGCAAACCCAATATTTAACTGAGAAGGTAATTCAAAGTCATCAGATCTTTGATTTAAAGTAAACTGACTTTCCTGACCCGGTAAAAATCCCCTGATTGATAAACCATCGCCGGTAAATTTCATTGTTGGTCCCCAATTTCTAAGAGTTACCCCAAATTTAATATTATCTTCAGGACCTGTAACATACTGAATACCCACGTCTATAGCCACTCCCTGAGCAGAGACATCAGACATTGATTCACTAATAATTTTAAGATTAAAACCACCATAAATACTATTTGAAAATGCTTTTGAATATGATAATCCGATATTAAGATATTTAGGACTAAAATACCCTATTCCGCCATCAGGAAGATTTACAGTAGTTAATTCAATGTCTCCAAAATCCATAGACATAACACTAATACCGAGAACACCTGTTTCTCCTAATTGCTGGGTAAAACCAAAATTAGAAATATTAATTTCAGAACCTTTGAGCCATTGAGTTTGAGTAAACACCAGTTCAGTTCCTTTAGTGAAAGCAGCACCTGCTATGTTTATAAACATACTTTCAACACCTCTTACATTAGCAGTATTAACACCACCCCAACCAGAGCTTCTTGCCCATGGGTTAATTAATAATTCTCCTGCACCTGCCTGTCCGGATCTATCCTTATTACCAGCATATATACTATTTATAGGTATTGTTAGTAAGACAATCAAAAAGATTGAAATTAGCGATCTATATATATTTTTCATACTTATTAATATTTTATTAATTTTTATTCAAATTCAAGATATAATATATTAAAATGCATTTAAGTCAATAGGACGAAGAACACCTAACCATTTAACAATTTTCTCGCCCACTCCATCAGCTTTAACATGAATAATATAAACACCACCTGCAATAGGGATGCCTGCATAATTTTTCAAATCCCAGTCAATAGATGTTTTAATTTCATCTTTAAAAAATTGTCGTATTAAGGTACCACTTGTATTGTAAATAGAAATAGTACACTTACGTGGTAAATTAGTAATTTTAATACGATTATCTAACTGGTTAGTTTCATATTCTGAATACCCATAATAAGGATTAGGGACAACTCTTATTAAATCTAAGTCTGTTTTTGCCTTTTCTACATCATTAGTAAGAGTAGAAATACCTTCAGTAGAGAAAGTATAAATAGGATTATTATTATAAATAGTATCATTGTATGTGCTGTCTGTAAAAGGAACAGAATAATAAGGAGCATAAGGTTTTTTAACTCTAATTCTGATTTTTACATCATTTGAAAGCCATTCTTCACCTTTAACAGATAAAGGAATATTAACCCACATACAACTAGCATAGAGATAATGTCGTCTAATAGCAGCAGCAATAGGTCCTTGTGCAGTTAAAGTTTTATTAGCCCATGCACCTGCATCATAAGCAGGACAATCAGCTTCTTTAATTCTTTCTCCTTGCTGTACCCACATATTTTGAGTATGTGCCATAACATATAAATAATGTTTCCCTCCAAAAACATAATCTAAACCTGACATAACATTAGGAGTAGGATTCCATAACATATCTCTCCCGTTTTCAGCAGATAACCATGAATCCTCACCAAACATAACATTTAATCTCTCTCCTGTTTCAACATTAATAACATAACCTGGGAACCAACCCATACCTATGCTATCAATATAATTTGAATTGTATAAAGGATCATCACTTACAACATCAGTTTCACCATCTACATTAACAGATTTATGTTGACGTTTGTCATATTTCTCGACATTACCTTCAGCTCTAATTTTTTCGGGACACATTTCTACAACAGGACAACGTGTCCAAAGTGATTTATCTTTAGTTATAACAACATCAACACTTGCAAGTTGACTCATTTGAAATTTTGTCTTAGAAATAGAAGTTTTAGCAGGAGCAGTAGGATCTTGGGTTTCATAAGCACAAAGATTATACGGAGCCCATGTTCCGTTTAGAATTTTTTCATAATTACCATTCGGGTCATAAGAATGACCTGTAGGTGTTGCACTAGAGGATAAATGAATATTCCAGTCATTCCATTGTAAAGCCTGAGGTTCACATTGAGAACCTGAACGTATCCAGTTTTGTGGATGAGGATTGTCATCATCCATAACACCAGATAACCATTTATGCGTACTATCGGCAAATTCTATTGAAGATTCCAATAATCCGTTATCATCTGTAACAGCTCCACCGTTTAATGTATCTCCGGGATATAACTGTTGTGAAATCTGAATCGATAATCCTAAATCAAGGAATAACTGCTCATTATTATAAATAATTGTAGTATCAGAATGATAAATTTTTCCTGTATTATTGTCCTTCAACATCCACTTACCAGATAAGATATCCATTTTTGATGTATCATAAATAAGATCGCATTGTTGTTTAAACATTGTATCCATAATAAGTGTATATGAAGAACTTTTCACATTTAATGGATCAATTATTTTAACATTAACAGGGCCATGAGATTTTTTATACAAAGGGTTATAACAAATAGGATAGTTAGGATCTCCAAGTTGAGTTACATACGATGTGTCAGCTTCATGGATAGTATCTATTGGAGGTTTAGATAAAATTTCATCAATAGATTCCTGTTCAAGTTCTAAAACTATTCCACCATTGCCTTGACCTTGAATACGTCTTATCATTGGACCTTCACCATAATTTCCTTGAGGAGCTGTCTTTCCAACAACAATATGAGGTATTCCTGTATAAGTTTTAATATTTTTACGACCTGCGAGATAGCATTCCTGCTGGCCATCCAATGCTAATGGATCTAAAGGATCGTAAGTTTTAAAATTATTATAAGCATATGCTAATGCGAGAAAATAATATTGTTTATGATTTACTAATCTTTCACCTGTAAAAGCATCAAAGAATATCCTGACAGAATGTTTAATACCTTCGTCAGCACCATAAACTTCCTGAGTTGGGACATTACCACCTAAATTTTGGTCAAAATTAAAATTCACAATCTGAGTTATACCATTTTTAATATCACATTGAAAAACTTCTCTAGCCAAATCAGGGTCGTGAATATCAGCAACAGAAACATTAGCATTTTTTAATTGAAAAATTTGATAACCTTCAAATCTGTAATAAGGGTCATAATCTTCGCCCGCAGCTTCAATTTCAGGATCTTTTTCTTTATATCTTTCGTTAAAGTTATTACCTTTATCATTAGATTTTCTGTTAGAAATATAAATAATTAATTCTTTATCAAGTTCCTGAATAGTTAAATCAGGAGCATTAGGACCATTAAGAACCTGGAAGCAGTTATCAAATAAAGCCTGACATTTATCATCAACTTTTCTAAGTAATTCAACAGAAGCCCAAGGGCCACCTGCAACAGCTCTAGCCCATGGAATACCAACAGTAATATAGTTAACAGCACCGGCTTTAAGGGTAAAAGGACCTGCGGACTGCATAAATCTTCTATCATAAGGTGCATTCTTTGCAGTTTCCTCAGTCCAATAAACTGGACCATTAGGAGGATTACCTTTAGTGCCCCAATTACAAGGGTCAGAATCACCAGGGAACATAAAATCACATTCAGGACCATAAGCACCACCCGGATTCATATGAGCATTACCACCATACTGCATTTTGGTATTATCTTTCCATATACCACGTAAAAAGTTATAATACTGAATTGCATAATCAGGGTCAGTCATATAATCGGCAACACCGGAATTATTATGATATACAAAACGTCTCATACCAAAACGTTCATTATCTTTAATACCATCACCAAAATTGACACCATTAATAGCAGCAGCGCCAACTCCATCAGATTCGGTATAATCAAAAATTGAACAGTCGCCTGTAAATGCAGGGTCATCTTTACCATTAGGGTCTAAATAAGGTCCTTGGAAGAAGTCAACGCCAATAGCAGGAGGTTGGTCACCATATGCCCATGCTTGTCCGTTTCCGTCAACAGGTAATCCATTATAACAATAACCTAAACCTCTAAGCACATCACAGCCGACATAGTCATCTTTGGCAAAACCCAAGTCAGTATCAACCCATTGGCTAAAGAAAGTATTTGTTAACTCAAAAGTTGAACGGTTAATAATTTCGTAAGAATAAAAAGTCATATTATTAACCTCATCATTAGTAGAGAAGCAAAAAGCCTGACCTCTGATTTCAAGACCAATAGGAACACCTTCAGTTTCAGTATGAATATTACCTTTGTCATTAAACACCCACCATAAAGTTTGGTCACCTTTAATAACCTGATCAGATAAAATACCATTACCTTCAGCAGTAGTTTCTTTGCTTTTACAAAGGCTGCCGCTAATATCGTAATAAGGATAATCACCATCAGTAGGGTCATAATCACCATCACCACCTCTATCAAAGAAAGGAGCGAGATAATATGATTGACCTTTGGATATATCACCATGAGCAGGCCAATTTAAAATAGATTGTGGAATTGTATAATCAGGATATGATTCTTTATCATTCCACCAGGCAAGGTATTTATCAATTTCTTCTCTGGTTATAGGGAAAAGTTTATCATATTCCGAACAAACGGTTTCATCAATAGCAGCAGTACCATCAGTAGTTAAAGGTCCCGGCCAGTAATCATTACCACCACCAAAATTTGGCCCTTGACGATATCTTAAAGCAGCCAATTTAAGCTGATTATTAACATCCATGCCACCAATCCAGAGAGAAGCAGAGAACATAGACATTTTCCCTGAACCTTTAGGGATTTCATAATCAGCGTCTTCAAAATCCCACCACATATCACCACCAGTATTGATTCTGGTTCTGACATTATTTAAATCTAAATATTTAAATCCGGCACCGGGCAAACACCCTGCTGCTGTTGACTTAATATTTTTAGAATGTTTTTTACCTGCACTACCATAATATTTTTCCGAATAAGTATTTAATGTTAATAAAATACTTAAAATCGAAAAGAATAAATATCGAAAATTATTTTTCATAGTATTTATATTTAATAAACTCAAAATTTCAAATAAATTAATAATTAAACTTTTTTTTCAACTAAAAATTAAGAGATATACCTAAACGTAACATACGAGGTCTGCTATAATTATACGGGCTGTTAACTTTAGCAAGATAAAGGTCTCTATATGATTGTACATCCAATTGCTGATTTATTTGTGTTTGCCATTCAGCAGCAGACAAATAACCATCATCATCAGGGTTACCTGTTGCCGAGTAAACACCAAGAACATTTTTAGAATTCAATACATTTAATATTTGGAGATAAACATTAAAGAAAGCAGATTTTTTATTACCTTCTTTATCTTTACCCCATTTAAGAACAATGTCTTTATCAATTCTGGCATCCATTCTAAAATTCCAGTCTAATCTTGAACCATTAATTGAGCCTTGAATAATACGATCGTTGCTAATTAAGGCAGGGTAAGTTTTACTTGATTTAGTATAAGGAGTTCCTGAACCTCCTATAAAAGTAATATTAAATCCGGTATTTTTTAATAGTTGAATAGTCTTTACTTTATCACCTGTTTTACGAGTAATAACAGGTCCGGTATATTTTTTACCATCAGAAAAACGATAATCAAGATTAAGAGTAATAGCATGTCTTCTATCAATATTCAGAGGGAAAAGAGTTCTAAGGTTAGGTTGACCTGATCTTATTAAAGCAGAAGCAGAAGAAGCATCGGAACCAGTACCTTCAGCAAACTGAAGTGTATAACTTGTAGAAATTTGAGCATTTTTTGTTCTTCTTAAATCATAAGATATAGTTAACCCTTTTACTGTACCAAAGTCAATATTATTATAAGAATAATATGTTTTTGGATAAGCAGAAGTGTATCTGAACATTTGTATCTGATCTCTAATTTCACGATAGAAAGCTGATATTTTTATTGCTGATGTTGGACCAATTTTTTGATTAAAACCAATTTCATAGTCAATAGTTTGCTCAGGTTTCAAGTTAGGATTATTAATAGTAGGATTACTTCTTGTAGGCCAGAACAAATAATCAATAGGATTCATACGAACATTAGAAGTAGGCCTTTGTGTTAAGACATCATAATGAGCAAAGAATAATGCAACATCAGAAATAGGGAAAGAGAAAGAAATACGAGGCATAAAACTGTTTTGAGGAGTATAATCTTCAAAAGCTTCTGCCTTAACAGTTTGGTCATCAGGATTTACAAGATAAGGAGATACCCCATATCCATCATCAAGATATTTTTCAGGGTCAACAACTTCAGCTCCCTCAGAATTATACCATGTATTACCATTTCTAAAACCCATTATTTTAGTTGGATCTTTTACACTGTTAACATAAACAACATAATCATCACCAATATTTGAAGGTATTTCATTCAAATTAGTAACTTCCTTTGCAGTTTTTGAGGCATATAATAAATAAGGATCTTTTAATACTTTTTGGTTAGCGTCGAATCTGTCAACACGAATACCAATATTAAAAATTAAATCTTTAAAAGCAAATTTATCTTGAATGTAACCAGCCATATAAATTGGTTGATAGGGAGCTACAGGACGAGTACAATTTCCAAATTCGTCTTTTTCATTAAAGAAATCATCAAAGCTGGGATTCGTAGTTAACTTATTACCTTTATAATCATATCCGTAATATGAAACATAATTATTACCATCGTTAAGTAGTTCATCGGCACTGAACATATCAATATTAAAACCATTTTCTAAAGTAACGGTTTTAAGATTTCCATCCTGATCATAATAATTAATAGAATTATTTTCCATATCATATGAATCAACATCTATCCAATCGGTGCCATTAGTATTAAGTCCCATAGCTTGTCTGAGGCTTTTATCAAAGACACGTTGTGAATTAGCATCATATTTTCGTTGATAAATAATAGTATCGAGAAAAACGCCTGCGTTAGCATCGCCTATTTTATAAATGCCATTATCATAAACACCATAAGGATTAAAAAGATCTAACTGTTCGATATGAGCATTTGTTAAACCTCTCATTAAATTCCATAAACCAGTGGCATTAACGCCGTAACTTCTATCGGCAAGTTGTTCGTATTGAAATCCAAATTCAAGAGCATGATTACCAATATCAGCAGAACCATTAGCATTAATACTAAACTGTTCATTAAAAGAATGTCCATAGTTACTTTGAATAGCACCAACATTACCCCAAAGACTATAAACACTATTAGGTGTCATACCATTCAATAAACCTCCACCATTAATAATATTATCTCTTTTATCATAGTTTCCTTCATTAATATCATAGAAGCTATAATACTGGGAAGTATAATTGGCGAGAATAGGATTAACCTCACTTCTGTCATAAGAAATTAAAGTATCATTAAATGAATTATGTAAATGAGCATATAAACCTGAAATAGTGTCTAATAATAATTCATCTGAAAAAGAACGGCTTTTATATGTAGTAAATTTTCCTATATAACCATATTCGAAAAGATTATCTTTATGATTTCCATCCTGCCATTTACTTGTATTTTGAGTATAGCTGGCCTGTAAAGTATAAAAAACATTTTTTATTAATGATTTGCTGTCTCTTTTTGTAGGGAATCTATGAGTAAATTTAGTGTATGCTCTCCAGGTATTAGTAGAATATTTCTGATTGTTATCATAATTAATCAATGAATTGGTATAACTAAACTGATTACCATTATATTTATTATAAGAACCACCAAAAGTTAAATTTGAGTTTTTAGAAGTTTTAACATCAATTTTACCTGAAAAAGCCAAAGAATAATTAGAAGTATTCTGAGTAGCTTTAACAAGTTCAAGGTCTTCATTTCTCAAAAAATCAGCAGCATCGTAAGTACCATGTCCCATACCTGTTGGTACCAAAGGTTGTTGTTTAATAGCTTCAAGTACATCATCTTTAACTTTATAAACACCATTAGCTGTAGGTCGACCATCGGCATTATATTTAAGGTCGCCGGCAATAAAAAAACCAATTATAGAATTATGATTATCTTTCTTACTTTTAAGTAAAGGCCCTTGCAAATTAAATCCTAAACGGTTATAGCCATAGTTATCAAGAAATTGAGATGATTGGAGCTCAATACCTGCGCCAAATTTTCGTGAAGGACCTTTGGTGGTAACATTAATAATACCACCAACAGCATCACCATATTTAGCAGGCACACCGCCAAGTACAACAGATACCTGGTCTATGGAAGATTCAGGCAAAGATGACGAGCCCATAACTTTGATACCGTCAATATACATAACAGTACCTGCAGTACGCTGACCTCTGACACTACCTCTTTCACCATCAGCAGAATATACACCACCTACTGTAGTGGCGACAGCATTAGCAGATCTGTTAGGCATCTTTGAAATTTCTTTAGATGTCTTTGTAGCACCACTTGATGTCTGGTCTTTTGAAATTAATGGCACTTTATAGTCAATAACTTCAAATTCTTTTAATGTTACAGCTGTTGACTGCATATTAATATTCTGAAAAGAAATTTTATCAGCACTAATAATAATACCACGAACTAATACAGGTTTATAGCCAACAAAAGTTGCTTTTAAATCATATTTTCCAGGTGTAATAGGCTTAATAGTAAAATTTCCATCAAAGTCTGTTGTAGAACCACCGGCTTGTTTCCCTCCCATTTCAATAATTACGTTAGCAAATGGGATAGGTTCGTTAGTTTCTTTATCAACGATTTTCCCTTTCAAAGCTCCTGACTGTGAAAACACCATTATGTTCACTGTCAGCAAAATACCAATAGTTAAAAGTAATTTTCTTAACATATTATGTTGTTTTATTTTATATATATATTATTTTAGTTATAAAAAAGTGTGTAAAGATAATAATTAATTTACATAACTTCCAAAATTATTTATGTCAAAAAAAGATTTTTTTAACATAAACTTTATTCCGGTTAATTCATAAACTTAAAAGACCATAATTTTCAATTAATTTGACGAATAGGAAAAGCTAATATTTTGCTGCGCTTCACTTACAAAAATTAATTTTTTCTAAGTTGTCTTTAACCTGAATTAGTTTATGAAAAACATAAATTCATTTTAATAATCAGGCCTTTTAAGTATTTCAGAATAAATCACTGCATTTTTTAAATCAAAATCAATATTATCATCATCTGTATCTTCTTCAAAAGAAACAGTTGTTTTTTGAATTTCTTTTTTAACTTTTAATAGTTCGGCTTGTTTTTTTAATTCTTCCTTTTGAATATTTTCTTCTATTATTTCTGTGTTTTCCTGCATGTCCATTGATTCGTATGGATTAGGGCTTTCATTATCAGATAAAAAATCACCAAAAATTTCATTAATAAAATTTTTATTTTGAGCTTTTTTCAGGTTTTGAGGCTCAGAAGAATCTTTTTCTTGAGCTGCTTTATTTTTTATACTTTTTTTATAAAATCCATAAAGGATCCATAATATTGCTAATATAATATATACAGGTTTCATTTGTTTATTTTTTTTAGTTTTTTAATATTCAATTGTCATTTATTATTTTCCAGATAGCCATCGGGAGTCATAAAAAACAATAACAAAGTAATTATTCTTTCACAGCTCTGTTTTTTTCATTTTCCGAATAAGTATAAATTTCACGTAAAATATTTTCATATTTATTTTTTAAATACTTACGTTTAAGTTTAAGAGTCTGTGAAAGTTCGCTGGTTTCAGGAGACCAAGTCTCTTTTACAAGTCTGAATCTTTTTATCTGCTCAAACTGTGCAAGTTTTCGATTAAATTTATTTACTTCATTTTGAAATTTACGAATAACATCTTTATTTAAAATAAGTTCTTGATTATTTTGAAAATGGATTTTATGTTTTTCAGCCCAAAAGTGTAAATAGTTAAAATCAGGAGAAATTAATGCGCTGGCAAATTTCTCACCTTCACCAACAACAATAAGTTGTTCAATAAAAGGCGACTCTTTAAAAAGAGTTTCAATAACTTGAGGTGAAATATATTTTCCTGAAGAAATCTTAAAAATTTCTTTTTTTCTATCTGTAATTTTCAAAAATTTATTTTTAAGCAAGACACCAATATCACCGGTATGAAACCATCCATCCTTATCAATAACCTCATTTGTTAATTTTTCATTTTTATAATAGCCAAGCATAACATTGGGACCCTTACATAATATTTCTCCATCGTCGGCAAATTTAACTTCAACACCTTTAAGTACAGGCCCAACAGTACCAAACATAACATTATCAGTAGTAGTAGGGTCATTAACAAAAATAACAGGGGAAGTTTCTGTCAGACCATAACCCTCAAAAACAGGCATTTGTGCAGCCCAAAATACTCTTTGTAGTCTTGTCTGTAACGTAGAACCTCCTGAAACTATTAATTTTATATTACCGCCGAGAGCTTCGCGCCATTTACTGAAAATAATTTTATTCGCTATCTTTAGTCTTAAAGCATACCACCAATTATCAAGTTTTTTAAAATCATATTTCAATCCTATATTAACTGCCCAAAAGAACAACCTTTTTTTAATGCCCGTCAAATCTTTTCCTTTAGCAATGATAGTATCATAAACTTTTTCAAGCAATCTTGGCACAGTATTAAAAACATCAGGTTTTATCTCTTTAATATTGCTTGCTATTTTACCGAGACTTTCAGCATAATAAATACTAACACCGTTATATTGAAAATTGTAATTCATCATTCTCTCATAAACATGACACAAAGGCAAAAAGCTTAAAGCCCTATGAGTAGATTTTAATGGTAACATACTACCTGTTGTAAGTGCATTACTCATAATATTTTTATGAGATAGCATTACACCTTTTGGTTTACCTGTTGTACCTGAAGTATATATTATGGTTAACAAATCATTTTCTTTAATTGATGTTTTAATATTTTCAAGTTCTTCTTTATAATCACCTTGATATTTTTTACCAAGTTCAATAATTTCAGACCAATTTTTTTTATTTTCATCAAAAAGATAATAATCTTTAATACAAGATGTTTTTTTAATAATAGGTTTTATTTTGTTTAGCAACAATTTGCCTGACAGAAACACATAAGAAGTTTCCGAATGATTAAAAATAAAACTAAAATCATCATAGCTTAAAGTAGGGTAAACCGGGACATGAATAACGCCAATCTGCGACATTCCCATGTCCATGATATTCCATTCAGGTCTATTATTTGTAATAGTGGCTATTTTGTCGCCTTTTTTCAAGCCTAATTTTAATAATCCGTAACTAACATAATTTGATAAATTAACATAATCTTCAGCAGAGTATTTAATCCATTCATCTTCAACTTTTTTAACTAAAGCATCTTTTTTGTCAGAATATTCATTTCTATATAATTCTAATAAATCAAAATTTCTCTTTATTTTCACAATATTAAAGTTTAGTTAATAAATATTAAAGGGCACAATATCAAGATTTTACACTTATAAAAATTCTTCAGCAATAAGAAAGCCGTGAGCAGTTGCATAAATTATCGAACGGGTATAGCCTGAACAATCGCCAATAAATTTCAGGTTTTTAAATTTTTCATTATTTAATTTACTAGAATAAAATTTTATTTCAGGTGCATAAACTAAGTTATCAGGATTAGCAATACCCGGGATAACAACATTTAAATTCTCAATAAAATCAATTATGCTTTCAATAATTCTACGAGGAAATGCCAAATTTATATCACCAAGGATATATTTATCAGAGCTAAGTGTAGGCATTACCCTGTATAAATTTTTAGTTCGTTTTGATTTCTTAAAATGGTCATAAGTTTGAAGTATAACCTTGTCTTTACCTGCGAGGATATTTGTTAATTTGGCAATATGTGAGCCATAACCAATAGGGTCGTTAAAAGGTTGTGTCAGCTTCACTGTTGTTAAAACGGCAAAATTTGTATTTTTACTTTTATCGTGCATTTTAGCATGACCGTTAACAGTAACAAAATCGCCATAATTTTCTCTTACAACATATCCTGAAGGGTTATTACAAAAAGTTCTGACCATATAATTGGTTTTACTTTTGTACTTTACTTTAAATTCATACATCTCTTTGTTTAAATCCTCAACAATATGATTAGGTAACTCAATACGAACCCCTAAGTCAACATAAGTATTATCCAAAACCAAATCAGGATGTTTATCAATAATATGTTTTATTAATTTATGTCCACTTCTGCCTATTGCAACAACAACTGCATCAAAAATAAATTCATTATTTAATACAAATTTTTTATTTTTTCTTTCAACTTCCTTAATTTCTTTATTGAAATGAAAATACAAATTAGGATATTTCAGAAAATCACTATAAATGTTTTTCAATACAATTTTCAGCTGGTCTGTTCCGATATGATAAAAATCAGACAGCACAGGCATAAATCCATATTTATAAAATTGTTTATAATAGTCTTTATTTTTAAATGAATGCCCTTTTTCAATATTATTACCATCAGTATGATTGATGTAAAAATCAACTAATTTTTTCTGTAATTTCACATCAACATCAATATTGCCGCCCATTTCTTTAGATACAAAAAGTTTTCCATCAGCTCTTATCCCTGATATACTTGAAGAGAAAATATCTTTACTCTTTTCAAAAACATGTACTTCGCAATTTGAGTCTTTTATTCTCTCGATAAAGCCAATTGCTGCCGCTCCAAAACCAATAATCGCTATTTTTTTCACCCTGTATTCTTTGTTAAAATAATGTTATAAAACATTAAATAAAATATTTATTCTTTCCAAAATTAAAAAAAACATTAAGATATCGTAATAAATCTATATATTTTTTCTCTTTTTATTCGATTTTGAATCAAATAATGTTTTAAAATGGCTTCTAAATATTCATCTTTTGTTATTTTTATTTGTTTCTTGAAAGAAATGAATTAATAGAAGACTCCTTAATATAACCATTTTTACTCATTTGTTTTAAGGCATTTTTAACCCAATAATAATTTTCTTTTTTATACCAGAAAAAAAATTTTCTTTGATTAAGCCTTTCTTTTTTTGATTTAGCAGTATATACTTTTTCCATTGTATAAGGGTTATACCCTGAATAATATATCACAGTAGAAAGAGTCATAGGAGTAGGTGTGAAATCTTGCACCTGCTTTAATCTATAACCTAATTTTTTTGTTTCAATAGCAAGGTCTGCCATATCCTCTAATTTACAGCCCGGATGACTTGATATTAAATAAGGTATTAATTGCTGATTTAATTTTCCCTTTGCAGAGATGTCATCAAATATTTTTTTGAACTCTTTAAAAAGTTTAAACGATGGTTTCCTTATTATTTTTAAAACATTATCAGAACTATGTTCAGGAGCTACCTTTAATCTGCCGGGGACATGTTTTAAAATCAATTCCTTAATATATTCCTTATGATAATCTGATTTCTTAGAATTTTTATCAAGCAGAATATCATATCTTACTCCACTGCTGATAAACAATTTTTTAATTTCAGGTAATGATGATACTTTTTTATAAAGTTCAATCAAGGGTTTATGGTTAGTATTTAAATTTTTACATACTGACGGGAAGATGCACGAAGGTCTTTTACATTTTTTACAAATAGAAATATCTATGGGTTCCAATTTATACATATTTGCTGAAGGACCTCCCAAATCGGAAATATAGCCTTTGAAATCAGGCATATTAGTAATTTTCTTTACTTCTTTAAGAATTGATTTTTGCGACCTGCTTATTATACTTCTTCCCTGATGAGCTGAAATAGTACAAAATGCACAACCACCAAAACAGCCTCTGTGTATGTTAACAGAATGTTTTATCATTTCATAAGCAGGAATAGCACCACGTTTTTTATATTTTGGATGTGGCAATCTTGTGAATGGCAAATCAAAAAAACGGTCTATTTCTTTTTCTGTCATCAATGATTCAGGAGGATTAACAACTAAAACTTTATTGCCAATTCTCTGAATTAATTGTTTAGCAATTAGTCTGTTCGATTCCTGCTCAATATGTTTAAAATTCTCGGCAAAAAGTTTTTTATTTTTCAGGCACTGTTCATGTGAGTGCAATTCAAAACTTTCCCATTGTTTATCTTTATAAATTTTATCGTTATTATTCAGCAGAAAAGCAGTTTGTGGTAAATTTTTTATTGAAGATACAGGCACGCCTTTGTCAAGATACTTCAACAACTTAACAATTGGCAACTCGCCCATTCCATAAATTAAAATATCAGCTTTGCTATCAAACAGAATACTTGGTTTGAGTTTATCAGACCAATAATCATAATGTGTAAATCTTCGTAATGAAGATTCTATCCCGCCAAGGACAACAGGAGTATCAGGATATAATTTTTTAAGGATATTTGAATAAACAACAGAAGCATAATCAGGTCTGAATCCGGCTTTACCTCCAGGAGAATATGCGTCATCAGAACGAATTCGTTTGTTGGCAGTATAATGGTTTATCATAGAGTCCATACAACCAGCAGTAACACCAAAAAATAAACGGGGCTTGCACAATTTTTTAAAATCACGCAAATCGTCTCTCCAGTTAGGTTGTGGAATTATTGCCACTCTATATCCACAGTCTTGAATTATCCTGCCAATAACAGCATGACCAAAAGAAGGATGATCAACATAAGCATCGCCGGAAATAATAATTACATCCAGTTCATCCCAGCCTTGTTTTTCAACCTCTTTTTTAGTGGTAGGCAGCCAATCAGTTATATTATATTTTTCCGACAAAATAAAATCTTTAATTACTAAATCATTTTATCAATATCATTCAAATCTTGTTCTGAAATTTCATTTTTCTTTTTCAGTATTTCAGTGATAATATCAATTTTAGCAGCATTTTCAAGGACTTCAATTTTATTAAAAGCCATTAATAATGATTTTGCGACACAAATAACTCCATGATTTTGCATTAAAGCAACATCAGTTTTCAATAAAGTATCGGACACAATATCAGCAAGTTTTTCAGAGCCCATCAAAGCATAAGGAGCCATAAGGACATTACCCAAGATTAAACGTGCCTCGCCTGTGAGCTTAGAATTAACAGTTTTATTCATTACAGAAAAAGAAGTGGCGAGAGCAGGATGAGCGTGTATCACAGCTTTAACATCAGGTCTTTTTTTATAAATTTTTAAGTGCATTGGGGTTTCAATGCTAAGCTTAAATTCAGGTGTAAGATTTTCACCTTTAATATTTACAATTCTAATTTGTTCGGGCTGTAATCTGGCTTTATCTAATTGTGAGGGTGTAATTAAAATGGCATCATCATTAATTTTATAACTAATGTTACCTCCTGAACAAGTTGTAAGATGTTGAGAATAAAGCCGGCGCATATAATAAGCAACAGCCTCCTTTTGAATTTTATAATCCATTTTTTATTCTGTGTTAATAATGTTTATAATATTTTTTTCGTTGGGAGTAATAATTCCCTTTTCAGTAATAATACCTTTAATATATTCGGCAGGTGTAACATCAAAAGCAGGATTAAAAGCATCAGAGCCAGGATTGCAAACCAAGACTTTTTGAATATCACCATTTTCGTTAGGTCCGGTCTGAAATAAAACTTCATTTTTGTCTCTCTGTTCGATGATGATATCATCGCCTGATTTGCAGTCAACATCAAAAGTTGACAGAGGAGCAGCGACATAAAAAGGCACATTAAAATTTTTAGCCACAATAGCTTTTTCAAAAGTGCCGATTTTATTAGCAACATCACCATTACGTGCAATTCTATCAGCTCCGACAATCATCATATCCACTTCACCTTTCGACATAAGATAAGCTCCTGCATTATCAGGAATAATAAGATGGTCAATATTTTCGTTTTTCAATTCCCATGCAGTAAGTCTGGCGCCCTGACTGCGTGGACGTGTTTCGTCAACATAGACAAAGACTTTTTTGCCTTGTTGTTTGGCAATATAAACAGGTGAAAGGGCGCTGCCATAATCCACAAAGCCGAGCCATCCTGCATTGCAATGGGTTTCTATTTTATATCCTTCATTAATAATCTCACTGCCATATTCTCCGATTTTTTTAGCATCTGCAACATTTTCATCAGCTAAATTTTGAGCTTCTATGACAGCATTTTTCACAGAAACCAAACCGGCTTTATAAACTCTGTTAGTAGCATAAAATAAATTTCTGGCAGTAGGTCTGGTAGCCTCAATTTCTTTTTTTGCTTTAGAAACAAAATCAGGATAAGAATCATGAATAAATGCCTGAGCCATAGCAAAACCGGCAGCAGCACCAATAGCACCGGCACCTCTTACTATCATAGTTTTTATTGCTCTGCATGTTTGCTGATATGTTTTTGATTCAAATATCTGAAAAGAAAAAGGCAATAAATTTTGGTCTATCAAAAATACAGTATTCCCCTCCATCCATACTGTTCTATAATTTTTATTGTTTACTTTCATATTTTAAATTGTCATTTGCTGCAACGTCATTAATTTTATTTTTTAAATCTGATTATATTCTGTGTGTTAAAATTTACTTAAAAGTATATCTTACAGAAATAGCTCCTGAATCGCCTTCAAAACCTGAATATCCGACAATTTCAAAAAACGGTTTCCAGTCCAGTGAAATATTAATTGGCAAATTATAAAAAGTATATTCAATACCGAGAATACCGTCAATTCCTAAAGTAAAGTGAGAATCATCATCATCAAACCAGGGATGATTGTCAAAACCTTCCCAGAAACCTGCATGAGCTCCATAACCATAATACCACTTTAAAGGAACAACATTAAAATCTTTATGCTTTTCGTATAATCCCGTTAATAATGTACCATGCCAACGAGTACAAATTATGCCTTCAAAAGCATGTTGCTCACTTACAAAATACTTAACTGTAAGACCCTGGCTAATACCACCTCTCAGACCTACAGCCGTTTTATAATCCTGTGCGTTTACCATTAATACAGCACAGAAAAAAAATCCAAACATTAGTAATAATTTTTTCATCTTTTTACAATTTTAAATCTTTTTAAAACTTTATTTTTTCAATTGATTAACAGTAACCCAAGCCATAAGCCCCATACCATATTCAATACTTTTTTCATCAACATTAAAAGTTGAAGAATGCAAATCAGAATCAATGCCTTTTGCTTTATTTCCAACACCTAATTTATAAAAGCACGAAGGGAGTCTTTGAGCATAATATGCAAAGTCTTCAGATATTGTCTCAATATCAAGGTCAACAACATTATCATCACCGAGATATTCTTGAGCATATTTTTTTACATTTTTAGTAAGAGTTTCATCATTATTTAAAAAAGGATAACCGTGAGCAATAGAGACATCACAATCGCCGCCCAGGGTTTTGGCAATACCTTTAGAAATTTCAATAATTTTTTCAAGAGCCTGTCTTCTCCAAGCCTCATCAAAAGTTCGGAGAATGCCCTCCATTTTCACTTCATTGGGGATAATATTTGTTCTGCCGTCAGCAATAACCCTGCCTATAGAAAGCACTGTGGGGATAGAAGGTCTGGCCTTTCTGCTGACAATCTGCTGCAAAGCAATAATAATTTGAGCAGCTATTAAAATAGTGTCAGTATTAGCATAAGGAGTAGCAGCATGACCACCTTTACCTTTAACAGTGAAATAAAGCTCGTCAGTAGAAGCTGTAAACTTACCTGATTTAACACCAATTTTGCCTGTTTCCAAAGCGGGCATAACATGTTCACCAATAATAAAATCAGGAGTAGGATTTTCCAAAACACCTTCGTTTATCATTGTTATGGCTCCACCTGGAAATTGCTCTTCCGAAGGTTGAAAGATTAATTTTACAGTGCCTGAAAAACTATCAGACAAAGTATTTAAAATTTTAGCTGCACCAAGCAAAACAGAGATGTGAACATCATGACCGCAGGCATGCATAACACCTTTATTTTTCGATTTATAGTCAACATCATTCATCTCAGTAATAGGCAGGGCATCCATATCAGCACGCAAAGCAATGGTTTTATCCGATTTGCCTTTGCCACGTATCTCTGCCACAATTCCTGTTCCTGCCATTCCTTTCATAAACGGAATATTATATTCTGTCAGCTTCTTTGCTATGGTTTCAGATGTTTTATATTCTTTTGTTGAAAGTTCAGGATTAGCATGTAGCATACGTCTAATACCAACTATCTCTTGATAAAATTCTTTTGATAAATTTTTAATTTTCTTTTTTAGGTCTTGCATAAAAATATATTTAGTACAAATATAATTAATGTTGGCTGATATAGAACAAATGCACAAAAAAAATTAAACAGTGTAAATATTTAGATAGCTATCAAAAAAAAATTGGATGTTGAAAATAAAATTGATTATTTTGATGTTTTTTAGAGAAGTAGAGACGCAATATTTTTCGTCTCTACATAAAAAAACATTCCCATTATCAATTAATAAATTTAATTTCCTCTTTCTAATCCTAACCAAAATCCCAATTTGCAATTGAATAAAAAAATCGTTATATTTGTAAATTACTATGTTAGGTGTAAAATACACAAAGCATTAATTTATATACTGTTAAATGTCAATAGTAATAAATTTATATATTCAAAATTTTTTAATTTAAAATGGAAGAAGCAAAATTTTACACAAGAACAGACAATAATAAAGTAATATGTAATTTATGTCCGCATAACTGTTTAATAAGTCCGGGACAAAGGGGCAGCTGTGGTATAAGAAAAAATATTAACGGAGAGCTGTTTACAGAGATTTACGAAAAGATTGCTGCAATAAATTTCGACCCTATCGAGAAAAAACCTTTATATCATTTCTATCCCGGTAGAAAAATATTATCAATAGGCACAATTGGTTGTAATCTGCATTGTAAATTTTGCCAGAATTATGACATCTCACAGACCAACATTGACGAATTTCCTTATCTGAAAAATTATACTTCTGATGAAATAATAAATATTGCTCTGCAAAAATCTGACAATATCGGCATTGCCTACACTTATAACGAGCCCATTATTTGGTATGAGTTTGTATTGAAAACAGCAAAAAAAGCGCAAGCCAAAAATCTAAAAAACGTAATGGTTACCAATGGATATATCAACAAAAAACCTTTGGAAGAACTAATGCCTTATATAGATGCTTTTAGCGTTGACCTTAAAGCTTTCACAGAGGATTTCTATAAAGAAATAACATTATCGAAATTAGAGCCTGTTAAGGAAACACTAAAAACAATTTATAAAAATCACAAACATCTTGAAATTACAAATCTTATAATCCCCGGACTAAATGATGATGAAAAAATATTTAAAGATATGGTTTTGTGGATAGCCAACGAGCTTGACAAAGATGTTGTTTTACATCTGTCGAGATATTTTCCTACATATAAATTAGATATTAACCCAACACCAATATCAACACTCGAAAGTCTGCACAACATAGCAAAACAATTTCTTAATAATGTGTATCTCGGCAATGTTCAGGGTTTAGAAAAGGATAATACATATTGCAAAAAATGTAAAAAAGTCGTCATAAAAAGAACAGGCTATTATACAGACATTATGGGTGTTGACAAAAACGGCAACTGTATATTTTGCGGAAACAAAATTTTAAAATATTGTTAAAATGAAAATAAGAAAAGCATACAATGCCGGGAAATTTTATCCCGGCACAAAAACAGAAATCATAGATTTAATAGATTTTATTTATGATAAAGAGAAAAAAAACATTAACTACAGCCTGTCAGGTCAAAATATTATTGGCGGAATAGTACCTCACGCAGGATATAATTTTTCCGGCTATCAGGCTATACATTTCTTTGAGATAATAAAAAATTCGAAGCAAAAATTTGATACGATATTTATTATTAATCCAAGTCATACCGGCTATGGCGATGAAGTATCGCTCGATGACAATGACTATTGGGAAAATCCTCTCGGAATGGTTGAAACAGATAAAGATTTTTATAAAATAATGAATATTCCTGTTTCAGAGACAGCTAATAAGTATGAGCATTCGGGTGAGCTGATGCTTCCTTTTTTACAATATAAACTTTCGTATGATTTCAAAATTGTGCCAATAACTATAAGAATGCAGAATTTTGATAATGCAAACAAAGTTGCTAAAGAAATTTACACTGCCAATAAATCATTAAATAAAAATATTTTACTTATTGCGTCATCAGATTTTTCACATTATCTTGCCCCTGAAATTGGAAAATATTTTGACAATATGGTTTTAAATGAAATAAACAATCTGAACTCAAAAAAATTATTCAAGACAGTTATCCGTGAAAATATTTCAGTTTGCGGATACGGACCTATTATGACTTTGATAGAATATTCAAAGCTTATCACAAAAAATGTTAAAATCAAAATTCTAAAAAGAGGACACTCGGGCGAAGTAATGCAGTCACGAAAAGTTGTTGATTATATTTCAATATTGTTTTATCACTAAAAAATAATTAGTTGATATGTTTTTATTAATCAGCAGAAATTAATTTTAAAAAAGAAATCAAAAAAATTAATAAATTAGCGGTATTCTTTTATACATATAAATTTGAAAAAAAACATTACAAAAAAAATACTGCTGATATTAATAATTATACCTTTCTGTTTAAATGCCCAGACAGATACTTTGAATATTAAGAAAAACAAAAAATCAGGAATTATTAAAAAATTTATTATCCCTGCAGGTATAATAAGCTCAGGAGCAATTATCTCGGGTAGTAATTTTGAAACGGATTTTCAAACAAATATTCGAAATTCTGTTGGCAATAATTATTTTTTTAAAATCGATGATTACATTCAATATGCTCCTATAGCAGAAATGTACACAGCAGATTTATTAGGATTAAAATCTAAAAATGATTTTTATACACAAACAAAAAATTTAATTATTTCAAATATTACATCTGTAATAATTATTTATACACTAAAAAAAACAACAAATAAAACCCGTCCCAATGGTTTAAAAGATTCCTTTCCATCATGGCATACAACTTTTGCTTTTACTAATGCCACAATACTCTACCACGAATTTAAAGACAGTCACCCTGTTTTTGCATATAGCGGATTTGTATTTGCTGCTGCAACAGGTACTTTCAGAATTTTAAACAACAAACATTGGTTGTCTGATGTATTAGCAGGAGCAGGAATAGGCATTTTATCCGCTAATTTGGTTTATCATTTTCAACCTTTAAAAAATTTTAATCCTTTTAATAAAAAGTTAGATATAAGTTTAATGCCGAATATTAATGATAAAGAATATGGTTTTTATCTGATAGCAAGATTTTAAAAATTATTAACACAAAAAAATACTATTTTTACAGCATTATTAAAATAAATATTTTTATGGATAAAATAATATATAAATCAATAGGAATCATTTATTCTGCATTTGACAAGCCAAACGGCACGCCTATACAACCCACAGCTGCAAAAGGCATTAAAGGAACAGTTGAAATTTTTCCCGGATATGTTGACGGCTTAAAAGACCTTGAAAAATTTTCACATATTTATTTGATATTTAATTTCCATTTATCAAAAAAATCTTCCTTGCTGGTAAAACCTTTTATGGACACCCAAGCACACGGAGTGTTCTCAACAAGAGCTTCAAGCAGACCTAATTCAATTGGACTGTCAATAGTTGAACTTATTAGCATTGAAAAAAACATTCTTCATATTTCTGATGTGGATATTGTAAACGGAACTCCTCTGCTGGATATCAAACCTTATGTCCCTGAATTTGACAGAAGAGAAACCAACAAAATAGGTTGGCTTAATAAAAATGTACATAAACTTTCTACATCAAAAGATGACGGAAGGTTTATAAAATAATTTTTTTAAGATTATATTTCCGTATATTTTTGGTTATTAGCGTATTAAACTTTTCTCTTTATAACGAAATTAAAAATTAATAAAAAAATATTAAAAATCACTTGCATTATAAACATATGTTCATTATTTTTGCAGAAAAAATAAATATATGCCAAGACCTGAAAAAAATAGAATTGTTTATAAGCCACCATTATTTTCGGAGTTCAAACCTATAGGGATTGCAGGGAATTCATTAATTCAGGTTTTATTAAGTCTTGACGAATATGAAGCATTCCGGTTATCTGATTATGAGGGGCTATCTCAAGCAGAAGCGGCAGAAGAAATGGAAATATCCAGGCCTACATTTACAAGATTAATTGAAAAAGCGAGGAAAAAAATTGCAGATTTTATAGTTCAGGGAAAAGTTCTGACAATTGAAGGCGGGAACATCCATTTTAGACGAAATATTATTAGGTGTTTAGATTGTGAACATATGTTTCAAATAAACATGAACGAATCCCTTACTGAGTGTCCAGATTGTGGCTCTAAAAATTTAATTAATCTCGCAGGTGGATTTGGTCATGGTCAATGCTGTGTAATAAATAGAAATAGAAGAAGAGGCGGAAATCGTGGAGGAAGAAGATAAAATTCTACTTTGTAATAAATAAAGCTATTTAATAATAGTAGAACTAATGGCTTGAAGTTAATGTGGCGAAGTAAAATAATAAAAAGTAACTGTGAAATTTAAGAATAATAAATTTTGTACTAATTAATTAAAAAAGGAGGTTATTATGCCAAGAGGTGACAGAACAGGACCCGCAGGAAATGGTCCTATGACAGGAAGACAAATGGGTTATTGTGCAGGCAATAATCAACCCGGATTTGTAAATTCCGGATATGGTAGCTATGGACGAGGTTTCGGACGTGGTCGTGGCTTCGGCATTGGTCGAGGTCTTGGCTATGGACGAGGGTTTGGATATTATAATTATCCAATTCCTCAATATTCTTCTTCTAACAAAGAAGCTCTTAAAAATGAAATCAATGCTTTAAAAGAACATTTATCATTTTTAGAAAAACAACTATCTGAATCTAAGGATAAAGATCAAAGTTAAAAGGCAGGCATTATTTTATTGCCTGCTTTTAATAAAAATTAAACATTAAAAAAAAATGAACAATAGAAGAAATAATGCTCCGGGTACAGGACGAGGTCTTGGACGCGGTGGCGGCCGTGGTCGTAATAACGGTGGTGCTTTTGGGACAGGAGGTTTTTGCGTATGTGCAAAATGTGGCACAAAAATACCTCATCAACAAGGCGTTAAATGCACTAATATCAAATGCCCTGAATGTGGTCATACTATGGTAAGAGAAGAATTATTGAATAGATAAATTGATATGTTGCCTGCCCCATGGAATATTTAGCTTATAAAACTATTCCATAGGGCAAACAATATCTTACAAATAAATATTTTATATATGAAAATAGCTATTGCTAGTGGAAAGGGCGGCACAGGAAAGACAACTCTTTCTACTAATCTTGCTGCATATATTGCAGAAAGTCAAAAAGTCGTTTTAAGTGACCTTGATGTAGAAGAGCCTAACTCGGGGTTATTTATCAAAGGAGCTCTTATTAAAGAAGAGAATAAATTTACAATGAAACCTGAATGGAAAGAAGACAAATGCACATTATGTGGATTATGTCAGGAAGTGTGTAATTATAATGCAATAGTAAAATTAGGTAACGAGATTGTTGTTTTTCCTGAATTATGCCACAGTTGTTATGCTTGCTCTGAGCTATGTCCTACCAATGCTTTGCCAATGGTTCCTCAAAAAATGGGAGTGCTTAAACATTTTGAAAAAAATGGCATAAGTTTTATTGAAAGCAGGTTGGATATTGGTCAGGAACAGGCAGTTCCATTAATAGCACAAACATTAGAATTTGTTGATGAAAATTTTCTTGACACTTCAATTAAATTATATGATTCGCCTCCAGGAACTTCATGTCCTGTTATAGAAGCTACAAAAGATGCTGATTTTATAATACTAATAACAGAACCCACCCCATTTGGTTTTAATGACCTTAAACTCGCTATTGAAACAATGAAGAAATTAGAGAAAAAATTCGCAGTAGTGATAAACCGTTTTGGCATTGGAAATGATGATGTTGTTGAATACTGCGAAAAGGAAAATATCCCATTAATAGCAAAAATTCCTAATAACCGGAAAGTTGCAGAATTATATTCAAGAGGAGAATTAATTTATGATAAAATTCCCGAAGTAAAACAAGAATTGAAAAAAATCACTGATTATATTTTAAAAATATTAAAACCCAATAAAGCATAATGAAAGAGATTGTAATTATTTCGGGCAAAGGCGGTACAGGAAAAACATCTATCACTGCATCATTTGCTTATCTTGGAGGAAAAGATATTGTTGTTGCAGATTGCGATGTAGATGCTGCTGACATGCACTTGCTTATGAAACCTGATTATTCAAAATCAGAAGACTTTTATAGTGGAGAAATTGCTAAAATTGATCAGGAAAAATGTATTAAATGCGGAAAATGTGCTGACGTATGCCGTTTTGATGCTATTCCTGTTATTAATAACCAATATGTTGTAAAGCCGTTAAATTGCGAAGGCTGCGGATATTGCGCAAGAGTGTGCCCGGTTAATGCAATTAATATGTTACCTCAGAAAGCAGGTCAGTGGTTTATCTCTAACACTAAAGCCGACAATGTTTTAGTACATGCAAAACTTGGTATTGGCGATGATAACTCAGGTAAACTCGTTGCCAAAGTAAAAAAAGAAGCTAAACAGATTGCTGAAAACACGAACAAAAATATTACTGTTGTTGACGGGTCTCCCGGTATTGGATGTCCTGTAATTTCATCAATTTCAGGTGCTGATTTTGTCGTTTTGGTAACAGAGCCTAGTATTTCCGGTCTCCACGATTTAAAACGTGTTTATAAATTAGTTGAAAAATTTAAAATCAAAGCAGGGTGTATTATCAACAAAGCAAATATCAATACTGAAGTTTCTGAAAAAATTAAGAAATTTCTTAAAGAAGAAAATATTGTTTATATCTCAAGTTTGCCTTATGATGAAACTTTTACAAAGGCTATGACTAACGGACAGACAATTGTTGAATACGGAGAAAGTGATTTAAAAAAATTAATTGTTGAGAGCTGGGAAAAAGTAAAGAAACTTGCAAACTAATCAAATAAAGAAACAAAGGAATTATAAAATATTCTTAATTTTATTTTCAACTTTAGAAATATTTTGTATATTGCATTAAATTATCAACCGAAAAAAGCACATTATAAATTTAATTTTAAAAAAGAATAAAAATGAAAATAGCGTTCACAACAAAAGGAGAAAAGTGGGAATCGATGATTGACCCACGTTTTGGCAGAACAGAATTTATATTAATTTATGAAGAAGAGAAAGATGCTTTTATCTCTTTTGATAACAGAGATATTGAACAAGAAGCACATGGTGCAGGACCTAAGACATCACAAGTTATTTATGATTTAAAACCTGATGTACTAATAACAGGAAACGGACCCGGAGGAAATGCTGCTTCTATATTAGAAAGAATGAATATTAAAATCTTTACAGGAGCAGGCAACATGACTGTAAAGGAGGCTTATGAAGCTTATAAAAAAGGGACATTAAAAGAGTTTTAATTTTTTTCGCTATGAAGACAAAAGAAGAAATAATAAGTACAATTTCAAAAGTTAAACATCCGGCTATTGATTTTTCATTACTCGAATTGGGTATAGTTAAAGACATAGAAATAACAGAAAACAATGTTAAAGTATGCTTTGCTTTTCCTTTTCCCGGAATTCCAATAGCAGAGATGCTTATTAATTCTATTGCCACGCCTGTTAAAGCCATGGGTTTAAATTTTGAATATACTGTTGTTGATATGACAGAAGAAGAAAAATTAAAATTTTTAGACATGGAAAATAAAGCATGGAAAGGCTAAAATTGCTAAATATTTTTTCGTATTCTATTGACTAATAATTAAAAACAGAAAGGAATATTATGGAAAATTTAATGAATTTGTACAATGATTTAGGCTGGGAAGATGCAGATGAGTATTTCAAAGGAACGAAAAGAAAAGTACTAAGAGATGATAAAGGAGGAAGAACTGTTCTATTAAAATTACCAAAAGGATTTTATATGTCTTTACATTCTCATATTACTACTGAGCAAAATTTTGTTCTTGATGGAGAATACCAAAGTAATGGCAAAAATTTTCCTGTGGGCTCATATCAAATTTTTAAACCTGGAGATGAACATGGACCATTTGAATCAAAAAACGGCGCTTTAATCCTGGTTATTTGGGACCCAGTAAAATCATAATTTATAATTTTAATTTTTTTTAAACACCTTGTATATTTCTATACAGAGCAGCTAAGTGTATGTATAAAAATAAAATTTTTAGATGTTATTTTTTTAGACTTAAATAATTGAATATTTTTTATTTACAAAACTACTAATAGATGAAATTATTAATGATTTATATGAAAAGTTTTTCGTATAATCCAACAATAAAAACAGTTGAATCAATGCCTGACTTTACAGAGGAGAAAAAATTTGAAAATGTGCAGGCTGCCTTTATTCAGGTTGAAAAAGAAGATGTAGAAAACGAAACCTCGGTAAAAAAGAAATTATTGAAAAATCTTAAATGGATTGCAGGAAAAAATAATACAAGAAAAATTATTTTACATTCTTTTGCTCATTTGTCAGAAAGCAAGGCTGAACCTGAATTTACAAAATCAATATTTGATAATATTGAGGAAAGACTTAAAAATTCAGGATTTGATGTAGAACAAACTCCATTTGGATATTTTTTAGATTTAAATATTGATGCTCCTGGGTATTCTTTGGCAAGAGTATTTAAAAATTTGTAACTTTTTATAATGGTAAAGTATATAAATTACAAGGTAATAAGTTAAAAAAAATAAAAAGATGAAACATCCATGGACAAAGGGAATATGATTTTAGATTTATGATTTTAGATTTTAGATTTTAGATTTAATTTGGACACACCCTGTACATTTCACCCTGATATGCTTCGCTACAGGGTAAATTACAGGGCAAGCCCTGTACACATACGTTACAGGGCAAGTAAGAGTATGATTATATTTTGAAATTGGAAACAGGAAATTAGAAAAAAATCCTATAAAAGCATAATTTTAAATATCTAATTTTTAACATTACTAATAAAATTTTTAAAAGATAAATATTTAATGTAATGATGAGTCAACTACAAGAAAATAATAAAATAAAAAAATTATACCCTGACTCAGGAGTTGAATTAAAAAAATTTACTGCAAGACATTATGATAAAATAATGAATATTGCCTCTTTTGGCAGATATAATAGCTTTATTAACAAAGCTATTGCAGATTTAGATATTAAACAAAATGATAAAATTCTTGATCTTGCCTGTGGTACAGGAAGAAATATTTTATTAATGAATAAATATGTATCTGATAATTCTTTGCTGATAGGATTAGACATTTCTAAAGACATGGAAAAACAATTTATAATAAATTGTAATAAATTTTCAAATATTAAATTTATCAACAAAAGAATTGATCAGTTATTTAATTTTGAACAAAAGTTCGACAAAGTTTTTATTAGCTTTGCCATACACGGATTTCCTCACAAAATAAGAAAAATTATAATCGAAAATGCTTACAATAATTTAAAACCCGGTGGTAGTTTTAACATACTTGATTTTGCTGAATTTAACATCAATAAAATGCCGTTTCTACATCGTTTTATCTTTAAAAAAATAGAATGTAAATATGCTTTTGATTTTATCGAAAAAGATTGGAAAGATATATTAAAAGGATTTGGTTTTGATAATTTTAAAGAAAAGTTTTATTTCAAAAACTATGTTCGTTTACTTAAAGCAGAAAAACAATGTTAAATGAAATTTATCAAATATTAAAAGAAGCCTTAATGATAACAGGCTTTGTTTTTTTGATGATGTTGATAATTGAATATATTAATGTTCAGACAAATGGATTATGGCAAAAAAATATTTTTAGAAGCAAATGGGGACAATACTTATTTGCAGGTATTTTAGGGGCTATACCTGGATGTCTCGGCGCATTTACATCTGTTGCTTTATTTTCTCACAGATTGATATCTTTTGGCGCAATTGTAACAACAATGATAGCCACAAGTGGTGATGAAGCCTTTGTTATGTTTGCCAGGTTCCCTCAAAAAGCTTTATTGCTTACTCTGATAATTCTAACAGTAGGAATATTTGCCGGTTACATCACAGATAAAATGCCTTTTTCAAAAAAAATTGAAAACATATTTATAAAAAATAAATTATCTATCCATGCAGAAGAACAATGTAAATGTTTTCAAAAAGATGATTTTTTTCAACACATCAGAAAACCTTCATTATACAGAATAATTTTAACAATAATTATAATATGTTTTTTAGTGGCTTTACTCACAGGCCTGATTGCAGGGAACGCAAAGCAATGGATAAAAATTTCATTATTAATAACAATACTATTTTCTTTGTTTGTGGTTATAAGCGTACCTGAACATTTCCTTAAAAGACACCTTTGGGAGCATATTGTAAAAAAACATATCCTGCGAATATTTTTATGGACATTCGGTACTATGCTCGCAATACATTTTTTAATGTATTTTATGGATATTGAATCATGGATAACAGACAATATGCTTATTGTTATGATTATTGCTGTCTTGGTTGGAATAATTCCTGAGTCAGGGCCTCATTTGATATTCGTTACTTTATTTGCACAAGGGACTATCCCTTTTAGCATACTTTTGGCTAGCTCAATATCCCAAGACGGACATGGTATGCTTCCACTTCTTGCTGAATCAAAAAAAGGATTTTTAGCAGTAAAAACTGTTAATATAATTTTTGCGTTTATTATTGG
>JAGGUV010000136.1 GCA_021158345.1 Bacteroidales bacterium
CCATTTGGTCATGTGTTGATAATTGCTCCGTGGAATTACCCGTTTCAATTACTTATGAGCCCGTTAATTGGAGCTATATCTGCCGGAAATGTTATTACACTTAAACCTTCAGAATTAGCAATAAACACGGCTAATGTTATTGAAGAAATGATAACTGAGTTTTTCGACCAAAAATATATATCTGTTATTCAGGGAGATAAATATGTGTCGCAGGAATTATTAAATCAAAAATGGGATTATATTTTTTTTACGGGAAGTACAAAAATTGGCAAAATAATATATCAATCTGCTGCACAAAATTTAACGCCTGTTACTTTAGAGTTAGGAGGGAAGAGCCCTGTTATTGTTGATAAAGATGCAAATTTAGATAAAGCTGCAAAACGAATTATATGGGGTAAATTGTTAAATGCCGGACAAACATGCATTGCCCCCGATTATTTATTTGTTCACAAACAAGTTAAAACTGAATTTCTGAATAAATTAAAATTTTATATAACATCTTTTTATGGTGAAAAACCAGAAGAATCAACATCTTACACAAAAATTATTAATAAAAACAACATTTTAAGACTACAAACACTTATAAAAGATGCTGATATTTATTATGGAGGCAAATTAAATGTTGAAAATTTGTATTTTGAACCTACTATTATCAATAATGTTAAACACGATGATTTAATTATGCAAGAAGAAATTTTCGGACCTTTATTGCCTGTATTGGAGTTTGATGATTTGAATTATGTAATTAACTTTATAAATAACAGACCAAAACCTTTAGCATTATATTATTTCTCAACAAATAAAAAAAATCAAAAAATAATATTGAAACAAACTAGTTCGGGAGGAGTAGCAATAAATGAAGTTATTATGCACATCGCAAATAATAATTTACCGTTTGGTGGTGTAGGAGAGAGTGGCATTGGAAAATATCATGGTAAATTTAGTTTTAATACTTTTTCTAATGAAAAATCAGTATTAAAAAAATCGAATATTTTTGATTCTAAAATTAGGTTTGTACCTTACACACATGCTAAATATAAATTAATGAAAAAAATAAAGATGGTTCAATATACGGTCTTGAAGATTTTCCATTTGATAATTTTTAAATACTATGGCAAATAAAAATTATATAACTAATAATTCTGACTTTATAAATCCCTTATAACCAATAAGATAAAAATCAAAAAAAGTCCAAAAAAAGTTGCATAATTGAAGCTATTTTGTTAATTTTGAAATAGTTATAAAACAAATAACAAAAACACTTCAAAAATGCAACAAAACAAAGATAAAAAATTTAATACAGAACTAAAAACGTTTCTAAAAGATAATGAAACTCCAGAAGATAAATTGTCGGAAATGACAAAGCTATTTCAGGTAAAAAAGAGTTTGTCGCTTTTCAATGAGTACAAGAGTAAAGGTTACGAATTATCACAATTATTAACATTTCTTTTACTAATGCCCTTTTATGGAGCTGAAAACATCTACGTATGGGTAAAAAGCGGAATTGCTCCAAGCAATGCAAACTCATGTAAAGATGCTTATTATGTATCCAAAAATGATGAACGTATTAATTGGCGATTGTTACTTCTGATTTTCGCAAAGCGATTTAGAACGCTTGTGAATATACGAGAGACTCTAAAAAAAGAAGGAATAACTGCAATTATTGGAGATGATAGTCCCATACAGAAAACAGGGAAAAAGATGGAAAATATCAGTTTAATACACGATCATGTTACCGGCAATTTTATATTTGGTTTTAAAATATTGGTAGTTGGTTTTTGGGATGGTGGTAGTTTTATACCTTTGGATTTTAGTATCCATCGCGAAAAAGGTAGCCAATTGGAAAATGCAAGAAAAACCTATCGGGTCGCCGAAAAAAGACTTCAAAATATAAATGTAAAAATTGCCAAAGCGTGTAAAGTGCTAAAAAACAAGAAAGAGAGAGTACTGAGACATCGCTCAAGAGTAAAAGAAAACCCCACCAATACCAATATAAAATTTCTCGAAACAGCTATAGCTTCAGAAAAGAAAGCAGCAAGTAAAGTAAATGAATTGAAAAAAGAATTTGTATTAAAAGATACAAAATTAAAAGAGTTAAAAACAGAACTGAAAAAAGTAGAAAAAAGGTATCCTGCATATGGTTTAAGTCGTAAAGAAAGACAACAACAATACAAGAAAAAAAGAACAATCGTTTCTTCGGGTTACATTCGTAATAAAGAAGCCGATGCAAGTAAAATAGAAATATTTATTGCTATGGTTTTAAGAGCTTTAAAAAATGGATTTATTCCTGATTATATATTAACTGATTCATGGTTCTTTTGTCAGGATTTACTGAATACAGTGGAGAAGATGAAGAAAAAAGGAGTCCGGTTATTATCTATGGTTAAGCAAGATAGGCGTACCTACACTTTACTTCCGAGTGGAAAAAATTATAATGCACATTCATTATTAAAACTATATGAACGAAACGCCTGTTACAGCAGAAAGCTTAAAGCACATTACATTAAAATTCCTGTTTTGTATGGAGGTGTACGGGTTAATTTGTTTTTTGTGAGAATTGGAGCAAAAGCAACATGGCGGCTTCTTATTACCAATGACCTGAATCTTGCTTTTTTAAAAATGATGGAGGTATATCAGATACGCTGGAGCATAGAAGTGTTCTTTAAGGAATGTAAACAATACCTTAATCTCGGAGGCTCACATTCAAGCGATTTTGATGGGCAAATTGCCGATGCTACAATAGCAATGCTTCAACATATAATGCTGACATTTTTTAAGAGAATGAATTATCAACAAAGTTTTGGCTATTTGTTTAAAGATATATCCTCCGAAATTATTGAAAGCACCCTTGCAGAACGTTTATGGGAGTTCTTTCTTGAAGTGATAATAAATATATGTGATATATTAAAAATAGATATAGTAGAAATATATGAGGAAGCCATGAAAAATGCAGAGGCAATGAAACTAATGAAGCAGCTAATTTATTATAAAAAAGATCTAAAAATTGCTGCATAAAAAACAAATAATTGTCATTTAGATTATATGTTATTGATTATCTGATATATAAGCCAATATAAGAAGGTAAAATCATCCAAAATGTAAAATAATAGCATTGATATTCAATACGTTACAAGTCAGAATTATTAGTTTTTAATTTTAACAAAGAATTTAACTTAGATTTAGAAAAATGTGTTTCTCTCGGCGACATTGCTTCTATA
>JAGGUV010000130.1 GCA_021158345.1 Bacteroidales bacterium
ATAATAAATATAATGGCAGAAGTGTTAGAGTTGAAATAGCTGAAAAAGATAATAATACCTCTAATAATTATAGTGGAAAAAGAAAAGAAAGAAAAAGAAGAAATTATTAAAATTTAATAATCATACTTTTATAAGCCTTGAATTAAAAAATAATTCAGGGCTTTTTTATTATGTTACGCATGATAAGGTTTATATATTCCTTTAGCCTGAATAGGTTCATTTTTTTTATTGTATGAAATTTCCAGGCTGCTTTTATTGCAAATATAATTACAGAAATTTTAACTTATGAAGAGCCCTTGTTAGCATGTAGCTATTTATATTTTATATTGCTTTATAATATTCTTCCATTTTTCTGATATTTTAATTTTTCGTTGGTGTAAAAATTCTTGATAATCTTCCATTGTCATTTCGACGAGGTAAGAGGCGTTTTTTAAACTTGTCAGCTTGTTAAAAAAAAAAATGAATGAATTTTTCGACAATTATCGGAATATTGTTTGCTCGGTTTACATAACAACGAATAAAGAACAATATAAAGGCTAAGGGTTAAAACAGAAAATAACATAAATAAATATAATTGATAACTTGTTGTTTTTGTCTTAAAATTCCTTTATCGGAAGTGTAAACAGTGTTTTCTATTGACAATTCCTTAATACCACGTAATATAGTATCGGCACTCGGAACGTTATTCCCTGGTATGCTTTTTAGATATTCGCCAAAATGGGTATTCACATCTTCTATAACATCGCCGCCACTAATATATACGTTTGCTAAATTTCTTATTATTTCACTGTATTGATAACCAACATATTTAGTCCTTATACCAAGTTCTTTATCAATTAGTTCCGAAAGCCCTGAACGATTGAAATGATAATTAGCTAAAAAAATTCCTGAAAAAGGGTTAACTGATGTTTTATAATTTTGTATTTTCATCGCGTAAATATTTATGCACCTATTTATTTGATTTACACCACTAAAATAAGTGAAAATATTTACATAACAATCACTGTGTAAAATTTTCTTACACAGTTGATTGTTTTTATTTTTTAATAATTTGTTGCGGATTTAAGGTTAATTATAAAAAAAAATTATGAGTATTGAAAATAACAACATAAAAAATAATAATACAATAATTATTAAAAAAGCATCAGGCGAAGAAGAAATTTTTGATATAGAAAAGCTAAAAAAATCTTTAAGAAATGCAGGTGTTAAAGATTCTATAATCTCCAAAATTGCTAATGATATAAACAATTGGGTTTATCCGGGAGTAAACACAAGAAAAATCTATTCACGTACTTTTTCAATACTTCGTAAAGAAAAAACTACAACAGCAACACGATATAAACTAAAACAAGCAATACGTGAATTAGGGCCTACAGGTTATCCTTTTGAAAAATTTATCGGACAGCTATTTGAAAAATTAGACTTTAAAACACAAACAGGAATTGTTGTTGAAGGAAATTGTGTTACACACGAAATGGATGTAATTGCTACTAAAGATAATATACAAAACCTTATCGAATGTAAATATCATAAAGATCAGGGTAGACAAGTAAGCATACAAGTGCCATTATATGTTCGCTCGCGTGTAAATGATATTATCAATAAAAGAAAAAATTTACCTGAATATAAAGGTTTATCTTTTACAGGCTGGGTAATTACTAATACACGCTTTTCAAGCGAGTCAATAAAATACGGGAAATGTTGTGGCTTAAATCTAATGGCATGGGATTATCCTAAAGGAAATGGCTTAAAGGATGTAATTGAAAAAATTAAGGTTCATCCTATAACTATACTTAATAACCTTACTAAAAAAGAAAAAATATATCTGCTTGAGCAAGATATCGTATGCTGTCAGCAACTATTAAAAAACATAAAATATTTAGATGATCTGAATTTAAGCAATAAAAAATATAATTCTTTAATGAATGAACTTAACGATATTTGTATTTAAAAAAGCTACAAGCCCAAAATATTAATAAATTATTTATCTTAAAAAAATGTTATGAAAAAATTATTCTATTTAATCAATCCTTACAAACTTTTTAAATGGTTATATATCAACAATAAAAAGTTAATAAACTTATCATTTTTATGATTTTAAATTGCAAGATTTTCTATAATTTAGTAAAAAAGCTTGCAGAATTTCTATAGAAATATCCATGCGATTCTTCGAATAAGGATAAAATTTTACAAATTATTTTTATTTATCATTTTTATATTAATTTACAATACATTAATAATCATAATTATAGATGCGATTAATTGAGTTCCTGCAAAAAGATATTTAAGATTTTTCGGTTTTGATTTAAGAGCCATTTTAGCACCAAAAAATCCACCAATTAAACCACCAACAGCAAGAGGTATAGCGAGATGAGGATCAAAAACTCCGGCACCAAGATGGCCAAAAAATCCTGCCGAAGCAGATATCATTACCAAAGTTGTAGATGTGCCAACAGCAATATGCATAGGTATATTCATGGTTAAAAGCATTAAAGGCACTAAAAAGGAACCACCGGAAACACCTACCATCCCCGAAATAAATCCTGTAAGCAAAACAACAGGTATTGTTATTAACAGATTTACATAAAAAACATCTTCTCCAGATTTTAGTTCAAGTACCCATTTGTGTTTAGGCTTGAGCTTTTGTTTAGGTTTACGTAACATTAATATTGCAGCTATAAACATAACAACAGCAAATATTCCTTTAAGCAATTTTTCATCAAAATATTTACCTAAATATCCACCTGCCAGAGCAGAGAAAAAAATCAATACCCCTAAAATAATGGTTAGTTTCCAGTTATTCTTTTTTTGTTTGCTAAACAAAATAGCAGCCATAAATGAAGAGCACATCAAAATAAATTGTCCTGTAGAAGCTGAGATGTTCATATTATATCCTGCCAATACCAATGTCAGCACATAAAAATTACCTCCGCCACGACCTGTCATTGTCATTAAAAATGCAATGAACATTATAATTACTGCAACTATAAAAATATTCATTATTTATTTAATTTTCCATAAAGCTTTTCTGGCTTAATTTATTTAATTTTTTATAAAGTTTTCCCGGCATAATTGCTTCCATCAAAGAAGGATAACCTCCTGGAATTATTTTAACATTTTTGTAACCTTTGCCTGTCAGATAAGTAAAAATTATAATAGCTCTTACTCCTGCTGAACAAAAAACTCCTACAATTTTATCCTTAGGTATTTCATTTATACGTTCCGGTACTTCGTTGGTTGGTATTTCAATTACCTTGCATAATTTGCCTAAGGGTAAGCTCACAGTTTCTTGTTCTTCTCTTGATCTTACATCTAAAAACACAGCATCTTCCTGATTTAAAAATACTTCCGCATCCACTTTGCATTGTCCTGTTCCAAAATATTGGAAGTCCATTTTACTGATCTCTTCTTCTAATCTATTCATTATTACTAATTTAAAATTTAAAAAAATTAATATGATTTAAAATTTTATTTTTTATTAATTGTTTTAACTGCACATGTCATAAATTCGAGCACGCAAGGAATTGCTAAACGATAATAAACGAAATTTTTAACTTTTTCACCTTGAATAATTTTATTATTTTTAAGGATGTTGAGGTGCTTCGACATAGTAGATATGTCTATTTCAACAATTTCTGATAATTCTTTAACAGACATTCTTTTATCTTTTATGGCATCAATTATAAATAACCGGGTGGGATGTGACAAAGCTTTAAAGACCTCAGCTTTCTCAAGAAATTCATTTTCAATGTCTTTGTTCATGCTATAAATTTATTTTTTATGGTTTATGTCCTATATGTATTTTACAAGTTGGCAAAATTACCAAATACTTTAATAAATCAAATTTTTTTCTAAATAAAATTAAAAATAATATTTTTTATTTTTTGTAAATTTTTAAGATAGATTTTTAAATATAAAGTTTTAAAAAAAATGGTGGTTTAAGTGTTTAACGGTTAGGCATATGAGGCGTTGGGCGTTTTAATGTTCAAATCTTTCAACTTACCATGCTGTTTATTTATATAATATTTATTTAATCTAACTAATTGTCGCCCAATGACTTATATGCTTTGTTAGCTGTTGGCTTTTTTCAATCTTTCAATTTCTTGCCGTATTTCTTCAATGACTTTTTCATTGGCAATTCTTTTCTTTCCATTGTCTTTAACTGAAAAAACATAAAATACTTTTCCACCAAATTCTTTATAAAATTTTTCGTGGGTGTGTTTTTGAATTTCACGTTCTTTAAATATTTGACTTAATTGCACTCCATCACTTACTGGTTTTATTTGTAATCCTATATATTTTTCATTGACTAAAATGTAAAAATCAACATTATAAAGTCTGTCCCATTCATCTGATGCAGGTTCTATTTTAATGTCAGGGAAATCTTTTTGAAGTATGGCTTGAAGTTGCCCATAAATTGTTTTTATTTCCGTCATATACCCATCAAATGTTCGATTTATTACTAATTGGAACATATAGTTAATGCAGTCTTCTTCTGTAATTTCTTCAACTTCCGCTTGAATAACCTCTGTTATTTTTACATAGAGTTTTCTTCCCAATTCTTCAATATGTTCTTTTGGACGAACATTTTTAAAATAATAATTCCGCCATTCTTCGAGTGTCTTTGGAGCACATTTTCTAATTGATTCGGATGTGGGTCCAACATTTCTTTTAAAGTTTAGTTGGAATCTATTCATTGCACTATTCAATATCCATTCTTTTGCCATTTTTATCCTTGGTTTTTGTAATTAATAAATCGTTCTTTATTTTTAAATTGATAGGAAGTATCCACTTCTACTAATCCCTTTTTTATTAAATGTGCATTTAAAAATGTTTTATTTTTTAAATAAACATAAGCTAGTAGATTATTTTCTTTGTCGTGTTTAATTTCATCAAATTTTAAAAATATTTTTTGTCTTTTTGTCTTTAATTTTAAAAACTCGGTTGCTTTTCCGTTAACTTCCTTCTTTTCTTTTACACCAATCAATCGAACAATAAGACCATTATTTAGTTTTAATAGTTCGGGTGATATAATTTCTTTTACTGAATAGTATTCTTCTCTTTTTGTAGAGCCATTCATATCAATTTTAGAACCAAATTGAAGTTTTTTAGGATCGGTTTTCTTATCGAATTTGTGAAAATCTTTAAAAATATAAGGTAGTTTTTTTATTTCATCATTAAAGTTAATTGTCGGTTTTTCTTTGATAATTTGATATTCATTAAAAGTATCATTCTCAATATTTAGTTTTCGCTTGATAAAAGGCAAAAACTCTTCGTTAATTTCATAGCCAATGGAATTTCTCCTAAGATTTTTTGCAGCAAGGGAAGTTGTTCCACTCCCAAGAAAGGGGTCAAGAACTGTATCACCAACAAAAGCAAACATTTTAATTAATCTCTTCGGTAATTCTTCTGGAAATACAGCGATATGTCCGTCTTGTTTTGCGCCACCAAAATTCCAATGACCAGCAAAATAAGTTTTCCATTCTTCTTTGGTCATTTTTGAAAGATCTTTGATTTCTTTGCTGGGACGTTTAGGTGTTCCTAGTTTTTTGAATATTAAAATAAATTCATAATCAATAGATAAAATACCGTTTCGTGGAGTTGGATAACTTCCCATTAACGAAGCTCCACCCGTAGTATTTGAAGTAGTTTTTTTCTGCCAAATAATTGCGCCCATATAATCAAAGCCTATGCTTTCACAAAATTTAATTATTTCAGTTCTAATAGGAATAACTTTATATCTTCCGTAATAAACCGAACGAGCAAATTGGTCGCCAATATTCACACAAAGCCTACAACCATTATCAAGAACACGATAACTTTCTTTCCATACGAGATTTAAGTTATTGATATATTCTTCGTAGCTATCGTTATAGCCTATTTGATTGTCTGAACCATAATCTTTTAATTGCCAATAAGGAGGGGAAGTGATTATTAGTTGAATTGACTTATCTGGAACTCCGAGCATTTGCCGGCTATCTCCAATTACTATTTTATGTTTTGTTTTTCTAATCATTTTTATCCATTTTCTTACTTACAAAGATACTCATATTTTTTATATTTATTTTATTCTTTTAGCTTGCAGCTAACTAGTATATAACCGCAATACATTGTGTTTATCCTCCCAAATTCAGAAGATAATAATTATTAATGCTCTATATATCGCTTTTGTCAGTAGTTATAATTTTAATCTTTTTCAAAATTATAAATTAAATTTTTGACATGCAAAATTTTAATGAGATTTATTTTTTATTTATTAAAGAATTTTTCGGATTGCAATGATATAGCTGTAGAAATATCATGTTGTTTGTTTTTTATTGTTTCGGATTATGGTGACTTTTATAAAGAATAAAATTTAATTAAAAAGCGGAATTATCAGAGAAAAGAAAATCTTTTAGCAATTAATATTTTTTTATAGAAAAAATTCTGCTTTCTGATTAAAAAATTTCCCTAAACATTGAATTGATTTTTTTTACAATTCTTAGTGATTTATTATTGCACTATAAACCGGTTAGCGCTCGTTTGTAACGAGAGCTTTTAGCTTGCTCTTATTTTTAAAATTGCTCTTAATTTTAATATTCCCCACTAACATTTTAATCATAAAAAATCCGCATAATCTGCGTCTAAAAAAAATAATAAAACATTAAACCTTCAAGGTTTTAGAAACTTTGAAGGTTTTAGAAAAAAAATAGCTAATAAAATAAATTAATATCCCCGCCAGATTTTATAAAGAAACATAATCAGACTTTCACTGAAATTTCTCAATAAATTTTTTCAAATCTCTTATATCAAGCTTATAAAGCTTCAAACAAATTTCATATCAGACAAAATTATGAAATAAAAAAAATTAGATTAAACATATAAATTAACAATTTCGTGATGTGAAAACACCAAATAAGCAGTACATAACACTAACTAAGCAGTACGAAACACTAACTAAGCAATACTTAATACCAACTAAGCAGTACGCAACACTAACTAAGCAATACTTAATACCAAATAAGCAGTACGCAATACTAACTAAGCAGTACTTAACACCGAATAAGCAGTACGCAATACTAACTAAGCAGTAAACAACACCAAACAACTTCCACCAAGAGCCTCGAAGTCTTAAAGCGGTTTAAAAAAATCCCCCGCTGCCACACGATTATATCGTTTGATAAAATAAAAAACAAAATTCTACCTCCTATTTATATTTTAAAATAATCTTATCTTTGTTGAAAAAAAAATATCTTGGATAAGGGGAAAAAAATAGCTCAAACACCTTTAATGAAACAATACAATGCAATAAAGGCGAAATATCCTGATGCTTTGTTATTGTTTCGTGTTGGTGATTTTTACGAAACATTTGGAGACGATGCCATAAAAGCCTCAAAAATACTGGGCATAGTTTTAACACGACGTGCTAACGGTGCAGCTGCATATGTTGAGTTAGCAGGTTTTCCTCATCACGCTCTCGACACTTATTTGCCTAAGCTGGTACGTGCCGGTTTAAGAGTTGCTATTTGCGATCAGTTAGAAGACCCGAAACTGACAAAAAATATCGTTAAACGTGGAGTTACTGAGTTGGTAACACCCGGAGTTTCTTATAACGACAAAGTCCTTGACAACAAACAAAATAATTTTCTGGCAAGTATATTTTTAAATCATAATACATCAGGCATAGCCTTTTTAGACATTTCCACAGGCGAATTTTATGTCGACCAGGGCTCTTTAGAATATGTTGATAAACTTTTGCAGAGTTTTCATCCCAACGAAGTTGTAATACAAAAAAACAAAAGAGAAAAACTCAAACATATTTTCGGTGATAAATATTACACAAGCACTTTTGATGACTGGGTTTTTACAAAAGACTTTGCTTATGATCTTTTATTAAAACATTTTCAGACAACATCGTTAAAAGGCTTTGGCATAGATAACCTCGACAACGGCATAATAGCTGCCGGCGCTGCTTTGCATTATCTTGCAGAAACTCATCACGATAAGGTAAAACATATTTGTAAAATCAACAGAATTGAAGAGGGAAAATATGTTTGGCTTGATAAGTTTACTATTCGCAATCTTGAGCTTATCAGCACTTTCAACGAAAATGCAAGCACTCTGCTCGATGTTTTGGACAACACCATTTCACCAATGGGAGCACGACTTTTACGCCGCTGGATAGTGCTGCCTTTAAAAGAAAAAAAACCTATTGAACAAAGACTTAACATTGTTGAATATTTTATCAATAATAATGAATTTACAGATATTATCAGTAAAAACATTGATCTTACCGGCGACCTTGAAAGACTTATCTCAAAAGTAGCCACAGGAAGAATAAACCCTCGCGAACTGCTGGGCATAAAAAATGCTCTGTTTGCAATTGACCCTATAAAAAAGGCTTGTCATAATTCAGATAATGAATCTCTGAAAAAAATTGCCGAGCAGTTAAATCCCTGTACTTTAATCCGCACTAAAATCGACAAAGAAATCAATAATAACACTCCTGCTGTTCTTAACAAAGGCAATGTCATTGCAAAAGGTGTGTCAGAAGAATTAGACGATTTAAGAAATTTATTGTTTTCCAGTAAAGATTATCTGTCAAAAATAAAAAAACGCGAAATAGAAAAAACCGGTATTTCTTCATTAAAAATAGGGCATAATAATGTTTTCGGTTATTATCTTGAAGTTACAAATACTCATAAAGAAAAGGTTCCTGAAGAATGGGAAAGAAAACAAACTCTTGTAAATTCAGAAAGGTATATTACTGCTGAGCTTAAAGAATTAGAACAAAAAATTCTCGGTGCCGAAGAAAAAATTCTGACTATTGAAAACAGACTTTTTAATGACCTCGTAATTGAATTATCAGAATATATTGAGCCTATACAATTAAATTCTTCTTTGATAGCAAAACTTGACTGTTTGTTTTCTTTTGCCTTAGCATCAAAAAAATATAATTATAAAAGACCTGAGATAAACATCTCAAATACTATTGACATAAAACAAGGACGCCATCCTGTTATTGAGAGAAACCTGCCTATTGACGAAAAATATATTCCTAACGACGTATATCTTGACAATGAAAAACAGCAGATAATAATAATTACAGGTCCTAATATGTCGGGGAAATCTGCCTTGTTACGACAGACTGCTTTGATAGTGTTAATGGCTCAGATAGGTTGTTTTGTCCCTGCAAAATCAGCTAAAATCGGCTTAGTCGATAAAATATTTACACGAGTAGGAGCATCAGACAATATCTCTTCCGGGGAGTCTACTTTTATGGTTGAGATGAACGAGACAGCAAGTATTTTAAACAACATCTCAAATAACAGTCTTATTTTACTTGACGAGATAGGCCGTGGCACAAGCACTTACGACGGCATTTCCATTGCCTGGGCTATTGCCGAATACCTACACAACCATCCGTTATACAGAGCCAAAGTATTGTTTGCCACACATTATCATGAATTAAACGGTATGGCTGAGACTATGCACAGGATTAAAAATTATCATATCTCTGTTAAAGAAATCAATAACAAAGTCATATTTTTAAGAAAATTCACTCCAGGAGGCACTGAACACAGCTTTGGTATTCACGTTGCAAAAATGGCAGGTATGCCTCAAAAAATATTAAACCGTGCTAACCAAATCCTTGTACAGCTTGAAAAATCGCACGATAGCGCTGAACTCCTAAAAAACAACAGTAAAAAAAATCATCTCGACAATATGCAGTTAAGTTTTATTCAGTTAGATGATCCATTATTGGAACAAATAAAACAAGACATTTTAAATACTGATATTAACACATTAACACCTGTGGAGGCTTTGATGAAACTCAATGAGATAAAAAAACTTATAAATAAATAGAAGTGTTTAAATAATGGAGTGTAGGTAAAATAAAATATTTATACATACCTAATAAAAAAATATATCTTCCTAAAAAATATTCCACACCAAAAACAAACATAAACTCAAACTAATAATAGCAATATTATTTTACGTACTAAATATCAACAATTTAAAAAGGCTGTAATTTTTTTTGAAAATTTTTTAATTTTATTTTTGAAAATTCAAATTTTGTTTATCTTTGCAACCCATAAATAAATAATGCGGAAATAGCTCAGTTGGTAGAGCACGACCTTGCCAAGGTCGGGGTCGCGGGTCCGAGTCCCGTTTTCCGCTCCAAGTTCTAAAAAAATAATGCGCCCAGGTGGTGGAATTGGTAGACACGTTGGACTTAAAATCCAATGGCCATTGCGGCCGTGCGGGTTCAAGTCCCGCCCTGGGTACTTAGCCTTCTTTACTTATTGTTTTGAAGGCTATTTTTTTGCC
>JAGGUV010000011.1 GCA_021158345.1 Bacteroidales bacterium
ATGACAAAACTTTTTACCAACAAAAAATCCTCCAGATTTTAAAAATTTGGAGGATTAATAAAAAGAATATTCATCCAATCATTCAACAATCTTTTTTTCTTCTGCCTGAATAATTTCTTTAGAATCATCATTATAAATAAAAGCTAAAATATAGCAATTATCAGCATCCCATTCAGCATTAAGAGTGTAAGAATAATTTTTAGCTGCTGTTTCAGTGCCAATGCTTTCGCCCCATGTATCGTTAACAGAACCTCTTAAAACATGACGATGAACATAATCTAAAATATCAGGAGTATCACCAACATTAGGGTCATTATTTTTTTGAGCAGCAACTATACTATCCTCAAGAATATAAACACAAAGGCTATAATTACCGGAAATCTGATTCAATAATTCAGTTTCAACATCTATACTTAATTTTCGGGAAGTATTATTAAAAGTGTTTTCAATACTAATACTTGCATCAGGAGGTAAATCAATAATATCTCCAATAGCAGTACCCCAATTATTAGGATTTATCACCTGCGAACCACTGATTTTTTTTCTGTTAACCATTCCATTAGGATTACCAATATTGCTGATACCAAAATACTGGTCGAGTTCATTACCGACAGGAGTTCTGAAATCATAAGAATAATCACCACTTGAAGAAGGCATAGCAAAATATCCTGCATGAACAGACATAATAATTAATCTTTCTTTGTAATAATCTTTAAGGTCGTGAGCTATAATAGCAGCAGCCGGACAATTAACGCATTTATGTCCTGTATAATCTTCGAGCAAAACTTTTCTTACTACATTATTTGTATCACCACCACCATTATTTTTTTTTGTATAAGGTTCATCAATTTTATCACAAGAAATAATAAATAATGAAAAAGCTAATATTGTAAATAATGTTTTAATATATCTCATTTTAAAATATTTTAAATGTTAAAAAAAATTAGAAACTAGTAGTAAGAGAAAGCCCTAAGCCATTAGAAGCAGGCACTTGCCGGCAAACGCCTCCAACGCAAATAATTCCTTCGCGTTGTCTTCCGTAAGTTACGGCAATACGAGTAGCTCCTTTATGATATCCTGTTGACAAAGTATAATAATGCAATTGATTATCTTTAATATCATTACCATAATTATATTGATCCATAACAGCAACAAACCATTTTGGAGTGTTATATTCTACAGTTCCCATTATCCAATCGCCTTTATCTTGTTCTGTAAACAGGCTCTGCATTTCAAATCGTAATGATTTGCCATGTTTTAGTTTATACGATACATCGGCAATACCAATGTTAGCATAAACCATTTTTTCTCCGTTTTCTGTTTCATGACCTTTAACAGCTACATTATTATACACTATGTTTACATAAGAAAATGTAGTTTTAATTTTTTTATTGATTTTTTTATGTATCAAGATGCTGAAATCTTCGAAATATTTTTCATCACCAATACTAAAAAAATCAGATTCATAACCTTTATGAATATTATCCGAAGCAATGATAGTAGTGTCAAGAGCATTAGCAATAGAATAGTTAATAGAAATTTTTGTTCCGTATTTTCCACCGAGAGCAGTTTTTTTCTTAATCTTATAATCTATCTGAGCCTGAAATCCAACTTCTCCGCCGGGCTGAGTAGCATAAGGATACATAGAAGCAAGAGTATATTGATGTTCTTTTGTTAAAGCCGGGAGATAATTAATATTTAAATCCTGTCCAATAGCAGTTCTGTCGGAGCGGAAATTCATATTATCGATACGTTTGGCACCGACAAAAATCCCCAAACCTCTTTGTGCATAAGATGCCTGTACCAATAAAGCTTCACCTTTTCTGTAAATATAATTATTGTCGGCAGAAGGATCGTTAATTTTATAAGCATATTCACCCATAACATTTATTCTGCCCCTGATAATATTCATTCTTCCTGAAAAAGCACCTACATTTTTAGGCAAGTCAAGTTTGTCGCCATGCGAAATAATATTCTGGTCTTTTTGATATTTACTTACAAAACCTGCACCGAGAATAATTTTTGTTTTTTTGTTTTCAAGTTTCTTAAAAGCTTCATTAATATTCAGTTCTCCGTCAATACCTCTTACAATACCTCTGTCGCCTTCATTAGCTTTAGCCCAATAATATCGTTGTTTTCCATAAACTGCTTTAATATAAAATCCTTTAAAAGGAGTGATTTTTACTTTTAAACCATCCAAGGAATTATCATAACCAAGGTCACGGTTTTCGTAAGTTCTAAAAATTAAACCTGAGCCAAATTGCTCATAAAAATTACCAACAGTAATTTCGTAATTATCTTTAGAATATTTTATATATCTGTAAGGAATACCTGTGCCTTTGTATCTTAAATCGTAACCCAAAATAGGATTTTGATAAGTCTCGAATCTGGCACCGGCTTCGAAATTGCCTTTGGTAAAAATGATGTTTGCAAAAGTATTCATTCTTAATTTTTCACCATTTAAAGTAGAATCAGTTATGCCCATTTTTGAATCAGCATTGTATAATTTAATATCCGATTGAATATCTCCGTGTATCTGTGCTGAATTTGAAACATTTTGAGCTTGAGATATAAATGATGAAAAAAATAAAATTATAATTATAAGTAATAATAAATTTTTAGACTTCATATATTCAAAGTTTTATAAATAATAATTAGAATTAATTACAAAAGATTAATCGGTAATTTCTTCTCCGGCTTTAATTTTCTTAACAATTTCAAGGTATTTCTCTTCAGAACCTTCAACGTAAGAATTATGTTGCCAAACAATTTCGCCTTTACCGTTAAGAATAAAAGTATGAGGAACAGTAATAACATTCATAGCTCTTTTAAAATCACTATTAACATCCAAAAGCACTTCATAGTCCCAGTCGTTGCTTTCTACAAATGGTAATACTTTTGATGATGATCTGGAGTTATCAATAGACACTGCTATTATTTTAACACCGGTTTCGTCTTTCCAATCATCGTAAACATCATTAATAGCGTTTAATTCTTTAACACAATTTTTGCACCATAAAGCCCAAAAACTAATAATTATTGGATTTCCGTTATTTTTTAAATCTTTAGTATTTATTGTTTCTCCTTCTAAAGTTTTTAAATCTACTGAAGGAAGTTTTCTTAAATTAGCTTTTTGCTCTTGCGAAAAACATCCAATTACTATTGACATGAAAAATACTAAGAATACAGTTCGTTTCATAAATTAAATTTTAATAATTTGTTAATATTATGGCGATTATAAAAACATATAAATATAAGTAATCACTTTTTTTAATAATTTTTTAATTAATTATTTATTCCTCAATTTTTTTAGAGGCTCAAAAGTAGCAAATATTCAATAAAAAAATAATTAAATTTTAGTAAATAAATACTTCTAAAATTTTGGTTTCAAAAAGAGGTCTGAGTATAACTTTTTCAGTAATTGCAGGCAAAAGCACTGTCTCGCCTTTTTTTATTATTAATTTATAATCATCATAAACAAGTTCATAAGAACCTTCAACACAGGTATAGATTACAAATGAATCGAGCTCAGTATAATCTTTTTGTATTGTTTTATTAAAATTAATAATATTTGTAGTGAAAAATGGAGTATCTACAATTTTAGAAGTTTTATTGTCCTGAATTTTATAATTAGTTTTATAATTATCGTGATATTCAAAATCAATAGCTTTCAGAGCCAGGTCAGTATGTAATTCACGTGAGTTGCCGTTTTTATCTACTCTGTCCCAATCGTAAATACGATAAGTAACATCAGCAGCTTGTTGAATTTCGGCAAGTAAAACACCGGGACCTAAAGCATGAACTCTGCCGGAAGGAATATAAAAGACATCGCCTTTTTTAACTTTTTCGAAATTTAGAATTTCTTTTAATTTTTTATCTTTAAAATATTTCAGATAAGTTTTTTCATCCATTTTTCTGTTAAAGCCACTTATGAGTTCAGCATTTTCATCAGCATCAATAATATACCACATTTCGGTTTTGCCGGAATTTAATCCTAACGATTTTGCCAAATCATCATCAGGATGAACTTGTATTGAAAGATAATCGTTAGCATCAATAAGCTTTATTAAAAGAGGAAATTCATTGCCAAATTTTTCAAAAGATTTTTCACCTACCAGTTCGTCCATATAAATTTCTATCAACTCGCTAAGTTCATTATCTTTTAAAAAACCATTTTCAACTACAGTTTGATTTTCGCCAAAGCCTGATAAAACCCAAGCTTCGCCGCATTTTTCCATCTCAGGAATACTGCCATCATTTAATAATTTTTTAATTTTTTTCCCACCCCAGATTTTTCCTTTAAATATAGGTTTGAATTTTAATGGATATAATTTGTTCATGATTTTTAATATGATTTGTAAAATTTGTTCTATCACAAAAGTATCAAAATCTAAATAAATGTTGCAGATTCGTAAATAAAAATTTAAGGTTTAAAAAATTATCGCCACAGATACACAGATGAAAAAATAATTAAATATTTTTTTTAGTGAATTAGTGGCGTATATTTTAAGTAAGTAAATTTACAGATTAATAAATAATTTTTAGATTTGATATCTTAAATCTGTAACAGGCTTTTCTTAAAATAAATTTAATCCATAAGCAAATTCTATACCTATATAGTTTACTCTATTTTCTATAACTCCACAACTTTCGTAAGGTAAATTATAAAATTCATAATCACAAGATTCTATTTTTTGAGGCGAATAGTTTAAAATAATATTTAAATGTAAAGTATTATTATTTTTTATTAGCTTTATCATGCCTGCTTTAATAAAAATACTGTATAAATTTTTTTTTGTTTCGTAATACGTTATATCAAATAAAGTTTTATTTTCATAGATATCGCAAATTTTTCCTAAATGAGGAGAGTTTAAAACTTTATTGAATTTTATACCTGCTTCTAAACTAAATAAATGACCATTTTTTGAAGTGATTATTTTTTGTAATGACAAAGGAAAAACAAGCATATAATCTGTATAATTTTTAGATAGTTTTAGATTCTTATATTCTGAAAAAATAGAGTTTTCCGGGGCTTCAAAATTATAATAAATTGAATATGGTTGTAGATTAAAACCAAGTCCAATATTAAAACATAGGTTATTTTTTAAATGTTTAGAATACGAAATTGTTGCTTCTCCACCAAAACCAGGATCCGATTTTAGTAATTCAACTCCATAATGAAAAAATTTTATTTTCTTATAAACAATTGGCAATAATGAAAATTTTATTTGATTATCTAAAATCGTTTTTTTTGTTTTTTTAATTTTATAATTTTTTGTCATACTTAAACCATAAGCAAATTCAAACCCAATATAGTTTATATTTTGTTTTAATTTTCCATAACTATCAAATGGTAAATTATAAAATTTATATTCACCTGTTCCAATTTTTTGTGGAGAATAATTTAATACAAAATTTAAATGTAATGTATTATATTTTTTTGTTATTTTTATTAATCCGGCTTTAATAAAGTAGCTATAATAATTTTTCTTATTCCCTTGTACAAAGTATTTAAATAATCCCGCTGCTAAGGTGTCATTTATATCATAACCTACTTC
>JAGGUV010000159.1 GCA_021158345.1 Bacteroidales bacterium
CCGTTAGCATTTATTATAATCAACCCATTATGAAACAGTTAATTTTAATTACATTTTTGTCATTGCTTTTTATACAAAAAGGCTTTTCTCAAGAAAGTTCAGAACTTCGTAATAATATAGGGATTAAAGTGATGCCTCTTTCAATGATAGATTACACCCCTAGACTTAGATTCGGATTAGAATACATTTCAAATAAAAAGCTTGGTTATAGTATTGATTTCGGTATTGGGAATAAATTTCTTAATCAATGGAGACTCGATGGTATGATTTGGGGGCAAGATTATTCTTTTTATGAAATAAGACCAGAAATAAAATATCTATTTGTGAATAATAAAAATTATTATTTCTATAGTGCATTGGAACTTTTTTATTTGAATATGAAAGACATTTTAGAATCAGGTCATTATAAAAAAGAAAATTCAAATGTAGAAACCACATATGAAAGCGCAAGATTTAACAAACAAAAATATGGAGTTCACTTAAAAGGAGGAATAAATCTAATTATTTCTGAACGATTAAACTTTGACTTTTATGGAGGATTTGGTTTTGCCAAAAGAACTATCTCTTATACTGATGTTCTTAATCCTGTAGATGGAACAGAATCCATTTTTGTTGAATGGGCTCCTAAGAATTATTTATTTGAGGGCGAATCTATAATATTTCACATGACACTTGGAGTAAAAATTGGATATACATTTTGGATAAAATAACAAATGCTAACATCTAAGCATATAAAAACTCCGTAGCACTATCATCAACAGTTTTTATTTGCATTGTTGAACCTGTCTGCCAAGGCACGTCAGGCAGGCGACACCAAAAGTAGCGGAGTTGACTATTTCAGAGGATCTGTGGTTTTAATAATTACCGGAATTTTACAAATATGAAGATTGGCTTCTGTCAAAAGGAAAAATTGATGATAGATTTGTTTTATCATACGGTTTTTTTAATGATTATTCACAGACAAACGTTTTTTAATTTTTTCCGGTAAAGCAGTCAAATCCTTTACTGTGATTTCATTTTCGTATTTATAATTTATTTCTTTTGGTGAATTATGTTATACGTATTTTGTTATCTAAAAAATTTTAGCTACCTTTGTTTTGTTCAACAATACCTAAACGTAATGTGGGTTTTAGTGCGAAAATTGGAGGTTATGCAAGCAATAAAGTTTAGTAATAACTTTAATATTAATTGTTTCAAAACCCCGCACTATGCATAGCCCAACCATTGTGGAGCATATGAACAAACAAAATAAATAGGATTATGAAAAATTTAATTTTACTCTTGACAATTTCATTAACTAGCATACAATCATTTGCTCAGCATTGGACAGAAGTATGGGATACAATTACATTTGAAAAACCATACGAATATTTAGTAATTGATACTTCAAGTCAAAATATTTGGCAGATTGGAGAGCCTAACAAAACATTCTTTGATAGTGCCTATTCAATAAACAATGCTATTGTAACAGACACTCTGAATTATTATCCTATAAATAATTATTCGTATTTCGACTTAAAAATAGGAGCGTTCAATTATAATGGTTATTATCCCGATGACATTTTTATTGAAATAAAACACAAAATTGATACGGATACATTAAGAGATGGTGGCTTTATAACAGTTTCGTATGACCAAGGATTGACTTGGATGAATATCATAAATGACACAGTATATGGACAGGCTACACCTTCGTGGGACAATTTAAACTTATATAATAATTATGATACTTTATACAATGGAGAATTTGGTTTTTCTGGTCATTCAAATGATTGGATAACGACAATGTTTTCGTGGCATGATATTATGTTGAAAAATAATATGGATGATATTGGTGATACAATGATTGTAAGATTTAATTTTATTTCAGACAATATTGAAAACAATAAAGAAGGGTGGATGATTGATAATATTAAATTGTATTCTACTGACTTAGGTTTTGGAATTAATGATATAAAGTCTTTAAAATTTATGATTACACCAAACCCTATGAATAAAACTGCTATTATTGAATTGAATAGATATAATAGAATTGAATTTAGTATTTTTAACATTCAAGGTCAATTAGTAAGACAAAAGAATTATTTTAACAATCAATCCATTATAATTAATAGAGGCAAATTAAATTCTGGAATTTATTTCATAAAAATAAGAACGAATGAAAATTTAGTTGGAATAAGGAAATTGATACTAAAATAAATACGCTACATAACATCTAAGCATATAAAAACTCCGTAGAACTATCATCAACAGTTTTTATTTGCATTGTTAAACCTGTCTGCCAAGGCACGTCAGGCAGGCGACACCAAAAGTAGCGGAGTTGACTATTTCAAAGGATATGTGGTTTTAATAATTACAGGGATTTTACAAATATGAAGATTGGCTTCTGTCAAAAGGAAAAATTGATGATAAATTTGTTTTATCATACGGTTTTTTAGTTTTTAAATTGAAACCTGTAAATATTTGATTATGGTTCATATTTCAACAAAAAGAGGGGCTAAGTGGCGTGTTTCTAAACAATTTTCAGAATAAATAGGAAAAATTATTAATAATATTTTTTTCGACATCATCACTATAAAATCTCACGCTGCACCGTCGAGCCAAATTTTTAAACTGCTGACTTTATCTCTGCTGACAATAATTTCTTTTTCAAATTCTATGTTGGGAATAATTTTTAATCTGCTGTTTGAATAAACTATAACATCTTTAATTGCATTGATATTAAAAATAAACGACCTGTTAACACGGAAAAACATTGTTGGGTCAAGACAAGCTTCCAGGTCTTCGAGCTTAAAATCAACAATGTATTTATTTTGCTTATTTGTTAAAAGATAAACAGTTCTTCCTTCTGCAAAAAATAAAGCAATATTCTCAGCTTTCACTGACTTGATATGTTCCCCAACTTTAATCATAAACCTTGTTTTAAAAGATTTATTCAGTTTTGATAAAGCTCTGCTAAGGTTTTCAAAATCCATACTTTTAGTACTGAAATTTTCTTTAAGAGTTTGCATTTTCTCCATACTTTGACAAAAGTCATCATAAGAAAACGGCTTGACAAGATAATCGATGCTATTGGTTTTAAAAGCGCGGATAGCATAATCGTTGTAAGCAGTAACAAATATTATCGGTGTTCTGACTTTAGTTCGTTCAATAATCTCAAAACTCAAACCATCAGTCAATTGAATATCCATAAACATCAGGTCAGGGAAACTATCAGTATTATTAAGAAATTCCACAGTCTTTGCAACAGAGCGGAATATACCTGTAATTTCAATTTCAGGATCATACGAATTAATCATTTTTTCGAGTTTGCCGGCAGCAGGTTTTTCATCCTCAACAATTATTATATTCATAGATTTATTTTTTATTGTTTGTTGATTTGAAAATCAATTTTCTTCTTCAATATTAAGAAGTTTTATTTCATAATTTTTAAATCCCTGTTCTTCAAAAATATTAAAAGCTTTATCAGAAAAATAATTGTAAGCTTTTTCAATAAATTTTATACGATTATTGAAATCATTCTCACAAATAATATGCTTGTTTATCTTATATTTTACAATAATTGAATTGTTCAGGCTTTTAATAGAAATATTCAAAGGCAGTGAGCCTGTAATAATGTTTTCATTAACAGCTTGTTCAAGTATAGCAAGAAGAGTGGCAGGAACAATTCCCGATTCCTCACATTGAGCAGCAATTTTAATATTAAATTTTACATTCCCCTGATATTTTACATTTAAAATGTTAATAAATGATTTTAAAGAGTTTAGTTCATCTTTTACCAATACCAGGTCATTAAATCTGTTATCAAGAGTATATCTGTATATTTTTGAGAGTTCGGAAACCAAATTATCAGCAGATTTTTTATCAGAATGCAATTCGGAGATTATTGTTTCAAGACTTTGGAATAATAATTTCGGATTAATTTTTGTTTTGAATGCTTGTATCTCCAAGTCCAGATTTTCCTTCATTCTCCTTTCTTCAATTATTTTCTGTTCGTTTTTTAAATTTATAAACTCAAGACTGAAATAAAACAGATTATAAAAAATTACAGCGAGCAAATACAAAGAATTAAAAACAATAAGCTCTGTTTTGATATAGCTAAAGCCTTCAACAAAAATAAAATAAAGATGCAAGATTACAGAAACAATAATTACTGACAAAACAGAAGTAAATATCATCTGAAAAACAATCCGTATTTTTAAACTTCTATTAAAGAAACTAATTTTATTAAGAAAAATCACACATAATCTAATTAACTCGGAAAAGACAAATGTCAGCACAATAACAAATAAAATTTCTTTGCTAAAAAAATTCTCAAAAATCATATTAACAGAATCAAAAAACATAAGAATCATAAAATAGATAAGCAGCCCGCCAAATATTGGAGCTAGTATCCTGAAGACTGTATTATTATAAAAATGTTTTCGATTCAATTTTTTTGTTTTTTTAATATTAATGGCAACTTAACAATAAAGCTATTATCATCAGCATCAATAATAATATTTTTATCAGTAAAATATTTATATCGTTTACTTATGTTTTCAAGACCCATTTTATAAGATTTATTATCTTGATTATCAGAATAATCCTGTTTTTGAATAATATTATTGCTCACAACAAGATATTCATTATTTTCTGTAAATATTTTTATCGTTAAATGATTTTCATCACTGACACCATTATGTTTGAAGGAATTTTCAAGCAGTATTTGAAGACACAAAGGAGGAATAAATGTGTTTTTTATCTCAGGAGTCAAATCAATTTTCAAATCAATTAAATTTTCATATTTTATTTTTTGCATTGAAAAATACGAATGTATTACAGTCAATTCGTCGTTAACAGTAACAAGCCTGTGTTTATTTGTGTTAAGGATATAATTATATGTCTTGGTAAGATTTCTGATAAAAGTTTCGGCTAAGCCGGTATCTTTGTAAATAAGCGCAGAAATAGTATTCAATGAATTAAAAAGATAGTGAGGGCTTAACTGATTTTTCAAAGAATCAAATTGCAGGCTTTTTTGTTCCTTATCAAGTTTCATAGCTGCAATCCTGACAACAGAATATTGATTAAAAGAAAAAACAGAAAAGTTTATAATTGAAAATATATTGGCGCCAACAACTGAAATAATCATATATTTAATTATAGCATCGCGATAATCTATAAAAAAGCTGCTTTCTTCACTTACAGGGAGAGTATGTTCTAACCAAAGTTTTATTGCAGCAATGCCAATAATCAAAAATACAGCCAAGATTATTCCTGTTTCAGAAAAAAACCGCACTGTAATTTGTTTATTCCAGGGCATAATCTTGTTTAATCTTCTGCTGATAAATAAAATTATAAAGCCGGATATATTTATTAAAATTATAGTTAGCAGCAGGCTAAGCAGGTTTTCAGAAATGTCAGGAACAATACTGCTTTCGCTATAAACAAAGTAGATATACAAAGCAATAGCAAGTATTGTGTTAATAATAATATTTCTCCACTTTCCTGACATTACCGGATTTAAATTTATTAGATTTTAAAAATACAATAAAAATTTCAAATACTACTTTTTTATATACGGGAATTAAAAAAGGAAGCAAATAAAAATTTCCGCTCCCTTTTTAATTTTAAAGACTTTATATTTTATTAATCAATCAATTTTTCAATAACGTTTCTGTAATCAGAATTAGAAGAGAGTGTTTTAGCAACAGACATATATTTAGCTCTAACATCTTTATCTTCAACAAATTTTGTCTTGCTGACTTTTATCAATACTGAAGATTTTTCTGTATTTGAAGATAGTTTTCGTGCACTCTCCAATAATTTAATACAAGCATATTTATCAAGTTTATCGTTTAAAGCCATTTTTCTCAATATTCTTCCGTGTTCAGTATTTGAAGAAAACTTAGCTGCTGCATCAAAAAAGGCATCAGCAACAACATTATTTACAGGCATAAAATCAATAGCCTTAGACATAACAGAGCCCATTTCGGTATTTGAAGTAAGTTTACCTGTAACTGAAAACAAACTTGCCCATGAATCATTATTCATCTTATAATTTTTAATGGCATTACTCAATACGCTCCCTGCCTCTGTATTGCTCGTAAGACTGCTGATTGCTCTAAAATATGCATCATTGACATCAGGATTATTAAGATTTATTTTAGTAATTGATCTGAGAACACTTCCAATTTCGGTATTGGAAGAGAGTTTTTTAACACTATGTAATAAGCTAACATAATTCTGATCATTTAAATTATAATTTTTAATAATATGCCTGAGAGTACATCCTGCTTCAGTATTGCTTGACATTGCATCAATAGCATTAAAATATGCTTCGTTTACATTGGGGTCGTTCAAATTAATTTTTTCAAGCGAACGCATAACAGAACCCATTTCAGTGTTAGAACTTAACTTTTTCACACTCATAAGTAATCTTGCATATGCCTGATTGTTCAGCTCCTGTGTTTGTTCCAGATTTCTAAGAACTGAACCACGTTCAGTATTTGATGACATTTTATCAACACCTGCAAAATAGGCTTCTGTAAGTTTTGGATTATCAAAATTAATTTTCTTGTTGATATTTCTGAGTACAGAGCCACGTTCAGTATTTGATGATAATTTTGAGACATTTCTAAAATATACAATTGCTGTTAAATCATTTTTCATAAATATATCATTATATCTACGGTATAACATTCCACGGCTTGTATTTGAGCTCATTTCCTGCGATATTGAAGAAATAACAGCTATCAGCTCATCATCAGACAATTTAAAATTATCTAACAATGCTTCAAAATATTTTGCCATAACAGTATTTGATGATATTTCGTGTATCTCTTCTAAAAAACCGTCTATTCCATTTTTAGAATAAATTCTTTTTGTGCGACCTTCAGCATCAATACCTGTTATTCTGACAACTTCCAAAAGTACTTCAGAAAGCCATTTCTTACCTTCTGGATCAAAAGGTAATTCTTTTCTTCCTTCATAATATTCATAAGTTAATTCACCATTTGAATTGCTTTCGATAAAAATAGCTCTTTTGTTTCCAAAAGTTTTTTTGCTGAATTTTAAATAGCCGTTAGGAGTTATGCTTTTGATACCTGTATCATCATCGTTAACACTGATATCTCCTTTAGTCTTAATATTATAATTTGAAAAATTATCAAAATATCTATATTGTTTTTCCATTTTAGACTGTGTTCCGCTTTCAACATAGATATGATTAATAACATTGCTTTGCGCAAATGAAAAAATCATTAAAAAAGATAATAAAAGACAGATAAACTTGTAATGTTTAATTTTTAGTGTTTCCATAGTTGATGTTTTTTAAGTTAAGATGTGAGCAAAATAGCATAATATCATTTTAATAAAAAAATGATTTGCAATGAAGTGTAAAAAAAATGTAGTGAATTATAGAATTGATGTACTAAAAAATTCAGTAGTTTTTATCTAATGTACAAACTAACACCAAGAGCAAGATTTAAAATCTTATCTAAAGTAACATATCTATTTTTAACACATTCAAGAATATAAATATCAAGGCTCCCAACTTCGGCATAAAATTCAACGTATTTATATATTTTATAATTAATATCATATCTTAGTTTTCCTGCAATATAAGGAGCTAAATGAATTTTATTTTGAAAATAATATTTTTCAGTATAATGCGGTGGCAATTTTTCAAAAGTATTATGCGTATATCCCCAGTTAACAGAAATTCCTGCAGCAGGCACAAACGACATCTTAGAGTTAAAATATAATGGTTTCGACAAATTAAAGTTGTTTTTTAATGCAACTGTAAATACATTTTTTTCGCAACCACCAAAAAATTTATTTACAAAACCACCCATTAATGTTAATTCATAAGAAGAGCCAAAATTATAACCTGTGCCTATTGATAAAAAACCAATGTTACCGGCAAATTGTGTTTTATAATGATCAGGGACAATTCCTTTATGTGGAAAAATTATTGAATCGGAATTAATTATTAAAACAGTATTTTTTTTTAAATAAGAACTGTCTATGAAAATTTGACTGTAAGCAGACGAAAAACAGACTGTTAAGAAAAGCAGGATAATTATATTTTTTTTTAAATTCATTTTTCTTTAGATTTTAGTATGCAATATTTTCAACAATAATATCATCTTTTTTTATTGTTAAGACAACAAAATGTCTATCACCAATATCATCGGTGGTTAAATATTTAATATTTCCAATTTGGGGATAAGGTCTTATAGTATCAAAATGATGTGTATGACCATGAGCAGAAAATTTTATATTATTTGTATATAAAATATAATTATATATTAACTCATTACCATAAGAAAATTGTTCGTCCCAGGGCGGAATATGAGAGAGGGGGATAACATGGGTGAAATTATTATCGTTTTTAAGATTTTCGTTAAACCAGTCAAAATCCGGGTCTTCTACATCCTTTTCCCAAATAACATCATCAAAAATTACAAATTTGCAATTATGATAATTAAAAACAAAATTTGTCGGGCCAAACATTTCTTCATAAACATATTGTCCATTTGATAAATAATCATGATTGCCAATAATTGTAATTATAGGTTTATTAAATTTATTAAGAATTTCTGATAACCAAATAAACTCTCTGTTAGTGGCACTTGTGGTAATATCTCCAACATGAATAATAAAATCAATATCATCCCGCTTATTTAAAACACCTACAATGTCTAAAAATTCGTCATAAAAAGTATGTGTGTCGCCTATTAAAGCAATTTTAAAATCACTAAATTCCCCATTATCTTTTTCAATAAGTTTATTAATATTTTTACTATTTTGATTTTTATCATCATTTGCTACTTTTACCTGATAAGGACTATATTCGAATATTTGTTCGCAAGAAGTCATCAAAATAATAATAATTATTATGAAAATTTTATTTAATTGATTATATTTCATTTGTTTTCTTGTTTTTTATGAAATTTAAAATGTGAATAAAAATAATATAAAATTAAGATATTTATTTCAAAAAAATAATTTAGTTATACCTAATAGTCTTGATTGGAGAAATTTTTGCAACTATCATTGAAGGTATAATCAACATAAAAAAGCAGATAATAAAAGCTCCGGCATTTAAATATAAAATATGAAAGAGGTTTAAATTTATCGGGACTGCCGACACATAATATGTTTCCTCAGGCAATTTAATTATTCTAAAATATTTTTGTAAAAGACATAATAACAAGCCAAAGACATTACCATAAAACAAGCCTTTTACAATGAGATAAGAAGCATTATAAAGGAATATTTTTCTTATACTTTTGTTTTTTGAGCCAAGGGCTTTTAAAATACCAATCATATTAGTACGCTCAATAATTAAAATCAAAAGTGTTGATATCATTGTAACACCTGAGACCAACAACATCAAAACAAGAATTATTACAACATTCATATTTTGTAATTCAAGCCAATCGAAAATTTGCGGATATAATTGTTTAATGCTCAAAGCATCAAGGTCGTAACCTATAGAGTGGTAAACAACAGACAGCATTTTATCTATATCCTTAAAATTATCGATAAGCACTTCAAAGCC
>JAGGUV010000114.1 GCA_021158345.1 Bacteroidales bacterium
ATTTAAATAAAGCTGAAAAATTTAATAGTGTTTTAAATTATGACAGTGCTTTTGTTTATTATCAGAAAGCAAGCAAGATATTTAAAGACAATAATAATCTTGAAAAATATTTGTATTGCCAAATTAAAGCAGCAGATTATTATAGAATAAAAGGGAATTATAAAAAAACAAAAAAAATTATCTCTTTTATTGAAAAACAACTTTACTTAATTTCATATAATAAACTTCTATTGTCAGATTTATTACATTTAAAAGGGACTTTAAATTTTAACGAAAATAAATATACCTCTGCAATTAAAAATTTAAAAAATTCAATAAAGATTAAAACAGAAATTAACGGCATTAATGACACTAATCTGGCAAAATCATATAATAATTTGGGAAGCATTTATTATAATATTGGAAAATATAATAAAGCATTAAATTATTATAATAAAGCATTGAAAAACTCCCGTCAAAAAAAAGACACTTTATCGCCCGATATTGCAATGTATTATCAAAATATCGGAATAGTTTATGCCATTAAGGGAGATTATAATAAAGCCATGCTTTTTTTTAAAAAAAATTTAAAAATCAATGAAAAATTACTTAAGAAAGATGATCCAAATTTTGCATTGATTTATCTTAATATTGGTAGATTGTTAAATTTAACAGGTAAATATGTTGAAGCATTAGAATACCACGATAAAGCAGAAAATATTTATAAAACAAAATTTGATGAAAATTATTCAAACCTTGCCGTAGTTTATTTAAATAAAGGAACAATATACTCAAGCCAAAGCGATTATAACAAAGCATTAAGTTATTTTAACAAAGCATTATCAATATTCGGCAAAAACTATAAAGCTAATAATCCGCAGATATTAAAAACATATATGAACATAGGATATGTATATAAAAAACAAGGTGATTTTAATAATGCATTAAAATATTATTATAAAAGTATGTCGAACAATAAAGACTTGCCGTCATTAATAAAGACATACAGAAATCTGGCAAACTGTTACAAAGCACTCGACAATATAAAAAAAGCAAATTATTATTATAATTTATCAATTAAAAAAGCAAAGGAGACTTTTGGCAATAACAGTACTGAATTGGCATTAAGCTATCTGTATTACGGGGATTTTTGTTCACAAAGAAACAATTTTAAAAAAGGATTAATTTTACTAAATAAAGCATATACAATATATCTTAAACAATTCGGGGCAAAAAACAGGGACGTATCAAATTGTCTTTCCAGAATAGGGATATTATATAAAAAACAAGGTAAATATAAAAAGGCATTAGAATATTTTCAGAAATCAATAACATCAATATTGCCTGAATACAATAATACAAATATTTATTCAAATCCTGATGAGGACAAATTAATTTACGACTATTATCTGTTGAATGCCTTGAACAATAAAGGAGAAGCATTATTAGAATTATACGAAAAGGATACACATAACATAAACGATATTATTGAGAGTTTTAAAACATATTCACTGTCAATAAAATTATTAGAAAAAATCAGGTTTAGTTATTTAAGTGAGGAAAGCAAATTATTATTAACAGAGAGGGAAACCGTTATATTTCCTAACGCAATAAAAGCTGCATTAATATTATATTCTAAAACTGAAAATCCTGAATATTATGAATATGCATATAGTTTTTCAGAAAAAAGCAAAGCAGCAATTTTATTAGCATCAATGAAAGATTCAGAAGCTGAAGAGCTGGCAAAAATTCCACAAAACATACAATTAGAAAGAAAAAATCTTAAACAAGACATAGCATTATATAAAAAATTTATTTACGAAGAAAATCATAAGACAAACCCTGGGAAGGAAAAAATAAAATTCTGGAAGAACAAGCTTTTTAATATGAATAACAAATACGATTCAATAATAAAAACTATTGAAAAGGAATATCCTGAATATTATCATTTAAAATATGATTACAGCACTGTAAGCATTAAGTCATTACAAAAGAAACTTAAAAAAGAAGAAGCATTAATAGAATATACAGTTTCAGATTCATTGCTATTTACTTTTATAATCACAAAAAACACAATCAATTATTTTACTGATAATGTTGACAGCACATTAAATTGCAACATAAAAATTCTCAGGAATGAGCTTATAGGCAAAAATTATGCAAATTATAATTTTACAAATTTTACAAATTTTACAAATTCAGCATATTTTTTATATAAAAAACTTATAGCTCCTGCAGAAAAAATTATTAAGGGGAAAAAATTAATAATAATCCCTGACGACAAATTAGGATATATTCCTTTTGAGATTTTGCTTTATGATAATAAGCACAATACAATGATGAATTATCATTATTTACCGTATCTCATTAAAAAACACGCCATAAGTTATTCTTACTCAGCAACATTAATACACAACAATAAAAAGAAATATTTTAAATTAAATAATAAAGTTTTAGCATTTGGTAATTCATATTCTGAAAACAATGATATAAATTTTCAGAATAATAACATCACCCCTGATCAAAGAAGCCAGCTTATTCCTATACCCGGAGTTGAACATGAACTGAAAATGATTTCGAATATTGCTAAAACAAAAATTTTCAAAAATAGAGAAGCTACTGAAAGCAATTTCAAAAAATATGCCAAGGATTATGATATTCTTAATCTGGCAATGCATACTATTATTGATGATGAAAATCCTATGTATTCTAAATTAGTATTTAATAATGAAACAGACCTTGAGAATGATGGATATTTAACAACTTATGAATTATTCAATATGAAACTTAATGCTGATTTAGCTGTATTAAGTTCATGTAATACAGGTTCCGGAATTTTAAGAAGAGGTGAAGGGATAATGAGTTTGGCAAGAGGATTTATTTATTCAGGAGTGTCCGGTATTGTTATGACTTTATGGACTGTTAATGATAAAACAAGCTCAAATCTAATAAAATATTTTTATGAAAACCTAATGAATGGTGAAAGCAAAGATGATGCTTTACGTGCAGCAAAACTCAAATTCCTGAAAAATTCAGACCAGCTTAACGCTCATCCTCATTATTGGGCAGGCTATGTTTGCATTGGCAACACAAAACCTCTGTCTTCTGATTTTAATTTTTTACTAACTATAAGTATTAGTCTTATTTTTATCTTATCTATTATAATCTTCATAAGGAAAAAAAAGAATAGAAATCAAATAAAAAATAAATAATCTATTTATCTTATTTTTGCAAAAAAAACACCGTGATATATCCTAAAAATTTTGAACAAAAAGTTGGTTTTATTCAAATACGGGAATTACTAAAAAAAGAATGCTTAAGTGTCCTTGGAAAAAATAAAGTTGACAAAATAACATTCTCGTCAAATTATGAACAGATAACAACTTTATTAAGTCAAACAGAAGAATTTAAAAACATTTTACTTTTAGAAGATCCTTTTCCTGCACAAGATTATTATGATCTTACTGAAGAGCTAAACAGAATAAAAATTCCCGGCACTAATATTGAACAAAACAAGCTTATTGATTTAAAGCTCTCATTATCTGCTATTTCAGATAGCCTTGAATTCATCAAAAAAAGAGGAAAAGAAAAATATCCATATCTCTTTAATATTACTGAAGGAATATTTATTGAAAAAACAATAATTTCTAAAATCATAAATATTGTTGACAATAAAGGAGATATAAAAGATAATGCATCAGAAAATCTAAAAAAAATCAGAAAACAAATAATATCAAAACACCGGGATATTGACAATAAAATAAAAGCCAGTCTGACAAGAGCAAAAAAACAGGGCTGGATAAAGCAGGATGTTTCTATAACAATAAGAAAAGGAAGATCAGTAATACCAATGCCTGCATCAAATAAAAATATTATCAAAGGGTTTATACATGACGAATCAGCAACAGGGCAAACAGTTTATATTGAACCAACGGAAATATTTGATATTAATAACGAACTGCAGGAATTAATATATTCCGAAAAAAGAGAGATACTAAAAATACTTATTGCGTTTACTAATTTTATAAGACCTTATATTAATGATTTAGAAAAAGCATACAATTTTCTGGGGATAATAGATTTTATAAGAGCAAAAGCAAAATTTGCAATCAAGATAAATGCCATTAAACCCTTATTGGAAGAAAAGAGTTTCCTGAATTGGAAAGAGGCGAAACATCCATTATTATATCTCTCGCACAAAGCTCAAAACAAAAAAATTGTCCCATTAAATATTATTCTTAATAATGATAACAGGATATTAATAATATCGGGACCAAACGCAGGAGGCAAATCAGTATGTCTGAAAACTATTGGTCTGTTGCAATACATGCTACAATCAGGATTATTAATACCCTTAAAAGAAAATTCCGTTGCGGGAATTTTCAACAAACTTTTTATTGATATCGGTGATGAACAATCGCTTGAAAACGATTTAAGCACTTACAGCTCGCATTTAATAAATATAAAAAATTTTATTTTAAACTGCGATTCAAAATCATTATTTTTAATAGACGAATTTGGCACGGGTACAGAACCAAATCTCGGCGGGGCTATTGCTGAGGCAGTACTAGAAAAACTCAACAAGAAAAAATCATTTGGAGTGGTTACAACCCATTATTCAAATCTAAAATTATTGCCTGAGAAAAATGAAGGTATTATTAATGGAGCAATGCTTTTTGACTCTAAAAAATTACAGCCTTTGTATCAACTTAAGATAGGGAATCCGGGAAGTTCATTTGCTTTTGAAATTGCTAACAAAATTGGATTTCCAAAAGACATTCTTGCCAATGCAGAGAAAAAAACAGGAAAAACTCAACTGAATTTCGATAAACAATTACAGGGGCTGGAAGTAGAAAAAAAAGAACTTGAAAAAAAACAAGCCCAGATAAAAATTGCTGACGAATTATTATCAGAAGTTTTAACAAAATATCAAGCTCTGACAACTACTCTCGAAAAGTCTAAAAAAGATATTATTATAAAAGCACAAAATCAAGCACAACAACTTATTAAGGATGCAAATAAACTTATTGAGAAAACCATTAAAGAAATAAAAGAAAATTCTGCTGAAAAAGAAAAAACAAAAACAATACGAAAAAAATTAACTGAATTTTCAAAAAAAATCGGAGATACTGAAAAACCCTCAAATAAACCGACAAAACAAAAATCAATTACACCTTTAGACAAAAATATCAATAAAGGTGATTTTGTTAAATTAAAAGAACAAAATATCATTGGCGTAGTTGAGGCTATAAATCAGCAACAAATTACCATAGCCTTTAATTCAATTAAACTAAAAACAACAAAAGACAGTGTTGAAAAAATAAGCAGAAAAGAAGCAAAGAGTCAAATAAAAAAAACTCATTCAAATTTTAAAGATTCTGTTTATGATAATATTAATGAAAAAGCTACAAATTTTAAACTCTCGATAGATGTCAGAGGGAAAAAAGTAGAAGAAACTTTAAACATTATTTCAAAATATATTGACGATGCAATATTACTAAACATAAAAGAAATAAAAATTATTCATGGCAAGGGTTACGGCATATTATATAATGCCATAAGAAACTACCTTGTAAATATTGAACAAATTGAAAATTTTGAAGATGAAGATATAAAAAGAGGTGGGCACGGAGTAACTATTGTTAAATTTAAATAATTCAATTATAGTGTTATTTTAACCGTAATAATGGTATGAATGAATGTGTGAATGATTGATTGAATGATTGATTGAATGATTGATTGAATGTCACAATAGCCTAAAAATATTTGATTTCTTGTATTCTTTATAAAAATTTAATAAATCATCTTTTCTAACTCCATTTATAAAACTATTTTTTTTAATTCCATAGGAATTTTCTATTTGTAGCCCTGAACGGAAGTTCAGGGATATAGATTATAAAATTAATAATAAGTCCCGTTAGGGATGACCTTTTAAATAAATATTTTTTTGTTAAATTTTAAAGCCTAAAATTTTATATAAATTTAACCTGAGCCTGAATATTATTTTATCAAACTCAGGTTGAAAATATAACAAAAGTATTAATCGTTAAAATAAAAACTACCGGGGACAACACCTGCATTTATTGAATCTACTACAGCACCATCATTAGAATTATAAATATATACAATTCCATCCTGTGCAAAATCTTTTGCGTCTGAGGCATAAATTGTTCTGTCGTTATTATCAAAACCAATATTATAAAACATTGCATGACTAATTAACGGACTATCATTCAAATTATCAGAATTAATATCAAAGCTATAAACACCATCAATATAAGAATAATATAAAATATCTTTATTTTTATTAATTATAAGTTTTTGAGGATGCTTATCAGAAGCAGGAAATATAATATCTTTAACAACACTATAATCATTTGGGTTTAAGCAAATAAGATGACCTTTTGTATCAGTTTCCTGAGGGAAGCCGTTCCAACCTTGGCCTGAGCATAAAACCCACATATTGTTATTTTTATCAATTTGAATTCCTGAAGGAACTTTTGCTGTTTGTATTGTTGACAAAACTTCATCAGTTTCGGAATTAATAACAGTTATTGTACTGTCAACACCAAAACCTCCCGAGTTTAATACAAAAACTTTATCATTATATTTTATCATAGTTTCAGGTCCGCTTTGTGTTTGAATATTTTTAACAATAGAATTATCGTCCAAATTTACAACAGCTACAGTATTATCCCAACAACTTACATAAGCTTTTGATAAACTTATTCCCAAAAAATATCTCGGCAGATTAAAATTCTCAATACTACCAAGAGATTCGAATGTTCCTGAATTTACAATTTCAACTTTATTGGCGTTATTAACAACAATATAAGCCTTATTATTAAAAATATTCATTGACTGAACTATATTTCCCAAAGGCATTGCATTAACAGTTTCAAAAATTTTTTCTTGTGTTAAGCCTGTTGCTTTGTCATAAAATGTTATTGTTCCCGAGCCACTCTGAAAAGGACCTTCGTTAGTGATAAAAACCCCGTTATCATAAGGGAAATTTTCTTTCTTGTCATCTTTTGTACAACTGTTAAAAAACAGTGTACCTAATAAAGCCAATACTAATAGTAAATTTAATTTTTTCATGTTTTTGTTTTTTTATTTGATTAATTATCATTAATTTATTAATAAATATTTTATATTTTAAAATTCAAATTCATTGAAAAATATCTTCCCGGCATAGGAAAATATTTCATTGTCTGATAATCGCTATTCCACAAATTTTTTACCTGAAATAAAATATATATTGAATGATTTTTATATTCCAAATTTTTCGAGACACTAATATCTGCTAAAGTGTAAGAATCAATACTATCCTGATTATCGCTGGTAACAAATACTTTAGACACAAAATTTTGTCTGTATTCAAAACAATAATTTTTTAAGAAAATTTTTAAAGCAGCATTAGCATTATGTTCCGGAACATAAATCAATTGTTTTTTATATGTATTGTCATTAGCTGATAATTTTTTCTGATTAGTAGTTTTGGCAAAAGTATAAGCCTGCGAAAAATTAATCTTTAAATTATTGATATTAAATTTAAATACATTATTAATCTCCACACCCCTTGACCAGACTTTTTGAATATTAACAGGTGACCAAAGATTCCCTGACACAGGATACCACATTATCCAATCGTTAATAACAGAATTATAAAAAGTGCAGGATAATACTGAAAAATAATTTTTAAAATAATCTTTAGAATTAAAAATAATACTCAGCTCTTGATTTTGACTAATTTCAGGGTCTAAATTTTCATTGCCGCCGGGTTTCCAAAATAAATCGTTTAAAGTGGGTGCTCTAAAATTCTTTGACACATTAATTTTAGCAGATAACAAATAAAATAATTTCCCTTCTGCTCCAAAAGAATAAGTAAACGGCACATTATAAGTTTCAACAAATTCCTGTCTTAAATTCACATTCCACTTCCATTTGATTTTTTTTAAAGAATTTTCAAAAGAAAAAAATCCCACTAAATGTTTCTGTGATTTATCAGACTGATAATCATCAATATCTGCAAAAATATATTTTGTGTTGATGCCTGCATTTATTTTTATCCTGTCCGAAAAATTATATTTATACTGAATTCCGGCAATTGATGTCAGGGTATGAAATTTTGAATCAATATCATTCGAAATATTCTCATCATCAAAATCATTAAGATAATGTGAATACTCATCAAAAAAAGCAGTTTTAGTAATAAACAAAGAATTTTTATACAATTTTTTCCATTGCAATGTTGTTCTGAAAACTTTATCTGTTTGCATAGCATTGCTCGAAACCATAGTCATTGTAGCAGGAATGTTTCTTTCTGTTTTCTGAACCCAAAATCCAGCCTTAAAAAAATTATTATGTTTAAATTTTCCGGCAATATTCTGCATTATTCCATACTGAGACAATTCGGCATTTTTCAATCTTTCCTCAGGATGTCCATGTTTACAGGTATTAATATATTTATAATCATTCTTATTTTTATTAAAAATAACAACAGTAGAAGAATACCATTTATCATTTGACAATAATACCTTAAGATTTGAGGCATAATTATGAAAACTTCCTGAAGAAAGACCCAATTCAATATCTTTATCCTTTTTAAACAAAACATTATTATCAAGATGAATACTTCCACCAATATTACCACTTCCTGATAAAGAACTTGCCCCACCATGAAGAATGCCGACAGAATTAAAAAAAGCAAGAGGTATAAGAGACAGGTCTGACATTCCGAGATTAGGAGAGTTAATATTAATATCATTCCAAAAAATTCCTGTTTGAGAAGAAGAAGTGCCTCTGAAAGAGATTGTTGCCAATCCTCCTGAACCATACGATTTAATATAAATCGGGGTCTCTTTTTTTAATATTTCAGCTAAAGTAGCAGACTTATATTTTAGCAAACTGATAGTATCAATTCTTTGAATCATCAATCCTTTTGAAAAATCATTAATACGGGTTGAATGCACATTATATTCAGGAAGTTTATAAACTGTATCAACAGCAAGAGTATTTTGTGCCAATAGTTTAAAACTAAATAATAGTAAAAGTACTAATAGTCTGTTTTTCATTTTTTTTATCTGTTTTCAACAATAATATTTCTTTTAATAAAAAATCAAAAAGATTATTATTAAAATATAAAAACAGACGGAAAACAAGTAGGAATAAATTTAATAAGAAAAAATTTACCTCTGCTTTTATCCCGAAAGCTTTAAATATAAATTAGATGGCAGGTCTTCTGACTTACTCAATTTTTGAAATGCCTTCCCATTATAAATAACAGTGGCTAAAGAATTTTCAAAAAAATTATGAGCTTACAGCAGCGGGAACTGTTCGGGATTTTCACCCGATTCCCTATTATGTTTTATTTTTTGAATAAAAATAAAAACACCATCAGTTTGCAAATCTATTAAAATAAAATTTAATACAAATAAAAAATTAATAAAAAATATTTTTTATTTGGTTCTACTGTTGTTTTAATGGAAAATAATTTTTCTGTGATTCTATCAAACAGCTTACTTATAATGCTTAAATGTCTAAATGCTTAAATGTTTCAAAACAATTAAATATCAGTTAATGAAAAATTTATTACAGACAATATTTTGTTTTTGTATCAGAACTGTTTTTGTATTTTCGCATTTAAGCATTTTATCATTTTCGCATTTGTCAATATTCCACTAAATTCGTGGTAGCACTATTTATTTAATAAACCAATTATCAACAAATTAAAAATCTTATTTAATTCTTAATATTTCAGAAATCCGAAAAAATTTTTAACATTACAATTCCATTACAGAAAATTCATCTAAGTTTTTTTATGAATCTAATTTTTTTTTAATTATTTTTACAAACTGATATTTTTAATACAAACAAATACTGATATAACAAAAACGAAAAAATATTTAAAGATGAACAGAATAAAAAAATATTTAATTTTATTAATTATAAGTATATCATTTATTTTTCTTAACACCTCATGTTCAAATTCTAAGCCAAGATACTATAAAATTCCAAGAGCTAAATATCATAAAGAAACATCCTCTAGTCGTAAAAAAGATTATATCCCAAAGTACAAAAAACATAAAAAACCTCCATTAAAAAGGTATATTCTCGTTGGCCAGAAAAGAAAGAAATAAATTTTGATATTATTATCAACAATTTTATTTTAGCATTACATCTTTATAAAATAAATAATTATTATCATTTTTTATAATCTAATTTTGTATCATATGAAAATTTTATATATATTTGTAAGCAAAGAATAAAATAAATAAGATATAATTTTTCTTACACCTCTATTTACCATATTTTTTTACTAATTTTTTTTTTAACATTTTTTTTAAATAATTACTAATATTATGTACAAATCGTATCACAATATTGTCATTAAAAATCAAAACATTAGGTATAAAGCATATAATAATAGTAACTATCGCGAAATTCCCGGGATAGATAAATTATCAAAGTCACAGCTTTTTGCCATTGATGTTGTATCACAAGTGCTTCCTTTTAAAAGCAATTCGTATTATGTTAATGAATTAATAAATTGGGACAATGTTCCTGATGATCCAATGTTTATCCTCACTTTTCCGCAAAAAAATATGCTACTGCCTGAACATTTTAAAAGGATAGCTACATTAATAAAAGCTAAAGCGGATAAGAATATCATTAAAAAAGAAGCAAATAAAATCCGTATGGAGTTAAATCCTCATCCTGATGGGCAATTAAACTACAATATACCGAAAATAAACGGCGAAAAACTTTTGGGCACACAGCATAAATATCATGAAACAGCATTATTTTTCCCAAGTCAGGGACAAAGCTGTCATGCTTATTGTACTTTTTGCTTCAGATGGGCTCAATTTGTTGGGATAAAAAATCTGAAAATAGCATCTAAAGAAACTAAATTATTATTTGAATATATCAAAGAACATAAAGAGATAACAGACCTGTTATTAACAGGTGGCGATCCTTTGATGATGAGCTCAAAATTATTAGAACAATATATTGACCCGTTATTAACATATCAAACTGAACATTTACAAACTATTCGAATAGGCACAAAAGCTCTTTCGCACTGGCCATACAGATTTTTTGGCAATAATGACGCTGACTATTTATTCAGGATTTTTGATAAAGTTAACAAAGCAGGAAAACAAATAGCTTTAATGGCTCATTTTAACCATTCTACAGAATTAAAAACTCCGGCAGTTCAGAAAGCAATAAAACGATTACGCTCAGCAGGTGTAAACATAAGAACACAATCACCATTATTAAATCATATAAATAATAAGTCTGAAATCTGGGAGGAAATGTGGAGAGAGCAAACAAAACTCGGGCTAATTCCTTATTATATGTTTATAGCAAGAGATACAAGCGCACAGCATTATTTTTGTGTTGACCTTGAATCTGCATGGAAAATATTTAAAGATGCTTATAAAAATGTCAGTGGATTAAGCAGGACAGTGAGAGGTCCAAGTATGTCAACATCGCCGGGTAAAATAGAAATATTAGGTATAACAGAAATAAATAATGAAAAAGTTTTTGTCTTAAGATTTATTCAGGCTCGTAATCCTGATTGGGTTGGCAAACCTTTTTTTGCTAAGTATGATAAAAAAGCAATATGGTTAGATAGTCTTAAACCTGCTTTTGGTGAAAAGAAATTTTTCTGGACAGACGAATTTAATAAAATAATTAATTCTTAATAAAAGAAACCTTCTCAAATAAAACTGCAAGGTTTTTTGAAACTTTGTATTTCCCATAAAATAAATCAGTTAATCACCATAAACATTTTAACTGATTTATTTTAAATACTTTTATCCATTTGACTTTGTTTTTAACACGCTATATTACAGTTATTTAATATTTAGCGTTTTAGTTGCTACGAAAACAAACAAATAGCAGCTAAACACTTATAATACTGTGACTTGTTCAAATAAAACCCCTATTAAGCAAAAAAATACTTAATTTTTTTTATCTGTAAAGTATAAAAATATACTGTTTTGATATATTTGCCGACTTTAAAAAAGAGTCAATCACAGCACGTTTATGAAAACATTAAAAGTTAGTAACAGTATGAATATCATCAAAAAGCGTTTTAAAAAAGCATTTATTTTGTTTATTATCATCAATGTTATTTTTAATTTTAAAAGAGCAGAAGCACAAAATGACACCACACAAGCAAAAAATCAGGAATTTAATATTGACGGTATCGAGGTTGTAGGGCAAAGAGCTCCTGCATTATATAGCGAGCTATCAAGACAAATAGTTGTTATTGACAGGGAAGAAATTGCAAAAGCGCCTGTACAAAATGTAAACGATATAATTCAATATGCTACTAACATAGATCTCAGGCAAAGGGGCAATAGCGATGTGCAAGCTGACCTCAGCATACGTGGGGGTACTTTCGACCAGAGTCTAGTATTGCTAAACGGTGTAAATATCTCGGACCCTCAAACAGGACATCATAACCTTGACCTTCCAATATCCATAAGTCAAATCGACCATATTGAAATTCTTGCAGGACCGGGTTCACGTGTTTTTGGTCCAAACGCATATTCCGGTGCTATAAATATTGTAACCAAAACCGCTAAAAACAATTCTATGGATATATCTTCTTATGCAGGAGAACATGGATTATTTCATACTGGGCTAAGTGTTAATAATTACAATAAAAAAATCCAAAATTATTTTAGTATAAACAACACGCAAAGCAATGGTTATGCCGGCAATACAGATTTTAAACACTTTAACTTTTATTATCAGGGGGTATTAAAATCAAAAAAATATGATATTAACTGGCAAATGTCATACAGCGATAAGGCTTTTGGTGCAAACAGTTTTTACACTGCAAAATTTCCAAATCAATACGAAAAGACAAAAGCAGGTTTTGGTAGTGTTAAGTTTCATAAAAAAGGCAAAATTGATATTAAGACAATAATTTTCTGGCGTGGGCACACTGATCATTTTGAACTTTTCAGAGATAATGTTAACGCTCCTGACTGGTATAAAAGCCCAAACTATCATTTTACCAGTATTTTTGGTATAAACAACAACATATATAAAATTTCAAAACTTGGCAAAACTTCAATAGGGATTGATTTACGCAAGGAAAGTATACTGAGTAATGTCCTTGGAATAGCAATGGAAGATACTATAACAGGACTTTTTGAGAAAAACGATTTTTACACAAAAAAAGATAAACGATATAATTCATCTGTTTACTTTGAACATGCAATATTTCTCAACAGATTTAATGCTGCTGCCGGTGTAATGATAAATATTAACTCTCTTTGGCCCGGCAAAATCTATTTTTATCCGGGAATTGATGCAAGCTATAAATTAAACTCAAATCTTAAAGTTTATGCAACTATTAACACAGCTATGCGTGTTCCTACTTTTACAGATTTATATTATCAAGGACCTACAAATATTGGTAACCCCAATCTAAAAGCAGAAAAATCCGTGAATTATGAAACAGGTGTAAAATATCAAAAATCATGGGGCAAAGGCAATATATCTATATTTTTTAATGATGGGAAAAATACTATTGATTGGATTAGAAAAACTAGTTCTGACAAATGGCAACCTCAAAACATCACAAATATAAAAACAGTAGGTTTTGAAGCAGGTTTTGTGTTTTATCCACAATATTTATTAGAGAAACAAACTTTTGTTGAACAAATATCTTTATCATTCGGCCATATTTATAAAACAAAGTCTTCCGATGAGTTCCAGTCATGTTATGCCTTAGATTATTTACATAATAAAATTTTGTTTAATATTGAGCATAAAATCTATAAAAATTTAATTGCCTCATGGAACTTACGTTTTCAGGACAGAAACGGATATTATCTGATTTATGACGCCCAACAGGCCAATGACATTCAAAAAAGCTACAAGCCTTATACATTGCTTGACTGTAAAATTTTATGGCAGCATAAAAACTTAAATATATTTTTACAAGTTAATAATATTTTTGATGTTAGATATTTTGATTTCGGTAATATTATTCAGCCGGGGAGATGGATGTCTGCAGGATTTCACTGGCATATTCCTCTGAGACAAAAAATTTAATTACAGAATTATTTTTTCATCATAAAATTTTCAATAAAAAAAAAGGGTGCCCTTAATTAAAAAGCCACCCTTTTTTAGAATTATATTAAAACACCTTACCAGTTACATAATGTCAGACCTACACTAAAAGGATATACTTCAGGACCTTTATCAGTTTTAAATAATGTATTTACAGAATATGTTGCAAACACATTAACAACACCCCAGCCAATTCTTACAGTAGCGTCATATTTAAAAGGATTTAAATAAAAACTATCCCTGTCTTTATCTTTATGTTTTCCTCCATCATTATAAACGACTTTTGAATGAGAACCAATCCTTGTTGCTAAAATCATACCTGCTGAAATATGGAAACTGTTAGCTTTTGAAAATCTGTTTGTTTGATATTCCAACAATAATGGAAGTGTAAGATAATTAACCACTAATTTACTTTTCGAATAATTTCTATCTGGGTTAATATCTTTAAACCCTCCTATTTCATTATTATGAGTTAAAATTACGTTATCACTAAAACGATAATTAATAAATTGCAAACCCAAACCTGTTGTTAATCCGAGATGATTTCTATAGATATTAAAATTTTGTTCTAAAAAGTTAATGTTCACACAAGAAGATTTTTCATATTTTAATTCTAAGAAATCATAATTTCCGGGCATAGTAAAATCATTATCGTATAAATAACCGTTCACGCCCATTTCAAATCCTGCCCAATGTCCGTTATATTTTCTTTCTCTTTTTCTCCTTATTTTTTTAAAATTCACATCACCATCTGCACTAACTTCCAATAATTTATTTCCAAAACTTATTTTTGTAGAGTCTCCGTCAACAACTTCAATTTTAATATTTCCAATATTTACAATTGTAGTATCGCCATCTTCGTTAACATGAACATTTCCAATGTTTTGTGATTCTGATTTATTTTCTTTAACTTTAACTTCTTTTATATTATAAACATTAGCTGCACCACTAACATCCTCATTTAATTCTTTTTCAGCAAAGACTTTTGCATTAGCAGCTCCACTTGCATTAATATTTGTTTTTTGAGTAATCAAATTTGCAGCTTTTAATGCTGCAGCACCACTAACCTTTGATAAATGTTTATACACATTTCCCGACAAAATTACATTAGAAGCTCCCGACAAATTAGTATATAAAGTATCAACTGTAATTTTTAAATTTACATCTGAAGCTCCACTTGCAATTATTCTCAGCTCAGGAGCATTAATATTTCCGATACCTTTAACAAAAGCTGCCCCGGAAATTTGTATTTCCTTTATTTCTTTAACAGTAACATAAATTTTACACTGTTTCTGTTTACCGTTAAACTTTGAAGTTATCTTCAACTTGTTATTCTTCACTTGTGTAGATATTCTATCCTGAACTTTCGCACTGGCTTCTACAACAACTTTTTGTTCATCACCCTGATTTAAATAAACCTTTGTAATACCTGTTAAATATATTTCATTAAATTCAGGGAGTTCTCTTTCTTGTTTAATTATCTCATTGTTAACATTTTTCTGCGAATAACTTAATAAGCTAATATTAAGAAATAAAAATGACAATAAGATTAATTTAATGGTTTTTGCTTTCATGTTTTTATGTTTTAAAATTATTTTTTTTAATATTTTCATTTATATGACGTATTGATTTTAAAATTTGTTACAAATGTTTAAAAATAAATATTTATATTTTAAACTTTAGAATACTTTCGCATTATATTTGTTAAAAAAAAATAATGCTAATACAATACTTTACTGAAGAAAAAATTGAGGCAGGTTGCGATGAAGCAGGCAGGGGCTGTCTTGCAGGTCCTGTATTTGCCGCTGCTGTTATCCTGCCTAAAAATTTTAAAAATGAGTTGCTTAATGACTCAAAAAAACTTAGCAAAAAAAACAGAGAAATATTAAGAGAAATTATAATTAAAAATGCTATTAGCTGGGCTGTTGCTAAAGTTGATAACAAAAAAATTGGCGAGATAAACATTCTAAACGCCTCTTTTC
>JAGGUV010000021.1 GCA_021158345.1 Bacteroidales bacterium
AGTATGTCATATTATTGCTACTCACGCAGGGGAAGGAAATATGGTAAAACGATCTACTGAGGCTTACATTGTTCATCATGCCGATTTTATGACTTTCTTACCTTTTAAAGAAAGACTTATTGTTAAAAATTAATTGTACTATTATTTAAATTTTAAAAAAAATATATATGAATTTAATTGAAAAAATTATTGCAAAACATACAAATAGAGCAAAAATTTCTGCTGGCGATATTGTTGATATCAAAATAGATGCCCGTTGTGCAAGAGATTTTGCAGGCGCTAATGTTGTTAAAAATCTTCAAAATAACAATCTTGATATTGATGATGAAGAGAAAACATATTTTACTTTCGATTGTAACCCCGGTGGTTCTGACCAGAAATATGCTGCTAACCAGCATTTTTGCAGACTCTTTGCCAGAGAAAAAAATATAAATCTTTACGATGTAAATAATGGAATTGGTACTCATCTTGCCATTGATCACGGATTTTCTTTCCCCGGCGGTACTTTTGTGTCAACAGATTCTCACGCAAATATACAAGGTGCTATTGGAGCTTTCGGACAAGGTATGGGTGATAAAGATATTGCCGCTATTTTTGCTAAAGGCTATACATGGTTTAAAGTGCCAAAATCTGTAAAACTGAATTTTATTGGCGAAAAACCAAAAAATGTCTCTGCCAAAGATATTGTATTAAATCTTTTATCAATTTTTGGTGCTAACACTTTATTAGGCTATTCTGTTGAAGTTTATGGCCCTGCTATTGATAAATTATCTCTCGACGAAAGAATTACTATTTCTTCTATGGCTACTGAAATGGGAGCTATCATTATTCTTTTTACTCCTAATGATGAAATATTAAAATTTTCTGAAGAGAAAAAAGGTGAGAAAATTGAACTTTTAACTGCTGATGCTGATGCAGAATATGTTTTCGAAAAAGATATTGATATCTCAAAATTTGTACCCAGAGTTTCTCTGCCTGGACATCCCGAAAATACTATCCCTATAGAACAAGCTAATAAAAGAAAAATCGATTCTGCTTTTATTGGTAGTTGTACTAATGGACGTATGACAGATATGCATGCTGCTGCTGCTATTTTAAAAGACAGAAAAGTTGCTCCCGGTGTTATTCTTAAAATTGTCCCTGCTACTGATGAAGTATGGAAACAATGCCTTGATGAAGGAATTATGAAAATTTTTAAAGAAGCAGGTGCTTTAGTTTCTAATGCCGGTTGTGCCGGTTGTGCTGCCGGACAAGTTGGTCAAAATGGTCCTTTGGAAGTTACTGTCAGTACAGGTAACAGAAATTTTGAAGGTAAACAGGGAAAAGGTGAAGTATATCTTGCTTCTCCCGCTACTGTTGCTGCTTCTGCTGTTGCCGGTTATATTACCACTGCTGAAGAAATCCCTGAAAAACCTGTGCTCTTTAATAAAGAAAACACCCCTGAATGTCCTAAACCAAAATCTAAATATAAAAAACCGGTTAAAAATGAAAAGACTGTTTTTCAAGGTAGAGTTTGGCTGATTTTGAAAGATGATATTGATACTGATATGATTTTCCATAACAGATATCTTACTATTACTGATATTAATGAAATGGGACAATATACTTTTGATAATCTTAAAGGTTATGAAAATTTTGCAAAGGATTCACGCCCCGGTGATATTATAATCACATCTAAAAATTTTGGTGCTGGTAGCTCCCGTCAACAAGCTGTTGATTGTTTTAAATCGCTTGGCATTCCTTGTATAATTGCTGAATCTTTTGGCGCTATTTACGAACGTAATGCTATTAATGCTGCTTTGCCTGTTCTTACTTATAACCCTGAAATTTTACCTGAACTTGATTTGGAAAACGGGGATGAAATTAAAATTAATATTGAAACAGGCGAACTCACTAATCTAAAGAATAATAAGTCTGTTTTTATTAATAAATTCTCTGATGTGCAGTTGAATATTTATAAAAACGGTGGTTTATTAGCTTAAAGGAGGAGTCTTCTATTTATGTCTTAAAAGAAATGATTTAAAAGAAGTCTTAATTTTTTATTATGGCAGATAAAGTTTATGAATTTTATCTGCCATTTTTAATCCCCATTAGAAATCTGAATAAAAGAAATTTTTATATCTCCACCTTCTGGGTAAAGTGTTAGCCAATTGTTATCGTTTCTAAACCATTTATCCTGTGTGCTTATTCTGATTATTTTCTCTACTGTGATATTTTTTTTGTTTGTTTTAAAAACTACACCTCCTGATTTTTCTGTGTCTTCACCGTAGTTGACAAAAATTTTTGTTTTATCACTCAAGGGGCAAATTTTTATTATTATATAATTATTTTTTCTTAAACCAGGGGAAATCGGTTTAAAATTGAATTTTTTTAACTTGTTGTTATTAATTATTATTTCTGATTTACACAAGTTTCCAAAAGAGTTGTCAATTAAAATCTTTTTAATTTTTTTTATCTGGTTAAGAGAGTAAGCATCACCCTCGCTAATTTTTAATACTTTTTCATATGCGTCAACAGCAAGGTCATATATTCTTTGATTATAATAGCTGTCTGCTTCACCTATAGCTTTTTTATATAATCTCTTATGTTCAAGCATTTTTTTTTCAAGAATTTCATTTATCTCAGTAATTCTTTTTGCAATGCTTTTATCGTCTGACGAAAGTTTATAAGCATTAAGATATTCTGCTTTTGAATTTTCATAATCACCCTCATTGAAATAGTTTTCGGCTTTTGTCAGGTGATTTTTTAATCTCTCAAGTTTTGTTTTATTTTCAGCAATAACAATGTTTTTAATTTCAGAGATTTTTTCAGTAGCAAAATTGTCATCAGGATTTAATTTTCTTGCTTCGTGATATTTTTGAATGGCATTTTTATATTCTTTATTTTTGAAAAGTTCATCAGCTTCAGCCAATAATCTTTGGTATTTTTTATTCTTGTTTTCTTTTTCTGATAAAATATTATTTATTTCAGAAATTTTATCCTTGGGGTATTGCTCGTCAGGTTTTATATCGTTTGCATTTTGATATTCTTGCTTCGCTTTTTCAAGTTCATCTAAACTAAAAAAATTGTCAGCCTGTGTTATGAGGTTTTCGTATTGCTCTTGTTTTTGTTTTTTGTCAGCAATAAAATTATTTATTTCTTCTATTTTGTTTTTAGAATATTCTTTGTCAGGAAAAATTTTATTAGCATTTTCAAAGGCTGTTAAAGCTTCCTCATAATTATTGTCTGCGAAACAACTATCCCCTTGTTTTATATAATTATTATAAATATTCTGTTTCTCTTTTTCTTTTTTAGTGATAAGACTGTTAATTTCAGAAATTTTCTTTTTAGGATATTCTTCATTATTTTTAGTTGTTTCAGCTTTCTGAAAACATACAAGAGCATCAAAATATTCTTTTTTTGCAAACAGACTGTCTCCTTTTGATATCAGAAAATTATATGTATTGTCTATTTCAACAATAAGTTTATTTATTTCATTAATTTTATCCTTGGGATATTTTTTGTCGGGTAAAATTGTCAAAGCTTTTTGATATCCCAATTTTGCTGCATTATATTCTTTTTTATCAAATAATATATCAGCGTTAGCAATTATATCATCATATGAATTTTTATTTTCAGTTTGGTTTTTAATCAAATCATTAATTTTGATGAGCATATTTTGAGCATATTTGTCATCAGGTTTTATTCCTTTTCTGATTTTAATTGCATTTTGATAATAAATTTTTGCGTTTTCAAAATCTTTTGAAATATAATATTCATCTGCTTTGTTTATCTCTTTCAGATAGTTTGAAAGAATTTTATTATACTCTGTAAGGATTTTTTTTATTTCTATTAATTTGTTTTTCGGATATTTTTTATCAGGAAATATTTTGGAAGCATTTTCATATTCTGTCTTTGCAAAAGTGTAATTATTGGTATTAAAGAAATTATCGCCACGTTTAATGAAATTATTATATTTTTTTTGTAATGCCTTTTGAGCATTTATAATATTATTGATTTCTTTAATTTTATTTTTAGGATAATTTTTTTCGGGCTTAATGTCAGAAGCTTTTTTATACTCATTAATAGCATCTTGATATTTTTTAGCATTAAGCAAAATATCAGCATTTTTAATGCTATTATTGTAAGCGTTTTCTACCTCAGGATCTACATAAATTTTGTTGATTTGTTCTATTCTGTTTTTTGGAAACTGTGCCCCGGGATTAATTTTTAAAGCTTCATTATATTCCTTTTTTGCATTTTTATAATCTTTTGCTTTAAAATATTTTTCAGCCTTAATAATTATTTGTTCAAATTTTTTATAATCAATTGTATTTTGTGCTAAAATATTATTGCTAAATATGTTAACAATAATTAATACTAAAGATATTCTTAAAATTTTGTAAATATTTCTTTTAAAAAAAGAGGATAACATTATAAATTTTTATTATTATAAACTATAAAAATATAATTTTATTTTAGGAATTAAATAAAACACCATCCCGGATAATTAATTTTCTGTCAGCCATATCTGCAAGCTCTTTATTATGAGTAACAATAACAAATGTCTGGTTGAGTTTATCTCTCAGAGAGAAGAATAATTTATGTAATTCATCAGATGATTTTGAGTCGAGATTACCGGATGGTTCATCAGCAAAAATAATATCAGGATTATTGATAAGAGCTCTTGCGACAGCTACTCTTTGTTGTTCGCCGCCTGAAAGCTCCGAAGGTTTATGATGTGCTCTTTCAGAAATGCTTAAAAGTTCTAATAACTGTTCTGCTTTTTTTATTGCTGTTTTTTTTGAAACACCTGCTATAAAAGCAGGAATACAAATGTTTTCTAATGCTGTGAATTCAGGTAAAAGATGATGAAACTGAAACACAAATCCTATATGTTTGTTTCTGAACTCAGAGAGTTTTTTTTCAGAAAGTCTGTCAATAGAAAAATTATTTATAACCAGATTACCTTTGTCGGCTTTGTCTAAAGTGCCTAAAATATGCAATAGTGTTGACTTTCCTGCTCCTGAAGCCCCTACTATTGAAACTATCTCACGCTTCTGTATCGAAATGTTTATGCCTTTTAAAACCTCCAGACTGTTATACGATTTATGTATGTTTTCAGCTTTTATCATTTTATGAATTGTTTTTATCTAAATTTTTTCTTATTTCTTGATAATCTATATAATATAGAATTTTTAATGATACAGAATTTTTTTGAGATGTGCTTAGTGTATTGTAAAAATTATCGAAATAATTATCATGAATTTTATCATCTTCGTTAATAATTTCATTTTTCCAAATTAAACTAAAATTGCTTCCGGGAGCAAATTCCCAATTAAAGGTAAAATCAATATTAAAAGAATTATAATTAAAGTCGGAATTATCATTATATGAAGTATTCGAGCTTAAAATGCCATTGTCCTCAAGAGTGTAATACGAATTATATATCCCTTTATATCTGTAATGTCGCATCCATAAATTTATTGATAAATTATTTTTAAAAATAAATTTCCCAGACAATGAATTTTCAAAAGTAGAAAGTGCTCTTTTTCCATAAATTATATTCGAAGAAGTATCAGTATCAACATAGCCTAAGTCGTTTTTTTTGTCGTTAATTCTGAATTCATAAACTAATGAAAATTTATTGTTAAGTCTAAGACGTGGACCTACAGATAATGTTTTAACCTCGTTTTTCAGATTATCGTTTTTATAATATATACTTGCATCCAAAGCAAACTTTTTTCTGTAGTCAGATGATATTCCTAAATATGTATTGTAATATCCTTGTCTGATAATATATCTTCCTTCTGTTCTGGGATCGTAATAGTCGTATCTGTCTTTTGTTGATAAATTAAATTTATTCCAAAAATGTAAATAATTAAGAAATTCGCCACTATAAAAAAATGTGTAAACTCTATCAGCGTTCTTTTTTGTTGTCAGGTTCTTTTTATCGTAAAATTGAAGAAAACTTCTGAAATTTCTTAATATCCAAAATGGTTCATAAATATTATAAGACAATCTGTATCTGTTAATAATTTCATTATTTCTTTGTGTTATACCCAAATCATTAGCATCGTAGGTGTTGCTTATAGCATTTCTTGAAATACTGAATTGTAAATTACCATTAACTTTACCAAAAAATATATTATATTTATATCCTGATTTATTGTTTTTTTCATAATTATTTTCGGCATTGGCTTTTTCAAATACCTGACTTACTGCTCCTGACATCCTTAAGCTATAAGTATTTTTTTTATTATATAAACTAAAACCCGAGCCTGTTACATTTGCATTATTATATCCATTTTTTCTTGTAACATTTGTGTTTATTAAATATATTGATGAGTTGTTTTTCAACGCTTTATCAATAACTGTAATATTATAGTTTGTAAGAGGGTCAGTAAGAATTTTTCTTTTTTCGTTAGTAACAGTGTCTTTTACTTCAGTATAAGTATTGTTTGTAATTGCATTAAGAAAACCAATAGCTAAACCATTTTTGTTTCTTCCGGAAATTTTTGTGGCATTTAATAATTTTGCTTTATCAGGATTATCTGTAATAATTTCCGATGAGTTTTTTAAGTCATCAACAGAATAATAATTTAAGGGTTTTCCCCCAATTCTTCTGGAATAAAATAAATCTCCTTTATGGAATAAATCAACAGCTTCATAAAAAAATGGTCTTTGTTCAGAATGTACTGTCTCAAAAGCAGAAAGATTTTTAACATTATTATCCGATTTAACCTGACTAAAATCAGGAAGCAAAGTCATATCTAAAGTAAAGCTATCGTTAATGCCCAATTTTAAATTCATACCACTTGAAAAAGAATAAGAGTAATTGCTCTGATTTTTAATATTAAAAGGATAATGACTTACAGCAGTAGAAATATATGGAGTTAACGAGAGTCTTAACGATGTTTTAATGCTATTTATGCCTTTTAGTTTTCCCCAATAAACAAGATCATTGGGTGCTCCCTTAACCTGAAGAGCCCATAAATCTATTTCCCTGTTTCTTCTTATGTCTCTTACAATCTGAATACCCCAATCTTGAATATCTTTTTCAGGAAAACGTATGGCAGAATATGGAATTTTTATCTCAGCAATCCATCCCTCATCATTAATTATTACTTTACTTTTCCATACTGCATTAAAACTATAATCGCATCTTCTCCTGTCCATTTGTATTCCTGAGGCTGATACCTGAAAAACATATGCATCTAAATTATTATTGTAAGTGTCAAATTTTATACAGAATTTGTCAGCATTTAAATCCCAGTCATCTCTATTCCCTAATTGTCGCAAAATGCTGTCTGGCGCGCTGTCATACATTTTTGCCCCTATATAAATAGCTTCATCGTCGTACAAAATTTTTACTTCTGTTTTTTGGGTGGGTTCTGCTTTATAAACAGGCTCGTATTGGATAAACTTAGTTATAGTTTTAGAATATTTCCAAATTGCTTCATCAAGTTTTCCGTCAATTTTTGGTGGTGATTCTATCCTTTTTGCTTCTGCAGATTTATTTGTATTATTAGAAATACCTGTAAAGCCTATTAGTATAAAAATAAAAATTATTAATACTTCTTTTAATTGGTGTTTTTTGATTTTACGAATTTTAGTTGTCATATTAATAATATCAATTCTATTTATTGTTTTTAATTAGAAAATTAATCTTGCAAAATTATAAAT
>JAGGUV010000152.1 GCA_021158345.1 Bacteroidales bacterium
CTGCAGGCATTGTTAAGCTTCTGTTTGATATTAGCAAAACAGGTACTTCTGTGTTTTTTGCCACTCACGATTATGTGTTAATTCAAAAATTTCCTTCACGAATAATTAGCTGTGAAAACGGTCATATTTTTTGTTCAGAAGACCTTTGCTGATTTTTAAGTGCATAGAGTATTTGGATGATTGCAACTGTCCTGTAAAATTGCCAAGGGGTCTTTCCTCCCTGCGGTCGTCAAGATGACAAGTGAAAAAAACTAATATACTCTAACCTCTTTTAATATCAAATATTGATTTTATCAGTCTCCCGGCATTTTTTTCGTTAGAATAATTTTCAGATAATATTTTTTTACGTTTTTCTAATTCGTCTTCATTAATTTTTTTATCAATATATTTTTTCAATGAATTTTTAAGCTCCTCAGGAGTATTTGCAATAACGCATAATTTATCCAAACCCGTACCTGTTACCATTTTATCGTTGACAATACAATGTCTTCCGTTGAATAAAGTGTTTAACAATTTTAATTTTAAGCCTGTAGCCTGAAATGTTATTAAGATATTAATCTGTGCATTTTTTATAAGATTAAACATCTCGGCATCATCGGGATTTTTTATAAGAATAATGTTTTTGCTTTTATTTACCAAACTTACTAAATGTTTAGGCGGGTCTAATCCCGCTATAACCAATGGAATATCAGTATTATTAAATACTTTTTTTATCAGAAAAACAGCAGCATTGTAATTTTCAGCAACCGAGAGCTTGCCGTGATATAAAGCATAATTATTTTTCCCGGGCAATATGTCTAATCTGTCATTAGCGTGAAAGCTGGGCAAATATTTAATGTTTTTATTTTTAAAATGTTTCTGTAAATATTCTGTGTCTTTTCTCGAAACAGCAAACATTGAAGAAGAATTTTTTAAAACCTTTTGATAAAATTTTAATTTTATACTTTCCGATAAAAAAAATATTTTGTTAAATATATTTTTTTCTGCTTTAAAAAGATTGTAATAATAATGATGCTCTATATTGCTCTCCCTGTATATTTTAATTCTGTTTTTTAAAAGTTTATTATCAAGCAAATAACACGAATGCAAACCTTCAAAAAGAATAGGATAATCATCGTTAAGCAGATTATTTAATAATTCATCCGACTTACGGCCTGCAACGATGTATGGTTTTTTGCTGAATTCTAAAAAAAATCCGGTTTTTCTATAGTAATAATTTACCGAATAACAATATTTTTCAAGCTCGGCTGACTCATCTCTATCGTATTTAAAACAATGTAAATGTATTTTTATGTTTTGTTTGTGCAGAGCTTTTATTTTATAAAACACGTCAATAACGCCACCGTAATTTGGAGGGTAGGGGATGCTGAAAGAAATTATATGTAAATGTTTTTCAGACATATTTTTTATAAATATCAATTAAAATTTTCTCCTCATTCTCCCAGCAAAGGTCTTTTGATGCAAATTTAAGATTTTCTTTCCATTTTTTATACCTTGCTTTGTCCTCCAACATCGACATAATTTTTTGAGCAATATGTTCAGGCTCGTGCGAATCAATAAAATCGCCTATGTCGTATTTCTCAATAATATTTTTTATCTCCACCAATTTCGAAGCTAAAATTGGAGTGCCTGCTTCAATGTAGTCGAATAATTTATTGGGCAGACTATATCTGTAATTTATGTTTGTATCTTTGTCAATAGTCAGGCCAATGTCAGCAAGTTTAGTGTAATTAAATAATTCTTCGGCTGGAATTTTTGGTATAAAGATGATTTTATCCTTTAAATTCAATGTTTCTGTTTTTTCTTTCAAAATGTCTATCACGTCGCCGCCGCCAATAATAAATAATACCACGCCATTTAAATATTGCATTGCCTCAACAGCCTCTTCAGCACCTCTTTGTATGTTGATGCCCGCACCCTGTAAGATGACGATTTTTTTGTCTGTAGGTATGCTTAGTTCCGATTTTGTCTTAAGATTCAGATAATCACCGGAATTAAAGGACTTTGATGCAGGAATGTTTCTTACCACTTTCAAGTCAAGACCATATTTTTTTTTGTAAAGCCCGGCAATGGATTTGTTCACTGTTATCACATCCTTTAATTTTGGAAATATTGACTTTTCTATCCTCTCCCATATTTTCTGAACCCTCGGCCTGTTCACCAATTCAGGCGTTTCAGTGTAGTATTCGTGACTGTCGTAAACAATAGGAATTTTTTTGATTTTGTGATTCAGATAATTTGCCAAAAGTGTGTCTAAGTCGTTTGAGACAAGCAAATCGTATTTATGGAATAATATGAAAAAAAATAAGCGGATGTTGTATTCTGCGTAAAATAATGGACCTTTGTTGAACACCAATCGCATGCGTTTTGTTTTGTATGCCCTGCCTGTTATTGCCTGACTTGACGTCAATTTCCTCCCGATTAATGTAACATCAAACCCCAATTTCATTAATGTATTCGACGTTCTGTTAACACGCTGGTCTGTTGATAAATCGTTAGTTACCGATACAATTACTCTCTTCAATATTAAATTTTTTGCTAAATTATAATTTTTATCGTTTAATAATAAAATTAAATTTGATAATAATTATTTTTTTGGGCGGCTTAACGGGCTATTCGCTTGTAGCTGTCTCGCAAAAAGCCTGTTTTTGTATGCAGTGCGTGGGCTTCCTACGGTCGCCTCCGCCTGCTAACAAAATCAAGCTTTTTGCTTCGTCAGGCTACCGCTACTATCCCTGCCGCAAGGGGCTGCCTTATATATAATTTTTATCTTTTCTAATTATAATTTAAAATATTGTCTCAATATTGATAAAAAAAATAAAAGACTTATTTTTTTTATCAACACAAATATTTGTATTTTTGGATTATAAAAAAAACAGCTTTTGAAATAATAATTATTATCAGGAATTAAAATATTAAAAATGAACATTAAACAAAACCATTCCCTAAAAAAATACAATACTTTTAATATTGAAGCCAAAGCTGACTATTTTGTGGAATTATCTTCAGAAGCTGATGTGTTTTCTCTGATTAATTCAGATATTTTAAAAAATAATGAAATATTGATTATTGGTGGTGGCTGCAATATTTTGTTTGTTAACGATTTTAAAGGTCTTGTTGTAAAAGTTGCCAATAAAGGAATTGAAAAAATTAAAGAAGATAAAGAGAATGTTTATCTACGTGTGGCAGCAGGGGAGGACTGGGACAGCTTTGTGAAATATTGCGTAAACAATAATTATTATGGTGCTGAAAATTTATCACTGATTCCGGGTTGTGTCGGGAGTTGTGTGGTGCAAAATATTGGCGCATACGGCGTTGAGCTGAAAAACGTTTTTTATGAATTAACAGCTTATGATATTTTTTCAGGCGATAAGACAGTCTTTGATAAACAAAAATGCGAATTCGGATATAGAAAAAGTATCTTTAAAAATAAAACATTTTCAAAATATCTTATTTTTTCTGTGGTTTTCAAACTAAGCAAAAAGCAAAATTTTGTCTTAGATTATGGAAACATAAAACAAGAGATAGAGAAATTATCCGGCAGCAAACTGAATGTTAAGATTTTAAGAGATGTAGTATGCAAAATCAGAAATTCAAAATTACCTGATATAACGCAGATTGGTAGTGCAGGCAGCTTTTTTAAGAATCCTTTTGTTAGCTTTGATAAATTTTTTGAAATCAAAAAAAAATATCCTGAGATTGTGGCTTATAAAATTAAAGATAATTTGTATAAATTATCAGCAGCGTGGATGGTTGACAAATGCGGATGGAAAGGTAAACGTTTTGGCGATGCAGGTGTTTACGAAAAACAAGCTCTTGTAATTGTAAATTATGGAAATGCCACAGGAAAAGAAATTTATAATTTATCAAAAGAAATACAGAAGTCTGTTTTTGAAAAATTTAATATTCAATTACAGCCCGAAGTGATAATTATTTGATTGTTTAAAATGATAATTAATCTGTGAATCTGTTGCATATTTTTATCAATTTTGATTTTCTATATTAAACTAAGGAAGAATAAATAATTTTAATATTATATTTTATGAATTATACATTAATAGGATTTATAGTTTATTTGATAATAGTTTTATCAGTAGGTTTCATAACATATAAAAATAATAAAACTCATAAGGATTTTTTTCTGGCAGGGCGAAAATTAAATCCCTGGGTGGTAGCATTTTCCGAGAGAGCCTCAGGAGAATCAGCCTGGCTTTTACTCGGATTGCCGGGTGCTGCTTTTGCTTTAGGTTTTGTGGAAGTTTGGGCTGCTTTGGGTTGTGTGCTCGGAATAATAATTTATTGGTTTGTGATAGCAAAGGATTTAAGAATTCAGTCTGAGAAATGTAATGCTATTACTCTGCCTGATTTCTTCGCTCAAAAATTTAGTAATGGTCAGGGAACTATCAGATTTCTTGCTATGCTAATAATAGTTTTCTTTTTCACTTTTTACCTTGCAGCACAGTTTAATGGTGCAGGAAAAGTTTTAAATGCCACTTTTGGTATTCCTCAGATTACAGGAATTATTATCGGAGCAATAGTGATAATTTTTTATACTATGATGGGCGGTTTTTTTGCTGTTGCCTGGACTGATCTTGTTCAGGGAATAATTATGATTTGTACTTTGGTAGTCTTGCCTATTGTGGGATTAATAGAGATAGCACATAATGGTCATTCATTAAGCTCGGCAGTGGCGCAAGCAGGACCCGGATTTTCGAGCTTTTTGGGTGGTAAGACAGGTTGGGCTGGCGCAGCCATTATTATTAGTGGACTTAGCTGGGGCTTTGGTTATTTTGGACAACCTCATTTGCTGACAAGATTTATGTCTATTAAAGATTCGGGTAAAATTAAGAAAAGCCGTAAAATTGCTATTGCATGGGCTATCCCAGCTTTTTTCGGCTCTATGATGATTGGTCTTGTGGGGCTTTCTCTTTACGGACAAAACAGTTTTCAGGATGTGGAAAAAATTATGCCGCAGATTGCTAATGATTTTCTGCCTGCCTGGCTTGCAGGTATATTCGTTTCCGGTGCCATTGCTGCTATGATGTCAACGGCCGACAGCCAGCTGCTGGTTATTAGCTCTTCTGTTGTTGAAGATTTCTATCATAAAACATTAAAAAAAGAATTATCGCCTAAGTCAATGCTGAATTTTAGCAGAGCTGTTACTGTTGTGGTAGGTATAATTGGATTTGTTATTGCCGTTACATCCAAAAAATTAATATTTACTCTTGTCTCCTATGCTTGGGCAGGCCTTGGCTCTTCATTCGGACCGGCTTTGTTGTTGTTACTGAAATGGAAGAAAACTACTAAACAGGGCGTTATTGCAGGTATGCTCACTGGCAGCCTTTCAACTGTGATTTGGTCGAATATTCCTGTGCTCGATAATTTTATCAGCGTTAGATTTGTTTCTTTTGTTTTGGCTACTTTTGCTGTCTTTATTTTTAGTATGATAACTTATAAACCGGTTGAAAATTAAGGATTATAATTAATTATGAATTGATTTCTAATTTCAAATTATAAACATATAAAAATGAAAAATAATAGAAGAATAAATGATATCATTAATGAGATAATTGTTAATGATAATAATTTTGTAAAGAGTCATAATAAAGAATATTTTGCTGAGCATTCAAAAAAACAAAAACCATATATCACTTTGGTAACGTGTTCCGATTCAAGAGTTCAGCCTGATATACTACTTTCTGACCCGATAAACAAAATATTCTGTGTCGAAAATATCGGCAACCAAATCCTCTCAAGCGAAGGCTCTGTTGACTATGGCGTTTATCATCTTAAAACTCCTGTCTTGCTGATACTCGGACATTCTGATTGTGGTGCTATCTCCGCTTTTATGAATGGTTATGCTAATGAGTTGGTCTCTATTAAAAATGAACTCGATAATCTTAAACCTGCAATTGTTCAAAAATCTGATTATGATGATTTTGAAAAAGAATTATTGATAAATATTGAGTTAAATATTGATTATCAAGTTGAAGTTGCCTTACAAAAATATTCTCAATTGATAGAAAAAAATAAACTCTGTGTTATTGGAGCTTATTATGATTTTAAAAATGATTGCTCTGAAAAATGTGGAAAAGTTTTAATTGTCAATATTAACGGAGACAAAAATATAGACTCAATTAAACATTCATCTTTTCTTGATGGTATTGACCCTGAGTTTATAAATGATACTGTTAAAAGAATTTAATTGTTTTTTATTGGAATGATGAAGTGGAGATTGAATGATTGTCATCATCCTAAAAACTTTGAAAATCTTGATGCGAATGAATTAATAGAAGTCTTATTTATATTTAATTTTTATAATAATATCTAATTTATTTGATGTTTTGTTTTAGTTTACCCAAATTTTATTTATTTTTGGATTGTAATGTTTTAATTACATTGAATACAATATTAAAACTCACAATATGCTTAAGCTGGTAAAAGTAAATATTAATAAATATAAATGTTTTAATAAAAGACATTCTGTTAAAATAGACTCAAATATTACAACTCTGGTAGGCAGAAATGAAACAGGAAAAACTGCATTTTTAGAGGCTCTCGCTAAGTTAAATTATTTTGATAAACAGAACACTAATTTTAAATTAAACAGAATACTTGATTATCCCAGAATTGAGCTTAACGACTTATTGTATAATAATGAGGATAAGGAGGCTATTCGCTGTACTTTTGAAATTAACAGAAAACTTATCAATGATATTGAAAATGATTTAGGTAAAGGTGTTCTCTTAGTCAATAGTTTTGATTATAGTGTGTCATATCTTGGTAAAACTACATGGTATAACCTTAAAGTTGATGAGGAAAAATTTATTGAGAATTTATTGGAAAAATATTCTGATGATGATGATTTGTATTTCAAACTAAAGAATATTAAGACAATAAATGAAATTTTAGAATTTGCCGAATATAATTCAGAAGATGAAAATTTGAATATTATTGTTGATGATATTAAAAATAACATTCTTGAAAATTCATATAAATGGAAAAATAAGGTAAAGGGATATGTAGCTAAAAATTACCTAAAACCGGCATTGCCTAAGTTTTGGTATTTTGATGAATATTTTCATCTGCCTTCAAAGATTAATATTAATGAGTTAAAACGGGATAATCTGAAAAACAATTCGTTGAGGATTGCAAAAGCTCTTTTTGAGCTGGCAAATATTAATATTGATGAGCTGCTTTCAGCTGATGATTTTGAAAGCTATCTAATTAATCTTGAAACGACTTCAAATGCTATTACAAATAAAATATTTAGATATTGGACAACAGATAAAAATTTAGAAGTAAAATTTGAAATTGAGACAAATAATATTAACGAGAAAATATTAAATATTAGAATTAGAAATTCAAAGCAAAAAGTTACACTTCCTTTGCATAATAGGAGTAAAGGACTGAACAGTTTTTTCTCTTTTATTGTATGGTTCAGTAAAATACAAAGCAATGATGACAATAATTTTATTCTCTTGCTTGATGAGCCCGGTTTGAATTTGCATGCTAAAGCGCAGACTGATATGCTTGATTTTATTGAAGACCTTTCAAAAGAATATCAGATAATTTACACTACTCACTCACCATTTATGATTGACCCAAATCATCTCGAAAGAGTGAGAACAGTTTCGTCAGTAGATGGAGTTAGTATGATTACAGAAGCTGTGCTGGAAAATAATTATGATGCTTTATTTCCCCTTCAGGCTTCCATTGGATATAGTATTTCAAAAGATTTTTTTACCTCTAAGAAAAATTTATTGGTTGAATCTCCTGCTGAATTACTGATATTGAAAACTGTTTCAAATATTCTGAAATTAAATAAAAAGAAAGGCTTAAAAGATGAAATTTCAATTATCCCTATTGGCGGATTAAATAAAGTGGCTTATTTTAGCGCTCTTCTGCGACAAGGTAAATTGAATTTTGTTTGTTTGTTGAATTCATTAAAAAATCAACAAATAAAAAAATATTACACGCGTTTGATTTCCGAGAAAATTATTAAAGAAAAAAATGTGAGATTTTACGATGATTTTCTCGATAAGTCTGATAATGTTTCTATTGAAGACTTTTTTGAAAAAGAAGAATATCTGTCATTGTTTAAACTTGCTTATCCTGAATATGAAAAATTAGAACTTTCAGAACAGGATAAGAGCTCTATTTTAAGACAAATATCAAAATTAATTAAAAAATCAAGCTTTGATAATTATTTAGTCGCAAGCAAATTACTTGAACTTCAGAATACGAAAAATATTCTGTCGAAAAAAACTATTAACAGATTTGAAAAATTATTTATTGAAATTAACAGATTGTTAAAATCTTAAAAAATATTAAAATGCAGTGTCCTATTTGCAAGAAAAAAGGTATTGACGATAATGCTTCAGTTTGTCCTGAATGTAATTCCGATTTACAATCTTTTAAACAATTAAACTATTTAAGAAAAACATTAATTTTAAGAAAGGGGTATATTATCTTTTTTGTAATCATTATTATTTTTATGATTATATTTGGGTATTTGAAATATGATTCCATAATTAAGAAAAATCAACAAAAAGCGAATATACTTACTGAAAAAATTAATAATCAGCAAAAACAAATAGAAGCGCTTGAAAGTGATAAAAATAAATTAATGGAGACAATTGTTGAACTTAGAAAAAATAATAATTTTAGTCTTCAACCTCAAAAGAAAAGAAATATTAACAAGCCTGTTAATACCACTAAAAAGAAGATTACTAATTTTATTTATCATACTGTAAGAAGAAGTGAAACCCTTCGATCTATTGCAATGAAATATTATGGAGACAAGAAAAAGTATACTAAAATTATGAAGGATAATGGGATAAAAGATGCTAATCATTTAAGAATTGGTCAAAAATTAAAAATTTATAAATAGGATATTTAAATAATAATTGTTATGTCTGAAACTTCAAATATTATAAATAAGTTAAACCAAAAACTAATATCATATCTTACTGAAATAAAGGATTTAAGAAGTAGTAACTATGCTTTTCAAAAAGAAAAAATCGAGCTGTTAACTGTCGAAGAAGACCTTAAAGAAAAAATTAATAAGCTAAAGATAGAAAATAACGATTTGAAAGAAATTGTTTTTGAACTTACACAAAAAAATAATGAACTCGAAAAACAGACTAAAACAAAAAGCATAATAAATGATGAGGATTTTAAATCTGACTTAGATTTTAAAAAGAAGATAAAAATAAAGCCTCCTTTAGATTACCGGAAAATTGAAGAGAATGATAAAAACATTGATTTTGATAATGAAGAAGCGAATATTGACAATGATGAGGATGAATAATAATACTTTCAATGTTTTTAAGTGATTTTTTTTAGAAAATTTGCAAAATAACAGATAAATAGATGTCTGAATGATTTTCTTGTAAAATTATTAATATGAATGAAAAACACTTAATTAAAAAAATATTATTAATAAATCCTCCGTCAATAGTAAAGAAATCATGGGTAGAGGGTATTCAAACATTTCCTTTGGGATTGGCATCCATTGCATCGGTTTTAGTAAAAAATAATTATAAAGTTGAAATTCTTGATTGTTTTATTGAAAACTATAAAAGAAGGCAAAGTATAAGCGATGATTTATATCGTATTGGTATGTCCGACGATGAGATTATTGCATCAATAAAAAAATATAATCCTGACCTTATCGGAGTTTCAATTCAATTTTCAATACAGTATTTATCAGCTCTTCATATTAATTCATTGATAAAAGAGATTGATGAAAATATTATTACGGTAACAGGAGGTAATCATGTTAGCGCAGCACCTGAAACTATTAAAAAAAATACATTTGATTGGTTAATTATTGGTGAAGGTGAATTTCGTTTTTTGAATCTTATTAATGCTATAAATACAAATACTACTAATCTTTTATCACCAGAAATAGCATATTTATCTGACGACAGTCATCTTCCTGATTTCAAGAATCTTAAAATTGAATATATTAAGGATTTAAATATATTACCAATGCCCTCGTATAATTTGCTTTCTCTTAAAAAATATTGGGATATGGGTGGAGGTAGTCATTGGGCAAATATGTTTATTACCAGAGGTTGTCCGTATAATTGTGTGTTTTGTTCTATTCATACTATTATGGGCAAAAAAGTACGCTATAAAAATGTAGATAATGTTATTAAAGAAGTTCTCTATCTTAAAAGGGAACTTGGTGTAAATGAAATTTTTATAGAAGATGACAACCTTACTTTTAATATGAATTGGGCTAAAGATTTTTTCAGGAGAATTATTCAGGAGAAATTACATTTAAAAATTCATTTAAGAAACGGCATTAGAGCTGACAAAGTTGACATGGAGCTTCTGAAATTGATGAAAAAAGCAGGTGTTATACAGCTTGCATTTGCCCCTGAAAGCGGAAAACAAGAAACATTAGATAATATTATTAATAAGCATTTGAAACTTAAGGATGTTGAAAATTCAATTAAAATGGCTAATAAAGTAGGTATTTATGTTTCATGTTTTCTTGTTGTTGGTTTTCCGGAAGAAACTTTAGAAGACGTTAAAGAAACCATTAAATATGCTTTTAAACTTAAAAAAATAGGAAGTGATGATGTGTGGATTTCTTGTGCTACACCTTATCCGGGGACAAGACTCTTTGATAATTGCATAAAATATGGCATTCTCTCTAAAGATAATATTAATTATCAGGAACTATCTACTATGGGTACTGTTATCCATAATAAATGGTTTACTGCCGAAGAATTAAAAAATATCAGGGATAAAGCTATGCATAAATTAACATCACACCGTAAACTACAAGTCTTTAAATTATTATTATCAAATCCTTTTATGTTTATTCATAAGATAAGAAATATTATTGTCAGAAGGATATAATAAATTGTCATTTACAGAAACTAATTATATCTCTTTCCAATGTTAAAATTAATATAGAAAGACTTTTTAAACCTGTCAGGAACTATGTACGCTGACAGGTTAGTTAAAAATCACTTTATATTTTATGAAAATTTTGTTTTTATACTAAAAAAATCAAAAATCGCTAATCGTTAATCCTTGTTCTGAGATCAAAGGAAAATGATTTTAGAATTTAGATTTGGGAAGATAGGGATGATTTAAGATTAACGATTTATGATTTTAGAAGATTGAAAATGGGAAGTATCCCTTTTTGTGTAAATAACAGAGAAATAAATGTTAAATGATTTTTTGTAAAATTATTAATGATTTTGTTTTTGAATATTTTTTTCTTTTAATAAATTAGTTTTAATATTTGGATTTTATAGACATACATTAGTTATATTTTTTGCCAATGCTAAAATTAATATAGAAAGTAAAGAATGCATATTTTTTATCGCAAAAAGCCATTATTGGAATTGGAATAGGGAAGAGGTCAATAGCTGTACCAATTTCAATTTTTTTAATATTAGAGCTTTCAGAGGCAAAATCAAAGTTAAACCCGAATTTTGAATATATGCCTGGGTATATTTTGATTTTATTAAAGCCTTTAAAAAGTGATGCTTTTCCATAAATGCTAATAGTTCTGCCGTTAACATTTACGTTAAAAGGAAAATGTTCTTCAGGATTGTATTTCTCTGTTGTTAAAAAATAGGAATAGTACCCGTTTTGAAAAGTGTAATTTGCAATATATAAATATATTGGCTTGGCAAAACCGATTGAGACCCCACCGGAATAGAAATACCTTAATTCAATGCCGCCTCTGTAAGGCTTTCTGTTTAACAAAATGTTTTTATTAAAGCCTGTCCTTAAAAAACAAACACTGTTTAATTTGCCGTAGATATATGAGTTTGAATTTATAAGATAATAATTTGATATTTTAGTTTGTTTAGGATCTCCCATGGAGATTAATTCCACTTCTAAAAGTCGTTTTTTAAAGGCATTAATATTTTTACCTTTTTTAAAATTTATACCCCAGCCTAAGGAGTGCACATTTAATCCCCATGTCCTTTCATATCTGTATAATACATCATTACTACTAACTGTATCAGCCTTTCTCTTAAAGAGAAATTGCGAATAAGCGTTTGTATTAAATAAAATTAATATTAATAATATTTTAGAAAAATGGCGCATTAAATATTTTTTTCACAAAATTAACAAATATTATTGTTTGTTTTTTTAAAATAAATGGGAAATGAAATTTTTTACAATTTTTTATATTATCGTAATTTATTTTATAAATGAGTGCAGTATAAAAAGGAATAATGTAAGGGTAGAATAATGGGGCTTACATTATTCCTGTAATCCAAACAGGACTAATAATTTGTATGATTATTAATGTGGGTTATCAATTTGGAATTTTCTTATCTCACCATAAGCAGAACATTTCCTTGTTGACCTGCATGATGTTAATGCTAATGTTCCTAAAAATATGATTATTAAAACTATTGATTTAATTTTTTTCATAAGTATTGCTTATTAAATAAAATATATTCAAATAACATAAATATTTTAAAAATATTGTTATTTAATGTTAATAATTTGTATTTAAGTAAGGGAAACTATAAAAAAGAGTATTGTATGTTAATTAATTAACATACAATACTCTTTTGGAAATGTTTAGAATAATTTATAATCAATGCCCAAAGCAAAAATTAAAGTAGTTTTATCATAAGTTTCTTTATAAGAGCCAAAGTTTCCATAATCAATAATTTTTTCACCGTCTTCATACATAGCATATAAACATCCAACATTAAGGTTAATTTTATCAGATGCTTTAAACATAGCTCCAAAACCTACAGAGTTTGAACTAAGGCTATAGCTTATATCAGTTTGATAACCCTGTCCAACACCTGTTTGCGAGTGCAGAAATCCTATGCTAAAACATATTGCATCATTAATGTCATATTCAAGGCCTAATGATAATTCATATAAGTTGTCGTCAATAAAGTTTTCTTTACCTTCCCAGTCAACATTTTTATCAAAGTAGTGGTTCCATGAAAATGAAGCACGAAGATTGTCTAATATTGAATATTCAATACCTAAAGATAAAGTTGCAGGTATGTCATTTCTAAATTTCTGTCCGTCAGGAAACATTCCTGTCCCGTCTTTTTTGGTGTCATTTTCAAGCTCTAATTTAGTTTCAAATTCATATTTACAACCAATATTCAATTTTTCATAATTAAAGTTAAAACCTATAATTGGAGTAAATCCTGTGCCTGTTTGTTTAACATCAACTTCTTTATCGCTAACCATTTGAACATAATCGTTCATTCCGGCTGCTGTAAAAAAATCTACTGCTGACATCATATTTCCATTAGGATTAATTTGTGGATGTGTGGGGTTAAACATAATATTTTTAATGTTACCATTATAAGTATTTACAGCATAAATATATCTCATACCTATTGAAGCAGATATATTATCAGTAAAAGCATAAGAAAAATCTACCTGTGGTCCCCAAAAAATTGAACTGCCGTCAAAATCAATGTCGACAGAGTAAAGACTAGTAGGAATTCCCATTGAGCTTAATAAAGCAGGTAATTCGGATATTTGATATTCGAATGATGGTAAGCCTTTTTTGTATTTAGCACTACCGCCGCCTGCGTTTGGACCTGCTGCAAAAGATATAGCAAATTTATCTTTTTTATAAACAGCAAAAAAAGTAGGGAAAACTGGAACAGTCGTAGTCCCTTCGTATGAGCTATTGTTTAATAACGGAAAACTGTTGTTGATAGTTTTCGTTTGAAAAATTGTCTGATTATGAAAGGATAAAAATAATCCGTTTTCTAATTTTACTAAACCTGCAGGATTATAATATGCTCCATCAATACCTAATGATGCATTCCTTGATAATAGCCTTACATAGTTTGCACTCTGATTGGAATTAGTTAAAATACCTCCACCGATACTATGTAGAGTAATAAATAATGCCATTAAAATTAGTAAGATAATTTTTTTCATGATAGTTTTTTTTTGTTAATACACAACAAATATATTAATTTATCTGGAAATTCAAAATCTATTATATTTTTTTTTGTTGATATTATAAGAAAAAAGCATAATATTTCCGATTGAAATTTGCTAAGATGGATAATGAAAATTAGTTTATTAGAGAGCAAAGCTGTAATAAAAATGGTTCTACTGTTATTGTAATGGTAAATTAATTTGTTAAAAATAATTATGATAAAGTTTTATTACAAAATTGCCACAGATTCGCAGATTAAGAAGATAATTCAAAGTATTATCTATGAACTTAACGAATTGATATCACGAATACCATTTAAAATAAAATTAAAAAAAATATTAAACTAAAGCTTGCTACTTTATAATTTATTAATAAATTTGCAAACTCAAAATGAGCTGGTCCAATAGCTCAGTTGGATAGAGCAACAGCCTTCTAAGCTGTGGGTCGCAGGTTCGAATCCTGCTTGGATCACAAAAAATAAAAAAGCCCTTCAAATTTTAAAAATTTAAAGGGCTTTCTTATTAAATTGACAATTTTAAAATATTAATTTTTATTACTGTTAGCTTTCAGCATAATATCCAAAATTAGTTTGTCGGTTTTTTCCATTCCTTTAGCACCAATATTGGCAAGGTTTTTAATTGTCTGTTCAACATCCTCTTCAACAATACCGTTATTATCAGGCGGTACAATATCTTCAATGGCGAGTATGGCAGCCTGAAAAGCAGAATATGTTCCTGAGGCAACTTTAAGAGCGCATCCCGGTTTTGCTCCATCACATATCATACCTGTAATATCAGCAATCATATTTTTAATAGCAATAACAATATTGTTGTAATTTCCATCAAAAAGATAAGTTATGCCTGCTGCTGAACCTGTTGCAGCAACAACACAACCACACAATGCTGATAAAGGTCCAAGATAATTTTTAATATGTATAGTTATTAAGCTGCTAAGTATTAAAGCACGAATATATTTTTCTTCATCAACATTTAGTTTTTCTGCAACAGCAATAACAGGCATAGTAGAGGTAATACCTTGGTTGCCGCTGCCTGAATTACTCATAACAGGCAATTTATATCCTGCCATTCTTGCATCTGTGGCTGCTGCGGTTCTTATTATTGCCGAGAGTAATATGCTGTCGGATAATAAGCCTTTCTTAATATTTTTTGATAATTTTTTCCCTATTTTTAAGCCATAGTCTCCTTTTAATCCTTCTTCTGATATTCTTTTGTTCATTTCAGCTGCTTCTAAAATGAATTTTACATCATTAACAGGAACTTGTGTTGCAAACTCATATATTTTTTTTACGCTTAATTCAGGACTGTTATTATTGTTGGAATTTACAATGTTTTCGTCTTCTTTTTCAAGAATTATTTTTTCGTTATATTGAATATTGGTGATATTAGCATGATTATTTTTAATAATAACCCTTGCTTTATTTTTTTCATTGTAGCAGATGCTTTCAACGTAAAGTTTTTCAGCAACTGGTTTGGTTTTAACAATTACTCTTTTGTCTTTAATAAGTTTTTTTGCTTTAAGGATATCATCCTTGGATATGTTTTTAAGTACTTCAAGATTAAGGTTTGATTTTCCGCCAATAGCTCCAAGAGCAGCTGCTATGTCAAGGCCCGGAATATTAGTGCCGGGAACAATTACTCCCATGCCATTTTTGTATATATTGTCGCTAACAAAAATTTCTATTCGTTCAGCATGCGAATTTAATGTTTCTTTTGCCTTGGCAGTTGCTAATGCAACAGCTATTGGCTCTGTACACCCTAAGGCTGGTACAACTTTGGCTTTGATTAATTTAATTATTTGTTTTTTATCGCAACAATCCATGTGTTAGATTTTTTAATTATTATATTTTTTAGCAAAAGTAATTTTTTTAAATAATAAAATTAATTTTATAGACATTAAATTTACTGTGGAAATTCTATAAGGATGTTTTTTAAAAAAATTAATAATAAATTTTAATTTTTATGATGTATCAAAAAAAATATTTCGTATTTTTACAGAAAGGGGGAAAATTATGTTGTTAAAATTAAAATTTTATATTTTTTCAATATTTTTAATTGTCAGCAATATTGTAATGGCACAGGAATATCTTCCGCCGCGGCCATATGGCGGAAAAAAACAATTAAAGGAATTTATTCTTAGTGAGCTTGAATTTCCTGAAAAAGCATTAAATGATAAAGTTAATGATAAGGTTATTATTAACTTTTTTATTGATTCAAAGGGAAAGGCAAGTCTTTATAAAATTAAAAAATCTGTTAGTCCCGAGGTAGATAAAGAGGCTCTTAGAATTTTAAAGAAAATATTATGGAAACCTGCTATATTTATGGGAAAACCTATTTCTCACGACCATTCAATAGAAATTAAATTTAATTATAAGCAATATAGAAAAATATGTAAGAGGCGAGGTTATAACAAAATAATTTACCCTTTTAAACCTGTTGATACAACAAATAAAATTTATAGTTTTAAAAAAGTAGAATTTATTCCAACACCTGTATTCAAAAATAAAAATCAATCTATTAATGAGTTTATTGCAAAAAAGATTGAATATCCACCAGCTGCCAAACAGCAAGGTCTCACAGGTACAGTTAAAATTTCTTTTATTGTTGAGACATCAGGCAGAATATCGAATATTGTAATATTAAATCATCTTGGAGCAGGCTGCGACGAAGAAGCTGTCCGCGTGCTGAAATTAATAAAATGGATGCCCGGAATTGACAAGGGTAAGGCTGTTAGAGTGAAAATGGTGCTTGATGTTACTTTTAATCTTTACAATAAATTTTAATATTTTGCTGATTTTCTATCTGTTACAAATGTTTTTATAAATACAATAATTGCAATTTTCAATTTTTTTTGTTTGCATAAATGGAGTATTAACATCAAAAATTTCTTCGAGAAGTTTTGTTAACACATCATTAAAAATATCATAAAAATTTTCAGAGCTTTCGTTTTTTGGAGGAGTGAGCTTAATGAATCCTGATTTGATTTTTAATAAAGATATTATCCCGCATTCAATATTTAAATTTTTATCATGATTAGTGGTCTTTAAATAAAGATATAAATACATCAGAATTTGAAAAGCTTTTGAAAATTTACTTTCGTTTAGCAGACTATCTCTATCATTAAATCTTAATTCCTTTTGTTTCATTGCTCCTGTCTTATAATCTATTATTCTTATGGTGTTTCCTATAATATCAATTCTATCGACAAAGCCCTTTATATTTACATCAATTTTTTTATCATTTGAAAATATTATTATAAAACTTTTAAATTTTTCTTCTAACTTTTTAATGACAAGGTCTTGTCCGTTTTTTTGAATCTCATTTATCAATTCAGCTTCTTTATTTAAAAATGATTTAATGAAATTATTTGCCACTTCAACACTTAAGAGGTTTTTGCCAATACTAATATTTCCATCTTTATAGTTATCTTTAAAGCTTTTGTTTAAAATTTTCTTATAGTTAGAATGCATTGATTTGATATCTTCAATTGTCAAAACTTTGTCAATAAAAGGTTCAAATAATTTATGCAAAACTTCGTGGATAACAGTACCGAATGTGCTGGGTTTGATAGTACTTTCGGTTTTTTCTTCTTCCCTGATTTTTTCTATCTCTTGAAAATAAAATTGTAAAGGGCAGTTTATGTATGTATTTAATGAACTCGGCGAAAATCCCTTTTTTGCTTTTTGCAATAAAAGTTTATATATGTTTTTATTTTTTTCTATAATTATTTCAGGCTTTTTGTTTTTATAAGTGGGAGTGTTTAAAAGTTTTATATCAAAATTTGTATTAGGATTATATTTTGGCAATTCATATAACAGTTGAGAAATAAATCTGCTTTTATCGCTACTGTTTATACCATCTGTTTCTGTGTTGTAAAGTAAAAATATATTTTTACTTCTTTGTATCATTCTGTAAAAATGATAAGCATAAATAGCTTCTTTGTCTTTATAAGTAGGCAAGCCAAATTTTTTTCTTATATCATAATATATAAATGAATTTTGATTTTTCGATGATGGGATAAAACCTTCGTTAGCTGAAAGTAAAATTAGATTTTCAAAATCAAGGGTTCGTGTTTCGAGCATACCCATAATTTGTATGCCTTTTAATGGCTCTCCGTAAAAAGGTATGTTTGTAGTTCTTACTGTTTGGTTAAAAATTTTTCTTATTGATTGCAGGCTAATTTCAATTTTATACTCTTTCAATAAATCTTTTAGCTGTTTTATGATGATTGAAAAATTATAAAAATATTCCAATTCAACTTTATAGTATTCATTTTCATTTGTACCGGAATATTTTTCAATAATATTATCTCTTGCTTTTTCAGTGATTTTTATAAGACATTCGAAAATAAGCTCAGGATTTTGTTTAATATTTATAAATATTGCATTGAATGTTTCACTAATGTTTTCAGTGCTTTCTTTCAGTATATCATCAATTTCAGTAAGGCTGAAAAATGTTTTATTTGAGATATATATTTTTTTTGTTAATTGATGTAAACTTGAAATATCAGATTTATCACCTGAAAATAAACTAATAATATTTGGATGTTGAAAAATTTTTAAAATATCATCGTGATGGAAGATTAATTTATCTTCTTTAAGATTTTTTGAGAATTTAATTGCATTTTCGTGAAGGTTGAAAATAAAATCGTAAAGATTAAAAACAGGGGTGTAATTAATAGGTAATCCCATTGTTACATTAAAATAATTAATGTTTTCAGGTAAAGAGTTTAAAACAGGCAATAACAATTTTTCATCAGCAAGCACTAATGCAAGATTGTCAATGTTAATATTATTTTCAGCTATAATATTGCCTGCAACTTTAGCCTGACCTATATTTTTAGGTATGCCAATTACTGAAATATTTTTGTTTTCGTTTTTAAAATTATCTTCTATCCAATTAATATCTTTTGCTGCCCAAGTGTTAAAATATCTTCTTAAAAATGTCCCCGCCTCATGTTTTACTTTGTTTTTCTTATTGTTTAAACTATTAGTGTTGTTTAAATAATATTTGTCAGCATCCCATAGAATTTCTGCTTTATCAGTTTTTATCAGATATTTTATTATTGTTTCTTCGGATTTTGTCAGGGCATTAAAACCTGTAAAAATTATTTTTTCCCATTCTAAGTTTTCTGTTCTTTCTTCAATATTTTCAGCAAGTAATCTGTATGTTAAACCTTGATAAGTGGCATTTTTATCAATTAACCCGGTTCTAAAATTTTTGTAATATTTTATTAAGGAATTAAAAAATTTAAGATAGTTTTTTTCAAAATCAGTTAAAGGCTTATTATCGGGATTCCATAATGAAATAGCTCTTGCTTCGTCAATGTATGAGAATAATTGTTTTGGGTCTGCCATATAAAGATCTGTTTCGTTAAAGTCGTGCAGTAATATTTGTCCCCATTTTATAAAATCATCAAAACTCTGAGCTTGTTTTTTTTCAATATTTTTATGAATCTGATAAAGTTCAAATAATAAAAATGTGTTGTTAATAGGTTTATTGTCAGATAATTTATTGATGAAGTCGTCAATGGAATATATTTGCGGCAGCCAGATATTTTTGTTGATATGAGTAGAAAAATATTTTTTCAGGAAAATTCCTGCCCTGCGACTTGGTAATACAATACACAAATCACTAATATTATCTTTGTATTTTTCAAGAAGATATTCAGCTGTTTTATTTAAAAATGCCTTCATTATTTTGTTTTAGTTGTATTAAAGATTTTTTTTGCTTTTTTAAGATCATTAATTTTTCCAATATCCATCCAGAAAGTGTCGCCAATATCATAAGCTCTGATTTTGTTTTTAGAAGCTAATCGTAGATATAAGTCGATAATTGAAAAAGACCCTTGTTCTGATATTAAATTAAAAATACCTGTATTTATCATGTGTATGCCGTTGAAAGCAAATGGTTTTAAATTTTCTCTTTTTTCAGATATTAAAATTTTTTCATTTGTTTTTTTGTTTTCCCAACCTCTTAAATACATCTCATCATCAAATAATAAATAACGGGAAGTATTTCTGTTTTGCACAGCCAGGCTTGCTAATGAATTATTTTTTATATGATAATCGTAAAAATCTTTTAAATTTATTTCTGATAAAATATCAACATTATAAAGTAAAAAATTCTGACAGTCATTAAAAAACCAGGAGGCTTTTTTTAATCCTCCTCCTGTGTTTAAAAGCATATTTTTTTCGTTTGATATTTCTATTCTAATGCCAAAATTATTCTTTTCCTTAAGAAAATTAATTATCTGTTCAGGAAAATGATGAACATTAATAATTATCTCATCAAACCCGAATTTGATAAGATTTTTGATGGCTATTTCTAAAACAGGAGTTTTATTTATTTCAATCAGAGCTTTAGGTTTTTCAAGAGTAAGAGGTTGCAATCTTGAACCAATACCTGCTGCAAATATCATAGCTTTCATCTTCCTGTTTTTTTTTGTATTTTTACAAATGTAAGAATTATTAAATTAATTTTGTCTCAAAAAATTATTTAATAATAAAATATTTTGATAATTAGTTTGCTGAATTAATAAGATAATTATGATTTTAATTGTTGATGCCGGTTCCACAAAAGCGGATTGGTGTTTAATTGACGGAAAGAAAATAATTATGGAGACAGCTACAAAAGGCTTTAATCCGTATTATTATGAATCGTCTTATCTCGAAGATGAAATAAAAAAATGTGTATTACCTTTATTGTCTTCCGCTAATGTTGAAAAGATATATTATTATGGTTCAGGATGTTCTACTGAAAATAAATGTATTATAATTGAAAATGTTTTGAGGGTGTTTTTTAAAAATGCTGAAATTTTTGTTGCTCACGATTTACTTGGAGCTGCCAGGGCTTTATGTGGAAATTATGAGGGTATAGCATGTATTTTAGGGACAGGCTCAAATTCTTGTTATTATGATGGTGAAAAAGTTGTTGAAAATGTGCCTTCAGTTGGTTATATGTTTGGAGATCATGGTAGCGGCACATATTTAGGAAAATTGCTTTTACGTGCTTATTTACTAAACGAAATGCCTGAAAATATTATTAAAATTTTTGAAAAAGAATATAATTATTCTTTGGAAGAAATTTTAGACCATTTGTATAATAAACCAAACCCTAATAAATTTTTGTCCCAGTTTAGTTATTTTTGTAATCAAAATATTGGTGATGATTTTATAAATAATTTGATAAGAATAAATTTTAACGATTTTTTTAAATATCAGGTAAGCAGGTATTCAAAGTATAAAGAAGTACAGATTTGTAGTCTCGGTTCTGTAGGTTATTTTTTTAGGGATTTTTTAGATGGAGTTGCTGAAGAGTGGGGTGTAAATATTAAAAAAAATATTAAAACCCCTATTGAGGGACTAATTGAATATCATAAAAATAATTTTTAAACAATTAAATGCCTCAGATGAAATATTCAGCAATTTGAATTTCATAGGGCAGACAAAAAAATATCCATCGAATATAAATTGAATAATAATAAAAAAAATGAAAAACAATAAACTCGCAAATGAAATCAGGTCATATTTAATGATAGCAGTAGGGCTATTTATTAATGCGTTGGGAGTAACAGCATTTTTAATACCTGCAAAAATTGTTGGAGGTGGTGTGAGTGGCATAGGACTTATTATCTTTTTTGCAAAAGGAATACCTGTGGGTTATAGTGTGCTGGTAATTAATGCCTTTCTCGTAATATTGGCTATTAAAATATTAGGCGCAAAGTTTGGTATTAAAACTATTTACAGTATTATTGTAGTATCAGTTTTTTTAACAATACTACAAAAATTTATTACAACAGCGGTTGTTTCCGACCAGTTTATGTCAGCATTGATAGGAGGAGCAATGGCTGGTGTTGGTATAGGCATTGCTATTGCTAACGGAGGCAATTCTGGTGGTACTGATATTATTGCTTTAATAATTAATAAATATAGAAATATTAGTCCAGGCAGAATAATTTTGTATTTTGATGTTGTAATTATTGCATCTTCTTTTTTCCTGTTTCATTCCTTAGAAAAAATCGTTTATGGTTATGTTGTTATGGGAGTGCTTTCATATTCCTTGGATTTAGTATTAACAGGTTCACGACAATCGTATCAGATTATGATATTCTCAAAAAAGCATGAGCTTATTGCTGACCGCATTGGGCATGAAATTGGCAGAGGCATTACTTCATTACACGGTAAAGGATGGTATAATAAACAAGATTTTGAAGTTTTAATAGTTATTTCACGTAAAGGTGACAGACAAAAAATAATGAAAATTATTAAAGAAACTGATGAAAATGCCTTTATCTCTGTTGCTAAGGTTATGGGGGTGTTTGGTCAGAATTTTGATAAAATTAAAATTTAATTTTTTAAAAATTCTTAATATATTCAATAATTTCCTGTATGTTTTCAGGATTAAACCATTTTATGTCTTTATCTTTTTTAAACCAAGTCATCTGGCGTTTTGCATAACGCCTTGTATTGGTTTTAATATTTTCAATAGCTCTTTCGAGACTTATTTTTTTATCAAAATATTCAAATAATTCTTTATACCCAACTGTATTTAAGGCATTTAGATTTTTATAATGATATAAATTTTTTGCTTCATCTAACAAACCACTATCTATCATAATATCAACTCTTTTGTTAATTTTTTTAAAGAGTTTTTCTCTTTTAATTGTAAGACCGATTTTGATAATATTGAAATATCGATTTTTATAACCTTGACTTCTCAATGACGAATATTTTTTGCCGCTGGTAATACATACCTCTATTCCCCGCATCAAACGTTTAGGATTTGCTTTATCAACAATAGCATAATATTCAGGGTCTAACTTTTGTAATTTAGTTTTTAAAGCTTCTATGCCTTTTGTTTTGTATAAGTTCTTTAATTGTTCACGTAATGATTCATCAGGGTCAGGAAGTTCATCAATACCATGACAAAGAGCATTAATATAAAGTCCCGAGCCGCCAACCATTATTGCATATCTATTTTTATGAAATATTTTGTTGAGGCATAATAAAGCTTGTTGTTCAAACATCGAAACATTGTAATTGTCAGATACTGAAAGATTTCCGATAAAATGATGTTTTGCAGATTCAAGCTCTTCTTTTGAAGGCTTTGCAGTACCAATATTCATCTCTTTGTAAAATTGTCTGGAATCTGCTGAAATTATTTCAGTATTGAATTTTTTTGCCAATTCAATACTTAACTTAGTTTTGCCAATAGCTGTTGGTCCTAAGATAACTATTAATGATTTTTTTGAAGAGTTCAAACTTTTTGGTTTAAAAAGTTTATTATTAATATTTTATTCATCTAAATCTGAATAATAACTGTTTTTTAATATCTCGTCAAAGTCTTTAAGCAAAGCTTCTTTATCTACATCAGAAATGTTAAAATTTTCATGTGTTTTATTAAATTGCAATTTTTCTTTTGAAGTAATACACTTTGGATATTTTTGTCCTTTTTCAGATTCTTCAATACCAATAAATTCTATTTTAAAAGTTTGTAAATGCAGGAAGTCATACTCATAAATAAAATATTTGTCAGTTTTATTTACAAAATTTTTAATAGTGCAGTTTTTCATTATCAATTTCTGACTATTTTTTTCAGACATATCAATAAGAGTGATTTCGTTAATTTTTTTATAATCTTTATTGCAAATATAAAATGAAGCTAATTCATTACTTTTTAGTCCAACACATTTTTTTATTATTAAGTGAAAATCTTTAAATGTCTGAGACGGTTTTATAAGTATCTCACGTAAAAAATTAGGCTGTTTTTCAAATGTGATTTTAAATTTATAAAGTTTCATCTTTTTAATTTATTTTGTTTTAAGGGTTAAAAAAAGTTATACACGTTTTATAAGTTTAAAATTTATACTCACAAATATACATTTTTATTTATAAAAAAAAGATAATTGATTAATAATTGTAAATTATATGGAAGACTCCTTAAGCTCAAGACCTAATTCTTTACCTTTTAATAACATAAATTTAAATGCCTGCTCATAATTATTTTGAATTTTCCCGTCAAGGATAGCTTCTCTGATAGCTTTTTTAATTATTCCCACTTTAGGTCCGGGTTTAATATTAAAAGTTTTAATAATTATGTCTCCTGAGATTGGAGGCTGCCAGTTTCTGATTTTATCTTTTTCTTCTACTTCTTTTAGTTTATTTTCAACGTGTTCAAAGTTTTTTATGTATTTTTTAACTTTATTTAAATTTTTAGAGGTAATGTCAGCTTTGCATAGCATCATTAAATCATCAATGTCATTGTCTGCTTCAAATAATAAACGTCTGATTGCCGAATCAGTAACACCGTCTTCTACCAGTGCCTGGGGCCGTAAATGTAATAATACAAGCTTTTGTACATATTTCATTTTTTCGTTTAATGGCAATTTAAAATGCTTAAAAATAATTGGAACCATTTTAGCACCTTTAAATTCGTGTGCATAAAATGTCCAGCCTGTATTTTCAATAAATTTTTTTGTTTCAGGTTTTGCAATATCATGTAAAATAGCTGCCCATCTTAACCATAAATTATTTGATTGTAGAGCTATTTTATCTAATACTTCTAATGTGTGAAAATAATTGTCTTTATGTCCCTTGCCATTAATTATTTCAACGCCTTTTAATGCAGTAAATTGAGGAAAAATGATCTTTAAAAGTCCTGATTTATCTAATAAATTGAATCCTATGGATGGCTTTGGAGATAAAATAATTTTATTTAGCTCATCAGTTATTCTTTCTTTAGAAACAATTTTTATTCTGTCCTTGTTTTTTATTATAGCATCAAAAGTTGTTTCATCAATATTAAAATTCAATTGTGTAGCAAAACGGATAGCACGCATCATCCTTAATGGGTCATCACTAAAAGTAATTTCAGGATTTAAAGGTGTTTTTATAAGTTTGTTTTTAATATCATTTATTCCGTTAAAAGGATCGATAAGTTTGCCGAAATCTTTTTTATTTAAACTTATCGCCATGGTGTTGATAGTGAAATCTCTTCTGTTACGATCATCATCAAGACTGCCATTTTCAATTATAGGCTTGCGTGAATCAATCCTATACGATTCTTTTCTTGCTCCTACAAATTCTAATACCCAATTTTTTTCTCCATGATAATGTATCATGGCAGTGCCAAAGTTTTTAAAAACTTTAACGTCTGTATTTATTTTTTCTGCAACTTTTTCCGCTAACTCAATACCATTTCCTAATGCAACGATATCAATATCAGAAGAATCTCTGTCCATAAAAATATCTCTGACATATCCTCCAATTACCAATGCTTCAATCTTAAGCTCTTCTGCTGCTTCTGAAATTATTGAAAATACCGGTTGATTAATGTATTGTTTCAAATAATTATATTTTTTTGTTTTTTGCAAAATTACGAAAAACATCTTATTTAGTCGAAAGATTATTTGTTAATTGATAGCAGATAGAATTTTTTTAAATAAAAAATTGTTTATTTTTGTTAAGATTATATCTTTGAAAACTTAAGAAATTTATAAAAAAAAATATTATGGAAAAAAGAACAATATTAAAATTACCGGGAGACGGAATAGGTGAAATAGTTTTAGAACAAGCAATAAGAGTTTTAGATGCCGCAGGTTTTAAAGCCGATTATGTTCATGGTGACATAGGCTGGAAATATTGGTGCACAGAAGGTAATCCTTTGCCTGATAGAACAATAAAATTACTTGAAAAATATAAAATTGCTTTATTTGGGGCTATTACTTCTAAACCAAAAGATGATGCAGCTGCTGAACTGGCACCTGAATTACAGGGTAAGGGCTTGGTATATTTCAGCCCTATCGTGTCTATGCGTCAGCATTTTAAATTAGACACTTGTGTGAGACCTTGTAAAACTTATAAAGGCAATTTATTGAATTTTGTCAGAAGAAATGCTGACGGTACTATTGATGAACCTAATATTGACGTTGTTATTTTTCGTCAAAATACAGAAGGTTTATATGGTGGCGTTGAGTGGACTAATCCTAACGATGAGGTTTATAAAGGCTTAATGACACATGTTAAATTTCAGAAAAATTTTGCTGATGTTCCTCGTGATGAACTGTCTATTTCTACAAGAATATTTACAAAAAAAGCTACTGAGAAAATTTTAAGAGCTGCTTTTGAATATGCTCGGAAATTTGGTTATGAATCAGTTACTTTATGTGAGAAACCTAATGTCCTTCGTGAAACTTCAGGTATGATGTTTAAAATGGCTAAAAAAATGCAAGCTGAGGATTATCCTGAAATTCGCCTGAAAAATACTAATATTGATGCTCAGATGATGTGGCTGACAAAAAATCCTGAAGATTACGGCGTATTGGTTGCAGGTAATTTGTTTGGAGATATTATCTCTGATGGCTTTGCAGGATTAATTGGTGGTCTTGGTTTCGCTTGCAGTGCTAATATTGGCGATGAAGTTGCAGTTTTTGAACCTACTCATGGTTCTGCTCCTAAGTATGCCGACTACCCTGTTTCTATTGTTAACCCTATTGCTATGATTGCTTCTGCCTGTATGATGCTAGATCATATTGGAGAAGTTGAAATGGCAAAAAGAATTCGTAATGCTATCGCAGAAGTTATTGAAGAAGGAAAAGTGAAAACTTATGATATGATGAAAATGCACGGTAGCCCTGATGTTATTGAAAAAGGTGCTGCTACTACTGAACAAATGACTGACGCTATTATTGCAAAATTATAGTTGGTGATTTTGATTATAAATGGTTAGATGTTTTTTCATTTAGCCATTTTTTTTTAGTTCTATTTTTTTATCTGTTAAAATTTTAAACTTATGAATGAAAATGTAAAAAAATTATGGCCTGAATTAGACTGGATAAAAGATGTATCCTTAAGAGAAAAAGTTGCTAATACTTGGCAATTGGCTTTAGAAAGAAGCGTTCTTTCTGTTGATGACCTTCAAAATATTCCTTTCACTCTTTTATGTGGTCCTGATCTTAAAGTCAGTTTTATGGCTCATAAAAGATGTGTTGTGCATGTTGCTAAACAAAGCGGTGAAAAAATGAATGAGTTTTTTAAAGATGAACTCCCTGTTGATATGGATGTTTTAATTGCAGGTGCTATTTTATGCGATGTTGGTAAATTATTAGAATATGTTAAAGACGAAAACGGAAAAGCTATTCAGGGAAATTATGGTAAATATCTACGCCACCCATTCTCAGGTGTTTCCATTGCTGAAGAATGTGGAGTACCTCCCGAAGTATGTCATATTATTGCTACTCACGCAGGGGAAGGAAATATGGTAAAACGATCTACTGAGGCTTACATTGTTCATCATGCCGATTTTATGACTTTCTTACCTTTTAAAGAAAGACTTATTGTTAAA
>JAGGUV010000120.1 GCA_021158345.1 Bacteroidales bacterium
CGACTCTGCCGATACCCATCGGGATGCGCTAATCATAAATAATAGAAATTGTCATAAAAAAAACACTTACAAAAAATGCAAGTGTTGTTTTAGTCGGGGTAGCAGGATTTGAACCTGCGACCCCCTGCTCCCAAAGCAGGTGCGCTAACCGGACTACGCTATACCCCGAATATGTCTTTTTCTGCGGAGAGGGGGGGATTCGAACCCCCGGTACCAGTAATAGGTACGGCAGTTTAGCAAACTGCTGGATTAAGCCACTCTCCCACCTCTCCTGATAATTTCATTTGAGGGCTGCAAAGATAGTTATTCCATAATTAATTGCAAACTTTTTGAAAATTTTTTTATCAATTTTTTTTGCTTTAATCTTAATTTCGCAAATTACTTTGTAGCTTGTGCGTCAATGTTAGTACAGCACTTGTCATAAAGAGATGTGTAATAGGGTATTTCGAACAATGGAATACTGTTGGATTTGAAGGATATATAGTTTGCAGAAATAGGGTTTAATGATATATTTTTATAAACATTAATTAATATATTTCGTAATTATAGATAAAAGTTTTTCTTGTATTATTGGCTTTTTAATAAAACCATCATAAATATTTATATCTATTTGGGGGTTTGTTTCTTTTAATAGATTTGCAGATTGAGATATTATTGGCAAATCTTTTCTTCTTTTTTTTATTTGCAGTGCTGCTTCATACCCATTCATAACAGGCATACGGTAATCCATTAACACAAGAATAATATTTTTGTTTTTCTTACATTCCTCAACTGCTTTAAGACCATTATCAACCCATTTTAATGAAACATTTAATTTTTTTAACATAACCTTAATCAATAAATAATTAATTTTAATGTCATCTACAATTAAAATTGTCTTGTTTTTTGTTTCAAGGTTTTCTTTAATATTTTCACAATTTGAATTCATGGCATTTTAATTAGTTTTTTTATTACTAATTCAATTACAATTTTATTGCCAAAACTCTAAGTTGTTGAAATTTAACGATAAAGGGAAGTAGTAGAGACGAAAAATGTCCCAATTTTGAAACATAATTTTAAAATTGGGACATTTTATAATAATATTTTTAAGAAAAATTAATTTTCTTCGAGAGAAGATTTTTTAGGTATAGACATATGTGTTTGAACTAATAGCCATTTATCATTAGTTTTTGTTAATACACCTGTATATCTAATTCCTTCAAAAGATTTGTGCACACCTTTATAAATAAAATTATACTCTAAAATTTCAGAAAACCAGGCTGTGTTTCCTGTTTTATTAATGTTAATAATTTGATCGTTTACTGAAATATAAGTTTCTTTAAATGATTTATATTGTGATTGTATAACGGGTTTAATTTGTTTCCAACCCACTAATTTTTCGTAAGTATCAGTACCAATACAAACAATACTTTCATCATTAGCCCAAATGCTTTTTATTAATTCGAAGTCCTGATTTTCATTTGCAAGATTATATTGCTCTAAAACAGTTTCAATTTTGGCTTTTTCTTTTGCAAAATCAATTTTTTTTTCTTTTTTACAAGATGAGAAAGGAATAATTGATATTAATACTAGTAAAATAATATTTTTTTTCATTTGAACCTCCTTTTTGTATTTTTTATCAAAATTATAAAATGTTAATGAAAAATACAATAAAAAAACGACAAATTTCTTTAATTATTTTAAAATGGTTAAAGAGATTTGCCGTTTAATTTATTTTATAGTATTACAAATGATTGTAAAATTTTTCAATTATTTTATTTTAATCGTAAAAATAATCGTCAATGTTCCAACTGCAACAAGTTATCAGTTCAGTATCGTTTAGAGCATTTTTATTAAAGGTGCGAAGTTCTTGTATAACTGTTTTTGCCTTTTCTTCGTCGTGAAATTGTAAAAATACTGATGCATTATAACCAGGCCAGACAGGGGTGTCAAAACGAGGGTCTCCTTTAACACTTTTTGCAATAACATGGTCAACCACCTGATAATCTTTAACATTAATCGCTTCAAGTTTTTTAAGAAGTGCTTCTAAAACACTTATGTTGCATGTGCAATATATCATTTTCATTTTATATGTGTTTTTTAATTTATTCAGTTTTTTAATTATATATCTTTAATATTAAGTTGTTCCTTGTTTTCATTAATAACAGCTTTATGGTGAAATGATGTATAGATAGTAGGAACTAACAATAATGTAATAAGAGTTGAAACGAGTAACCCTCCAATCATTGTTATGCCTAGAGGTGCAAACATTTCTTTTCCCATGCCGTTACTCATTGCCATTGGCAGCATTCCTAACATCGTAGTAAGTGATGTCATTAAAACAGGTCTCATTCTTGATTTTCCTGCTTCTAACACAGCATTCATAAGTTTATAACCACGCTTACGTAGTAGGTTGGTATAATCAACAAGAACAATTGCGTTGTTAACAACAATACCAATTAACATAATGATACCGATAAATGTTGTGATGCTTAAAGTCGTCCCAGTAACTTTAAATGCCCAGATAACACCTATAAGTGCAAAAGGAACCGCAAACATAATAATGAATGGATCGAGAAAAGATTCGAATTGAGCTGCCATAACCATGTAAACTAATAATATACCTAGTATTAAAATTAAATATAAATCACTAAAAGACTCTTTTTGTGATGTAACTTGACCACCAATATTAACATCAACGTCTGACGGAATATCAATAGTAGAGAGGATATCTTTTACTTTTGCTGTAGCTTCTCCAAGTGAGATTTTGTTTAAACCGGCTTGAACAGAAACAATACGCTGTTGAGACTCTCTGTTAATCTCAAGAGGACCGGTTCCTTCTTTAATTGAAGCAAATGCTGATAGAGGTATTTGCTCGCCTCTTAGATTTGTAACAGTTATGTTTTTTATACCTTCAATTTTATTTCTGTGTTTTGCGTCGTAACGCACAACAATTTTATATTTGTTGCCTTTTTCTTTATATTTACCTGCATTAGCACCGTAAATGCTTTGGCGTACTTGCATTGCTATCATTGCAGTGTTTAGAGCCATACTCGATGCTTTTTGTTTGTCAATTAATATTTGGATTTCTAATTTGCCTTTATCAATTGTTGTTGATATATTGTTAAGACACGGAGTTTCTTCAAATTTATTTTTAATTTGAGTAGCAACGCTGTTAAGTTCTTCAAAGTCGTTCCCTGAAATATTTACTTCAATAGGTTTTTTATTACCGAGAAGTGCATCCGATAATACACTTCCTGCACTAATATGGAATTTTTCAATTTCAGGAATTTTTGCTACTTTTTTTCTTACAGCCTCACCAATTTCTTTGGCTGTTCTTTTTCGTTTATTAGGTAATGTTAAGTGACAAAGCACACTCCCAACATTTTTTCCTTCAGAAAAGCCTACTGTTGTTAACGAACCGTCTTCGGTTTGCCCTGATACTGATGCTAATGTTCCCGGAACTTTTTCAGGTACATTTTCATTAATTATTTTTATAATTTTCTGAGCTACTTTGTCAGTTTCTTTGGCACTTGTCCCTACCGGTGTTTCAAAAACAATTGCGAGGTCGCCTGCATCAAAGTCAGGTATGTAGTCAGTACCAATATGTTTTCCAACATAAAGTGAAAAAGCAAATAATAAAACTGCAGTTGATATGGTGATAGTTTTATGAAGAATTGCCCAGTTTAATACTTTTTTATATTGTGTTTCAACAGCTCTGAATACTTTTTCAGCTGCTTCGTATAATTTGCCGTGTTTCTTTTTTTGTTTACCTTTTGGTTTTAATAATTTAGATGAAACCATAGGCGTAAGTGTTAATGCAGTAAATAATGATGCCAGCATTGTTACTGAGGTTAATATTGCAAGTTGTTTAAACATTATACCAACAATGCCACCCATAAAAACCATGGGAATAAAAACCATTAATGTTGTTAGAGTTGATGCTGAAATAGCCATTCCCATTTCGCTTGTCCCAAAGATAGCAGCCATTTTAGGTTTTGAGCCTTTTTCAATGTGTTGTGTTATGTTTTCTAAAACAACAATTGCATTATCAACTACCATACCAATTGCTATTACCAAGGACATTAGTGAGAAGATATTTATTGTATAACCTGCTAAATACATCGCAATAAAGGCTGTGATAAGAGAAAATGGTATTGTTAAGAAAATAATTAAACTTGATTTCCATTCTCTTAAAAATGCAAATACTACAATACTGACAAAAAGCAAAGCCCACCAAATACTTGACGATAAGCTGCCAATAGATTGTGTAATTACTTCATCAGTATTTATTATTTCAGAAATCTTTATATCTTTTGGGAGTTGTTTTTTTATTTCAGCCATTTTTTTTCTTGTAGCTTTAATAACATCAAGAGTGTTAGCACCCGATTGTTTTTGTACTATAAAAGCTACACCGAGACCGTTTTTTGTTCGAGCAAATTCATCTTTTTCTTTAAAAGAGTCTTTAACATCAGCAACATCTTTAAGTTTAATAACTTTACCGTTAAAGTTTATTAATACAATGTTTCTTATATCATTAATATTAGTAAATTCACCGGGTACACGAACAGCAAAATCATTTTTACCAACTTTTATATTTCCACCCGGAATTGTTATGTTTTCAGCTTGTAAGATTGTTGATATTTGGCTTATTGACATATTATAAGCTTGTAGCTTATTCGGATTAACATTTACCTTAATCTCACGAGTGGGTTGACCAACATAAATTACTGTACCAACGCCTTCAACTTTTCTTATAGGGCTTGCAATTTTGTCTTCAATAATTTTTTCAATTCCCGTGTAGTTTTCTTCAGCAGTAATACCGTAAACTAAAACTGGCATCATTGATGAGTTAATCTTAAATATTACAGGAGATTGAGCATCTGCAGGCAAATGTCTTTTTACTAATTCAATAAGGTCGCGGGCATTATTTGTTGCTTCATTTATATCTGTTCCCCAGTTAAATTGTAACGAAATAAATGAAACATTCTCTTTTGATGATGATTTAATTTCTTTTAAATTTTCTGTTCCCGACAGAATTGCTTCAAGTGGTTTTGAAACTTGTTGTTCAACCTCTTCGGAAGAAGCTCCGGGATATACAGTTATAACTGTAATTGTTGGCAGCTCCATCTTGGGCATTATGTCAATAGGTAATTTGTGTAATGACACCAGTCCAAACAATAATACTGCTACAAATAACATTGCTGTTGCAACGGGTCTTTTTACAGATAATTCAGGTAATTTCATTTTTATATATTTTTAATTATTTAAATACTTTTTTTATCACAAATATTTAATTTTTAATTATTACTTTACTCCCTTCATGAATTTTGTTTTTACCAAGTGTAACAATTTCTTGGTTAATTTTTAATCCGTTGACTGCAACTTTGTCTTTAATTGTAGTTATGCGGTTTACGGGGTTCTTATGAACAATATTATTTGTAACAGTAAAAATATAATCTTCTCCGGTTCCGGCTTGTCTGTAAATAGCACTAATAGGAACAAAAATAGCTTTTTCTTCAGGTAATTTTATTGATACATTAGCATACATCCCGGGCTTAATAATTAAGTCGGAATTATCAATTTTAATTTCAACACATGCTGTTCTGGTCATTGTTGATAGTGTAGGTGCAATGTTTGCAACAACGCCTTTGTAAATTTTGTTGGGATAAGCATCAAAAACAACATCAGCTTTTTGGCCTTTATTAATTTTAGAAATTTCTTTTTCGTTTACATCAATTTTAACTTTTAAAGTTTTTAAGTTCATTAAACTTACAATTCCTGAAGTCATAGAATAACCCGGTGAAAGGTTAGGTGAGAATAAAAAGTTTTCGCCTTCTTTAACAAGATATTTAATAATTGTACCATCAAAAGGAGCTCTTATTTCAGCACTTTTTCTGAGCATATTAGTTTTTTCAATAGAAGCGTCGTATTTTGCTTTTACGTGATCAAAGTCTTGTTGACTGATACTTCCTTTTTCTTTTAGCCGTGTAACACGGTCGAAATCTTTTTTAATAGCATTATTTTCAATTACAGCTTGAGAAAGCATTTCGCCTGAAAGAGAAACTAACAGATCACCTTTTTTCACATTATCGCCTTCGTTAAAGTAAATCTTTTCTACTCTTCCCGGAATTGAAGCTCCGAGGTTTGCTTCTTTTATAGCAAAAGCAGTGCCCTGATAATTTAATTCAGGTGTATAGCTCTCTTCCGAGATTTTAATTGTTTTTACAATTATTTTTTGAGCTTCATTTTGTTTTTCTTCCTTTTTATCTGTGCAGCTTATCATACCAAATAATAATACAACTGCTAAAATTATATTTCGTTTCATCTGTTTATGTTTTTTATTTGCTTAATTATTTGTTTCAATTCATTACTTTTTAATCTCAAATCTAAAATCAGAAATCTAAAATTACAATTGTCCTGTTACTTTAAGTAAATTTGTTTTATTAAGTTTATTTTCAGTTAAAGCATCAATGTAATTTGAATAAGCATTTTGCCACATCGCTTGTGCATCAAGCAAATCGAAAGTTTTTAAAATGCCTTCATTAAATTTATTTTTAGTGTCTTTAAGATTTTCTTCAGCCTGAGCTAATGATAATTCAGTCATTTGTACTTTTATAATTGACTCATTACTTTTAAAAACAGCTTGTTTTACTTGAAGAGAAATTAATTCTTTAGCTTCATCAAGTTTTAGCTCATTAATTTTTTTATTATGTTTTGCAGCTTTTAAAGTATGTTTTTTATCACCCCAGTGGTAGATAGGAATATTACAAACTATGCCCATATTCCAATCGCTGCCAAAATCTTCGGAAAATCCATTATAAGGATTTGGATTAGAAAACATATAATTTGCTGTAAAGCCTATGTTAGGTAAATATCTTGATTTCATAATGTTTACACCTGATTCAGAAATATTTATTGTGTTTTCTAATAATTTGATTTCTGCTCTGTTGTTTAAAGCAATGTTTTTATAATCTTTATCAATATTAATTTTATAAACTCCCGAAAGAGAATCCGTTAAAGTAATATCAGAATCAAGAGGTAAACCAATAATCTGGCAAAGAGCCATTTTTGAAAGACTAAGACCATTTTTTGCTTGTAACAGTTTAAGATTTACTTCATTAAGTTTTACTTTTGCTTTTAGTAAATCGTTGTTAGTTATTATACCTTCATTATAATAATTTTCTAAATCTTTTAAAAGATCCACAAGCATTTGTTTGTATTTTTCGGCTAGTTTAACTTTTTCTTTAACAGAGATAACCCTCCAATACGCTTCGTCAGTTTTATAAATAATATCAGAAATTTTAATTTTTTTATTTTCATCAGCAAGGTTTTCAGTGTATTTTGAAATTTTATAAGTTTCCTTAATTTTTCCTCCTGTATAAATAGGTTGAGTTAATCCAATATTCATAAGAAAAATATTTTTAGATCCTATTTTTGCTTTATCAGCAGGCAAATAAGTGTAGCTTTGGAAAACAGGATTTCCGTCTTCATCTAGAATAGGCGCTCCTGTATTTGGATTAATAGCGAAAGTAGAAGCAAACAAAGCCTGGTCGAAATAAGGATTTGGCTGTTCTGCTGTTGGCGGGGTTAAAGCAGCACCGTTTATTTTGCCGTCAGAAATAGCTCCTGCCGGGATAACAGGCAGAAACATATCGTTTTCAAGCAAAGAAAATTTTTTGTTCACACGTGTATAAGCACCATTAAAACTTATATTTGGTAGAAATTGAGTTTTAACTGCTTTTTTTAACTCTGTTGCAGCACCTTTACCCTCCGTAGCAATCTGTATTTTCTGATTGTGTTCTAATGCCATTTTTCGGCATTCCTCAAGACTCATATTCTCTTGTGCAAACAATATGTTTGAAAAGAGTAATAAAAGAATTAATGTTTTAAATTTCATTTTATTCAAAATTTTTAATTGTTAATTAATGTTTACATATTCCATAATAAAGTATATCTAAGAAATCGTCTAAACGGTCTTCAATTTTATATTTATTATCTTTTACAATAAGAGGTATTTCTAATCCTTTCATAGTTGTTACAATAGCCTTTGCAGTTTTATCGGTATTTTTTATATAAAAAATATTTTTTTCTATACCTTCTTGAAGTATCTTTTTAATAAGGTTGTGCTCTTCCTTGTCGTATTTGATTCTTAATTTTTCAATTGATTCAAAAGAGCTTAAATAATCGTTTTTTAAAGCATTATAGAAATTCCCTAAATTTTTAATACCATTCATTCTTGCAAGAATGTATTTCCTTATTTTTTCTTTGGGATCATCTGTCGTATTAATATCATTTAATATTTTTTTCTCAAGAATTGTTGCTTCTTTTTCGACAACGGCTCCAAAAATTTCTTCTTTACTGCTAAAATAGTAATAAATTGAACTTTTCCCTTTTCTCGCAGCATCAGCAATCTCATCCATAGTGGTTTTTTTAAAACCAAATTTGCTGAAGATATTACCTGCTACATTTATAAGGGTTTCCCTTATGTCATCTTTTGTTTTCATCTATTAATATTTATAATAATTTTTTTAATTTAGAACATTCGACTATTATACTTTTCGACTGTTTTACTAAAACGTTCCAAAAGTACACATTATTTTATTACCTCCAAGTTTTTTTTAAAAAAAATTAATAAATTAATTATTTTTGTAAAAAATTATAAAAAAATAAAGAGATGAATTACGATATAATAATAATAGGAAGTGGTCCAGGCGGATACGTAGCAGCTATCAGAGCTTCGCAATTAGGTTTAAAAACTGCTATCGTTGAAAAAGCAGAATTTGGTGGCATTTGCCTCAACTGGGGTTGCATACCTACAAAAGCATTATTAAAAAGCTCGCAGGTATATAATTATATTTCTCATGCTTCAAATTACGGATTAAATGATATTGAAGATATTGATTTCGATTTTAAGAATATTGTTAGCCGTAGCAGAAATATTGCTGACACAATGAGTAGGGGAGTGCAATATCTTTTAAAGAAAAATAATATTGAACAGATAAAAGGTTTTGGAAAAGTTAAACCCGGTAAAATTGTCGAAGTTATTGACAATGAAAATAATATTAAAGAGTATCAAGCCAAAAATATTATTATTGCCACAGGTGCCAGATCAAGAGAATTACCAAATTTAAAACAAGACGGGAAATTTATTCTTGGATACAGACAAGCTTTAACAATGCCATATCTTCCTGAATCAATGCTTGTGGTTGGTTCAGGTGCAATAGGCTCTGAACTTGCATATTTTTATCATTCTATGGGCTGTGAAATAACTTTGGTGGAATTCCTGCCTAATATTGTCCCTGTAGAAGATGAAGATGTCTCAAAACAATTACTTCGTTCATTTAAAAAATCAAAAATAAAAGTCCTGACAAATTCAACAGTAGAATCTGTTGACACAAGTACAGGCAAATGCGTATCTACTGTTAAAACTAAAAAAGGTATTGAAACTTTTGAAACTGATGTTGTTTTGTCAGCAATTGGAATTACTTCAAATGTAGAAAATATTGGATTAGAAGATGTTGGTATAAAAACCGGAAGAAACAGAATTCTTGTTGACAATTATTATAAAACTAATATTGACGGTTATTATGCCATAGGAGATGTGATTCCGGGTCCTGCTTTGGCGCACGTAGCCTCTCACGAAGGTATTGTTTGTGTTGAAAAAATTGCAGGTCTTAATCCTAAAACTATTGATTATAAAAATATTCCTGGATGTACTTACACTAATCCTGAAATAGCATCAGTTGGCTATACTGAAAAAGCTGCTATTGAAGCTGGCTTTGATATTAAGATAGGTAAATTCCCTTTTACTGCTTCAGGTAAAGCTACTTCATCAGGTAACAGAGACGGATTTGTTAAACTTATTTTTAATAAAAAAGATGATTTATTATTAGGTGCTCATCTTATTGGCGATAATGTTACTGAAATAATTGCAGAACTGGTATTAGCAAAAAAGTTAAAAGCTAAGTCAAAAGATATTATTGATGCTATTCATCCACATCCTACTATGTCGGAGGCTGTTATGGAAGCTGCTGCTCAGGCTGAAAATGAATGTATTCACTTATAATATTTCATTTAATTAATATTTTAAAAAATCTTTGAATGTTTTTATTGCGTTCAAAGATTTTTTTTTTTGCTTATGTTTTGATACTTTATTATTTTTTTGATAAAATTTTTTGAAAAATATTTATCAAATGAAGGTTTTATTTTTTAATTTTGAATAAAAATTTAAAAAAATTAAAAGATATGCCAGGAAAAACATTTGTAGAAAAAATCCTTGGAGCAGATGCAGGGAGTATAGTTTTTAAAAAACCGGATATAATTCTAACACACGATAATACAGCAAGTATAGCTAAGACTTTCGAGAAAATGGGAGGCAAAAAAGTTTTCGATAATAATCAGTTATTGATTGTTCTCGATCATAATGCACCACCAACAAATGCAAAGCTGGCTACACAATATCAAAATATAAGAGATTTTGCAAAAACACAGGGTGTTGAAAAATTTTATGATGCAGGTAATGGAATATGCCATCAATTAATGTCGTATCATGCTAAACCTGGAATGATAATAGTAGGCAGCGACAGTCATACTTGTACTGCAGGAGCTTTTAATGCTCTTTCTGCAGGTATCGACAGAACCGAATCTGCAGGATTATGGAAAAGAGGCGAAACCTGGTTCCGCGTTCCTGAGACTCTTAAAATTACTCTTAAAGGAAAATTAAATAAAGGTGTTTATGCTAAAGATATTTCTCTTTGGATAATTGGCATGATAAGCTCTTCGGGTGCTAATTATATGTCGATAGAATATCACGGTGAAGGAGTGAAAACTTTAAGCATTGCACAGAGAATGACTTTGGCTAATTTAGCTTCGGAAATGGGTGCTAAAAATGCCGTTTTCCCTCCTGACGAAATACTTGCTGATTTTTATGGTAAAGATGAAATTAAAGGTGTTTGGGCTGACGAAGATGCAAAATATGCTAAAGAAATTGATATAAATTTACAAGAGATTTTTCCTTTGGTAGCTGCTCCTCATCATGTTGATAATGTTAAAGCTGTTTCAGAAGTTCAGGGGACTAAAATTCAAGAGGCTTTAGTTGGCACTTGTACTAACGGACGATTAGAAGATTTAAGAATTGCTGCTGAGATTTTAGATGGTAAAAAAGTTGCTGACGGCTTTCAGTTGCTGATAGCACCTGCCTCAAAAGAAATCTATATGCAAGCTATAGAAGAAGGAATAATTACAAAATTATTAAAAGCAGGGGCAAATATTCTCGGCGCTTCATGCGGTCCTTGTCTCGGTACCGGTCAGGGTATCCCTGCTGACGGTTTTAATGTTATTTCTACTGCTAACAGAAATTTCCTCGGTCGTATGGGAAATAAAAATGCCAGTATTTATTTAGCGTCTCCTGCTTGTGTGGCTTATTCTGCTATCAAAGGTGAAATTACTGACCCGCGTGGCGGAGAATTTAATGATGTCTTCCCATATACAAGAGAGCAGACTTCTACTGTTGAGATTGATGAAAATGATAACAGACGTATTAATGGAGTTTGGAATTATGCTGATGTAGATGACCTTAACACTGACCAGATGTTTGCAGGTAATTTAACATATAATGTGCTCAGCTCTGATGCTCCTGCTATTATTCCTCATCTTTTTGAAGGCTTTGATGTGAATTTTTCAAAAAATGTTAAAAAAGGTGATATTATTATTGCAGGCGATAATTTTGGTTGTGGTAGTTCCAGAGAACATCCTGCAGTAGGATTATCTTATGCAGGCGTTAAAGCTGTTATTGTTAAATCTGTAAACAGGATTTTTTATCGTTCGTCTGTTAACCAGGGCTTGCCTATAATTATTCTTCCTGAAGCTGTTGATGCTTACAATGCAGGTGATGAAGTTAGTATTGATTTTGAAAAGGGTGTTGTAAAAATTGCTGATAAATTGATAAATTTTGCTCCATTACCTGA
>JAGGUV010000076.1 GCA_021158345.1 Bacteroidales bacterium
GTATTAATTGTAAGTGTAATATATTTTTCAATATGGTCGTTTTTTAAATTTTAATAATTTATCATAAAACAAACTTAAGACTAATAATTTATAATTATGTTTGTCCTATAATTAATATTATGTTAAATGGCATATTTAATAATAATAGGGAAGCAAAAAACTATTACTTCCCTATTAATAATATTATTGTAGCTCAGCTATTTTTGCATTTATTTCTTTTAATTTATCATATTTACCTGTACGAGTATAAATTTCTTTTAAAGAAACTAAAGTATTAATATCATCAGGTTTTTGCTCCAGTGCCTTTTCCAAATAAGGAGTTGATTTAATTAATAACTCATCAGCTTTAGCTTTTTCTTTATCATAATTTGGATCACCCAAAGGTAATTTATTAGCTTCTTCAATTATTTTAGCAGCTCTGTTAACATAAAGAGCACCTAAATTGTAGTTTGCATCAAAATAATCAGGATCAAGCTCAATAGCTTTTAAATAAGAAGATTCAGCTTTAAAAGCAGCCTCTTTTCTAAAAGATGTTGATTTTGAAGTATCATTAAGAATTTGGTCATAATTTGCACCAACAGCAAAATATATTGTAGGATTAGTAGTGTCCATTTTTATTGCCAAATTTAAATTGTCAAGAGCTTTCTCTGTTTCTCCGCTTGATAGATAAATATTTGTTTCTTTAATAATTAAATTAAAGTTAGAAGGATATTTTTCTCTTCCTGCTTTAAGAATATCCAGAGATGCAACAGTATCCTTTTTATTTATATAAATATCTGATAATGAACTATATACCTGTGGGCTATTATAATTATACTTTAATAATGTTTTAAAACATTCTTCTGCATTAGTAAAATCATTTCCAAGTTGGTAGCTTATTGCAGCATTATATATTGATAATGTGTCAACTGTGCCAAAAACTTGACGTACTTCTACTGATTTTTTAAAAAATTCAGCAGATTCAATATATTTTTTATTATTATATTTATCAACTGCTTTATTATAAAATTGTTCTGATATAAAACCTAAATTTTTAAAAATATCAAGTTTATATTCACTTTTAGTATCTAACTCAAGAGCTTTTCTATAAGCTTGATATGCTACTGATAATGCATCAGGAGCGAGATTTTTGTATTTTTCATCAGTACTTAAAGCAATTTTTAAATAAATATTTCCTCTGTAAAACCATGTTTTAGCAACATTCATAGTTTTAGGATGAGTAATACACGGGTCAATAGCTTCTTTTGCTTTAGCCAATCGTCCGTGTCTTAAATAATTATAAGCGCTTGTTCTTTTTGATTTTTGTGCCTGGGTTATTCCAATGCTAATTGTCATTGTTAATAATAACAAAAATGTGATTTTTTTCATTTTACTTTTTTTAATTTATAAAATCTTGATTTCTAAGTATAAAAGACAAAAATAAAAAAATATTTTCAATATTAATGTAATTTATCAATAATAATTTTTAATTTTTTTATTAATTATTGTTCTAAAGAATTATTGTCATCGTTATTAACTTCTTGAATATCAATATCGTTATTTTCGATTTTATCATCTTTTTCAATATTTACTTTTGTTACAGCAGCTATTGAATCATCCTCTTTTAAGTTAATCAGTTTAACTCCCTGAGTAGCTCTTCCCATAACTCTTAAATCAGAAACAGCAAGACGAATTATTAATCCTGATTTATTAATTATCATTAATTCATCATTATTCTGAACAGCTTTTATTGCAATAAGGTTACCTGTTTTATCAGTAATATTTATAGTTTTAACACCCTTTCCTCCCCTATTTGTTTCTCTGTAATCTTCTATATTTGAGCGTTTACCATAACCATTTTCTGAAACTACAAGAATATTAAAACTGCTATCTTTAACGCAAACCATTCCAATAACCCTGTCATCAGCATTGGACAGAGTGATGCCTTTAACACCTGCAGCATTTCTTCCCATAGGTCTAACTTTTGCTTCATTAAATTTGATAGCTTTTCCTGATTTTAGTCCTAATAAAATTTTATTTTTTCCATTAGTTAGACAAGCTTGTAGTAAATTATCGTTTTCTCTAATAGTAATAGCATTAATACCATTTTGTCTTGGTCTTGAGTATGCTTCTAATGATGTTTTTTTAATAATACCTTTTTCAGTACAAAGAATAATAAAGTTGTTATTCAAATATTCCTCATCTTTAAGATTATTAACATTAATAAATGCCTTTATTTTATCATCGGGAGGGATATTAATAATGTTTTGTATTGCTCTGCCTTTAGTAGTTTTAGCACCTTCAGGTATTTCAAAAACTTTAAGCCAAAAACATTTTCCTTTTTCAGTAAATAGCAATAAATAATTATGAGTGGAAGCAATAAAAAGATATTCGAGAAAATCGTTATCTCTTATTGAAGAACCTTTAGCTCCTCTCCCACCTCTGTGTTGTATTTTGTATTCTGATAAAGGTGTTCGTTTTATATATCCCAGATGTGAAATTGTAATAACAACTTCTTCGTCAGGGATAAGGTCTTCAATACTAAGGTCTTGAGCAGAATATATTATGTCTGTTTTGGGCTCATCACCATATTTTTCTTTTATTTCAAGAAGCTCTTCTTTTATTATATCCATTCTGAGATTATAATTTGAAAGAATTTCTTTATAATGGGCTATAGTTTTAATTAATTCATCGTATTCATTTTTAACTTTTTCACGTTCAAGTCCTGTTAAAGCTTGTAAACGCATAGCAAGAATAGCTTTTGATTGAAGTTCAGATAAATTAAATTTTAACATCAGACCATTTTTAGCTTCTTCAGGAGTTTTTGATGCTCTTATCAGTGCTATTACTTCGTCAATATTATCAAGTGCAATAAGTAAACCTTGAAGAATATGAGCTCTTTTTTCAGCTTCTCTTAACTCATACTTAGTTCTACGGGTTACTACATCATGACGGTGGTTAACAAAATGGACAATTAAATCTTTAAGATTTAATTGCTCGGGTTTTCCATTTACCAATGCAATATTATTAACACTAAAAGAAGTTTGTAAACTGGTATATTGATATAATTTATTAAGTACAATATTAGGAATAGCATCTTTTTTCAGTTCATAAACAATACGAAGGCCATTTCTGTCGGATTCGTCTCTAATATCGCTAATACCGGAAATTTTTTTATCAATAACAAGGTCAGCAGTACGTTTAATCATATCTGCTTTATTAACCTGATAAGGTATTGAAGTAACAATTATTCTATCTTTTTTATTTTCATTTTCTTCAATTTTTGCTTCTCCTCTTAATACAATTCTACCTCTTCCGGTTTCAAAAGCATCTTTAACTCCCTGGTAACCATATATTATTCCTCCTGTAGGAAAATCAGGAGCTTTAATATATTTCATGAGTTCAGGAATAGTAATATCGTTATTTTCAATATAAGCAAGAGTACCGTCAATAACTTCAGACAAGTTATGAGGCGGCATATTTGTAGCCATACCAACAGCAATACCTGAAGCACCATTTATCAAAAGGTTAGGAATTCTTGAGGGTAATACTGTAGGTTCTTTTAAGGTATCATCAAAATTCAGTTTAAAATCTACAGTATCTTTATTGATATCAGCAAGCATTTCTTCGGCAATTTTTCTCAATTTTGCTTCTGTATAACGCATTGCAGCAGGGCTGTCACCATCAATAGAGCCAAAATTTCCTTGTCCGTTTATCAAAGGATATCTTAATGACCAGGGCTGAGCCATTCTAACCATTGCCTCATAAACAGAAGAATCACCGTGTGGGTGATATTTTCCTAAGACCTCCCCTACTATTCTTGCTGATTTTTTTGTTTGACGATTCGATAATATTCCCAAATCAAACATACCGAATAATACTCGTCTGTGAACAGGTTTTAATCCATCGCGTACATCAGGCAAAGCTCTTGCTACTATTACCGACATTGAATAATCAATGTAGGCTGATTTCATTTGATTTTCAATATTTACTTTTATTATTCTTTCTCTTTCAAGCATTTTATGTTTTTATTAATATGTTCGTTTTCAAATGATTAAAAAATCAATATTATTTACGAAAATATAAAATTTTATTTGATTATCGACATTTTTATTCAGTTTTATTATAAACATTTTAATGTAAATAATATTTAAAATAAAAAAAATAAGAATTAATATTTAACAAGCTGATTTTAATCTGATTAATCAAAACAATTTATATTACAATAAAATCACAATTTAAGATTAAAAATATTGTTAATCATAGCTATTTTTATATTAATTTTGTCAAAAAATAAAAATTATATTAATGGAAGCCAAATTTTCTCAAAAAGTAAAAATTGTAATAACAAATAGCAGAAATGAAGCTATTAAATTAGGGAATGATTATATTGGACTTGAGCATTTAGTTTTAGGTATAATCAGGGAAAAAGAATGTACTGCTGTTAAATTATTGACATATCTTGGAGTTGATACTGATGAATTGAAAAAAAAGATTGAATTTTCAATCATTAATAAAAACATTAAAGATGAAGTATTAAACAATAACGAGGATATTCCTCTTGTTAAACAGGCAGAAAGAGTATTAAAAATCACTTATCTCGAAGCAAAATTATTTAAAAGTGAACAAATAGGTACTGAACATCTTTTATTAGCAATGTTAAGAGACCAAAATAGTATAGTTACAAAAATATTTCATCAATTTAATGTTAATTATGAAAATGTGAAAGACTTGTTAAAGAAAACTTCTATTTTTGATGAAGAAAGTCCTATAGAATTTCAAGACAGTTTTGATGATACTGCTGATGATGAGCCTGAAGATATTAGCAGGGATTCTTCAAAAAAATCAAAAAAATATTCAGGCGTCAAATCAAAAACTCCTGTTTTGGATAATTTTGGTAGGGATTTAACAAAAGCTTCTGAGGAAGGAAGATTAGATCCTATAGTTGGAAGAGAAAAAGAATTAGAGAGAATAGCTCAAATATTAAGTAGAAGAAAGAAAAATAATCCTGTATTAATTGGCGAACCCGGTGTTGGAAAATCTGCTATTGTTGAAGGTCTTGCTACTAAAATTGTAGAAAGAAAAGTTTCAAGAGCTTTATTTAATAAAAGAATTTTTACCCTTGATCTTGCCTCAATAGTTGCAGGAACAAAATACAGGGGGCAGTTTGAAGAAAGAATGAAGGCTGTAATCAATGAATTGATAAAAAATCCTGATATTATTTTATTTATAGACGAGATACATACTATTGTTGGTGCAGGGAATGCATCCGGTTCATTAGATGCATCCAATATGTTTAAACCTGCTCTTGCACGTGGCGAAATACAATGTATTGGTGCTACTACTCTTAACGATTACAGACAGTATATTGAAAAAGACGGTGCTCTTGAGCGAAGGTTTCAGAAAATTATTGTTGAACCTACTAATCCTGAAGAAACTGTTGAGATACTGAATAATATTAAAGAAAAATATGAAGATCATCATCTTGTAAAATATACTGATGGTGCAATAAATGCTTGCGTTACATTAACAAATCGTTATATGAGCGACAGGTATTTACCTGATAAAGCTATTGATGCATTAGACGAAGCAGGCTCACGTATTCATATTAAAAATATACATGTTCCTGCATCAATTATTAAAATTGAAAAACAAATAGACGAAACTAAGGCAGAAAAAATAAAATCAATAAACAGTCAAAAATTTGAAGAAGCTGCAAAATTAAGAGATATTGAAAGAAATCTTCAAGCAGATTTGGAAAAAGAAAAAAGAAAATGGGAAGAAGATGCTCAGATTCATAGGGAGCTGGTAACAGAAGAAAATGTTGCTGAAGTTGTTGCTATGATGACCGGTATTCCTGTTCAACGTATAGCTCAAAATGAAAGTGAAAGGTTGATAAAAATGGAGGGAATATTAAGGGATTCTGTTATTGGTCAGAATGAAGCTGTTAAAAAAGTTGTAAAAGCTATACGCAGAAATCGTGCAGGTCTTAAAGATCCTTCCAAGCCAATTGGCTCCTTTATTTTCCTCGGTCCTACAGGTGTCGGCAAAACTTATCTTGCTAAAGTTCTAGCTGAATATCTTTTCGATTCCTCTGATGCTTTAATAAGAATTGATATGAGTGAATATATGGAAAAATTTGCTGTCTCAAGATTAGTTGGTGCTCCTCCGGGATATGTAGGATATGAAGAAGGTGGTCAGCTAACTGAAAAAGTCAGAAGAAAACCTTATTCTATTGTTCTACTTGATGAAATTGAAAAAGCTCATCCTGATATCTTCCATATTTTATTACAAGTGCTTGACGATGGTGTGCTTACTGATAGTTTTGGCAGAAAAGTGGATTTTAAAAATACTATAATTATCATGACTTCAAATATTGGCTCTCGCCAACTTAAAGATTTTGGTCTTGGCATTGGTTTTGAAACAAGTGCCAAAAAATCATATGCCTCTGATTATGCTAGAGGCGTTATTGAAAATTCATTGAAAAAAACTTTTGCACCTGAATTTTTAAACAGAATTGATGATGTTGTAATTTTCGATTCCCTTGAAATTGAGGATATAAAAATAATTATTGATATTGAATTAAAAGAACTATTTGAAAGAATTAATAAACTTGGTTATAAAATAACTATAACTAATAAGGCAAAAAATTATATTGTTGAAAAAGGCTGGGACGAAAAATTTGGCGCCAGACCTTTAAAACGGGCTATTCAAAAATATATTGAAGACCCTCTTGCTGAAGAACTTATCAAAAATAAATTTAAAAAAGACGACACTATTATTGTTGATGCTGATATTAAAAATAATAAAACTATTATTAAAAAAAAGAATTCTACTAAAAGTTTGAAAGCCTGATAATTTTTATTGAAAAAAAATTTTTTAAATCAGGCAAAAATTAATAATTGTTTTTGCCTGATTTTTTTTATTTAAATATCCAAATCTGAAATTATTGTATAATGATTTTCTTATTCTCTGAAAATTTACTACCAGTAATATTTAAAATATAAATACCTTTTGGATAATTACTTACGTCAATAATATTAGAAAATTTACCTGAATTATTCATTATATTTTTTTTATAAATTATGTTTCCTTTTACAGAAAAGAGTTTTAAAATAGTATTTCCCTGTACATTATTGTTAACACTAATATTAATTAGTTTATCAGCAGGATTAGGATAAACAATAAATTCAGGTGCAGAATATTTATCTATTCCTACACATGAAGTTGTGTAATAAGCCTCCCATCCCTGATAGTTTATTTTTTTATTTGATTTAAATACAATGTAAATAGGACATGGATAAGTAACAGGCTCAGGAATAATGTTACCTGAATATTCGTTTAATAGTTCCTGAGTTTGATAATCATATATTTTTACAAAATCATTAACAGGTTCAGTATTAAAATAATTAAATGTTAATGTTAAAGCTCCGATATTTTCAGGATGTATTGCCCACATACAAGTTGAGTTGCTATGATAATTAAAATTTAAGCTGCCATCGTTAATAGTGTCGCTGTATTGAGTGATATTTGTCAAACCATGACACCAAACAGGAAATACTGATTTATAATGAACAAGCCATCCCGGTTTTGAAATATTATCGTTTGTATTAAAACAAATAAGCATTTTATTGCCTGAAGAAGTTATTGTTTCGGGCAGGTCAGAGCCTGAAAAGCTTCCTAATACAGGTGCTGATGTAGTTGCACCATCATAAACAGTCAAAATATCATTATCTGTTTCTGTGTCAAATTTGTCAAAGTCTAAAATAATATAGCTCACAGAATCTTCTTGTGTTTGGGGAGATATCAGCCACGAATTATTTAAATTGTTAAGATAATTATTAACAGGTCCGCTACCATCTTCAAAGCTGCCAACAGGGTTTGTTAAAATTGTATCACCTATAAAATAATACGGGTACTCAAAATTGATTGTGTCAGGATAACAGTTAATGATAACTTCCTGTGCATAGTTAAAATTGCTACCTCCTGGATTAAGAGCGTTAAGATAGAAGTACCCGTCATAAGAGCCGCTCCAGCCCCAGTTAAAATGGAAATAGCATGAATCCTGATAACCGTCACATACAAAAGCATGTCCTGAAGTAGAGCCTACGCCTGCCCAGCCTGCATAATACATAGGCATTTTCCTGTTTAAATGTGCTATTAATAAGCTGTCCCAGTTAATATTGGTGCTATCTCTGAAAACATATTCTGTCTCAGGAGAATAATTAAAATATGTTCTTAACGAATAAGCAGCTTTATGATTCCACATTCCCGAGCCATTAGGTCCATAATCCATATCTACTGAAACGCCGAGATGATAAAGCAATTCAGCCAAAGCGTCATTATATGACAAAAGTGAATTTGGTATCTGATTCCATTTATAATGTGTGTTTCCAAAATTAGCATATTGTGTGCCATAATCAGGATGGTCATAAGTATAAGAGCCTGTCCCCTGCAATGGAAATCTGTAGTAATTCATTACCTGTGCCATAGCTGTGGCAACACAACCTGCCCAAACGTGACCGTCAGGACCGGCAGGGTCTTCAGGACAATAATCATTGTAATATCTACCCTGATCCCATTGTGTAGTTATCAATGGTTCAACCTGATTTTCTGACTTTAAGATATTTAATTCATCAGGATTATCTGTTATCAGATGTAACCAAAGCTTCTGTGTTTTTAAATCGGGATTGACGTTATTTTTTATAATATCTTTTAATTGAATTTTATAATTTTTCATCCAGAATTTAAAATTCTCAGGCTGATTTTCAGGGCTATAAATTCCTTGCAACGAATATCCCAAAACAGGAAATGATAAATCTGTGCCACTGATAATTACAAATGCTTTTGCATTAATATTAAAAACATAATATAAAATATCAGTATTGTCTTTTTCTGTAAAATATTCATTTATAAAAATTGAATTATAATAGGTTTTTGATAAGGAGTTTATCTTTTCAAAATAGAAATTTTTGGCTGCTTTTTTAGCTTTTAATAATCCCACCACCTTAGCTGACGTTATATTATATTGAAATAATATTAAGGTACTTAAAATAAAAAGTTTGAATTTTTTCATAAGA
>JAGGUV010000092.1 GCA_021158345.1 Bacteroidales bacterium
GATATTTAATTGTTTTGAAACATTTAAGCATTTAGACATTTAAGCATTATAAGTAAGCTGTTTGATAGAATCACAGAAAAATTATTTTCCATTAAAATAACAGTAGAACCATTTTTTTTATTAATTTTATAAATCATTAATTGCTGATATAATAATATCTTTGAATAAACTTTTTAATATTTGAACATTTATCATAAAAACTCATAAAATGATTAATACACAGGAAATACTAAAATTGTATAAAAATATAAACGAGCTAATATTTCAAAACAGGGTAAAAGAGGCTTTAGAAATAATTGACAAACTCGTAGCAATTTCAAGGATGGGCGAATACAAAATCAATGCCTATAATAATAAAGAAACCTATAAAAATATTTTAAAATACACTGTTTTAGGCACTGAAGACCCTGAGCGTAAAAATATCTACAACCGTTTGTTAATATCAATTCTTAACCTTGCTGATATTTTAAAAGAAAAAATTCTTACTGAAAATGCACAGAATCACACCTATTTACTTAAAAAAAACTATAACAAAGAATTCGCATTTGACAAAACTAAAACTCTGAAGATATTAAACAATATTTCTTATGATAATGAATTGATAAATATTTTAAATAAAGAAACACAAAACACAGAAGATAATAAAGCACAAAAACATATATCAGATGCCTTTAACCATTTTTGGCTTACCGATAAATTAAATGCTGAGGATATTGAGATTGCAAAATCAATAAACGAATCTGAAGATATTTTATGGGCAATAAAATGCCATATTGTTAGTGCTATTTTCCTGAGCCTTATGAGATGCTTCGACAAAAACAAATTTATGCTGCTGCTCGACTTCTACGAAAAAAACGAAGAAAGAGTTTGGCAAAGAGCTTTAATAAGTTTTATTATCTCTTCGTGTTATTACGATAAACGTGTATTGCTGCATAACGATCTTATGAAACGTATCTCGCTTTTAACTGACGATGAATTTTTAAACAAAAACATTGAAACTATTATAATTCAATTTCTTAAATCAAAAGACACTGAAAAAATTGCAAAAAAAATTGAGACAGAAATAATGCCTGACATTATTAAAATGTCGCCAAAATTAGAAGATAAATTAAACCTTGACGACCTGCTTTCAGAAAATGTTTATGATGAAAAAAATCCAAACTGGGAACATTTTTTTGACGACACTCCTGAAATTTATGACAAAATTGAAGAATTTTCAAAACTTCAAAAAGAAGGTTCAGACGTTTTTATCTCTGCTTTTTCAAAATTAAAACATTTTCCTTTTTTTAACACTTTTAGCAATTGGTTCTCACCTTTTTATAAAGAAAATGAATCTTTATCTCAAAAAATAAAATTATCATCTAACCTCGAAGATAATAAAATAGAATATTTTCTGGAAGGTATGGAGAAAAATCTATTTATGTGCAATTCCGACAAATACTCTTTTTGTTTAAGTCTTAGCCAAATGTCTGACACACAAAAATCAATGCTCGTCAATACTCTAAATTCCGAATTCGATGAAATGATTGGCTTGATTAAAGAAGACGGCATTTTAAAACAAGAAGAAAAAAACAGATTTATATTTACTCAATACATTCAGGACTTATACAGATTTTATAAACTGCACTCATGGAAAAACGAATTTGTTGATATCTTTAATCTGAAATTGGATTTTTATAAATGCAAAATTTTCAATATCTTAATTACTGATATTAACATTATAAGAAATATTGCAGAATATCTTTTCGAGAACAATCATTTTGAAGATGCTTTGGAAATTTATCTAAACCTTAATAAAAAAGGAGATATTACTTCTGAAATTTTTGAGAAAATAGGATATTGTAATCAGCATCTGAAAAAATATGAAGAAGCTATTAACTTTTATAAAAAAGCAGAGCTGTTCGATACTAACAGAATATGGAATTTGAAAAAAATCGCCCTGTGTTACAGATATCTCAAAAAATTTGATAAAGCCCTTGAATATTATACCGAAATAGAGAAAAAGGAACCTGACAATTTGTATATTGTTACAGCAAAAGGACATTGCTATTTAAATTTAAATGATTTTGATAAGGCTCTTAAATATTATTTTAAAGTTGAATTTTTAAATCCGTCAAACAATAAAGTAATGCGACCTATTGCCTGGTGTTACTTTGCTTTAGGAAAATTTGACGATGCAGAAAAATATTACTCCAAACTACTCGCTAACGAAAACAATAAATATGATCTTATGAATATGGGACATATTAAATGGTGTAAAGGCAATTTAAAAGAAGCTATTGAATATTATAAAAAAAGTATAAAACAAAAAGATAATAATATTGAGCTTTTTCTCGGAAGTTTAAAAAATGACGAAAAATATCTTTTAAAATTTGGCGTAAATAAAAATGATATCCCTTTTATGATTGATTATTTGAGATACTCTTTGAACGAAGATTAATGAATATTTGAAAAAAATATTATTTATAATTGATGAAAATAATTCTTTAAATAAAGTATATATTGATTGTTTTTTTACTTGGGGCGTATGGGTAGGAGGAGATCTTTATTCCCATAGTTTTGACGAAATTAGATATGGTATAGTAAACTGTAGCGGCACAGGTTTATAATAAAATAAATAAGAACGTAAATAAAAATTTAAAAATGAAAACACTACTAACAATACTTCTAATTATTGCACTACCATTGAGCTTATTTTCTCAAACTTTTGAAAAATTAATAAAAACACAAGCTGATGATTATGCAACAGATGCAATTGAATTAA
>JAGGUV010000096.1 GCA_021158345.1 Bacteroidales bacterium
AGCCAAAACTGAATATCAAAGAAAATAATACTATTAAAAACAATCTCATAACATAACAATATAAAAATAATAAAACGGATTTTTTCATTATTAATTATAAAGATATAAAAAATTAACATCTATACTTAATACGAGTTTATAAATTTCTTATTTAAATGAGATACTAAATTCAAAACATTAAAAAATAAACTTTATAAGCGTCAACGAATAATCTCACGAACATTAAAAAAAAAACAATTTTATAAGTAAATCTACTAATCAAATAGCAAATCAAAAATCATTAATCGTAAATCCTTGTTCTGAAATCAAAAAAAAGGACAGTACATAACATCAAATAAAAATATTGCAGGTAAAATTGTCAACGATTTTCTTTTTGCGAAACATAAATCGGAGTAATGTTTAACTTAAGTAAATTTTTAATTTAAATTTGCCGCATTATTATATTCAATAATTATTATCTATGGCAGATATTTTTGAAGCATTAAATTTTAAGGAATTATTATTACCTTTAAATGAATTAAAAAACTGTAATCTTTGTCCAAGGAATTGTAGTGCTGACAGGTTTTCTGAAAAATTAGGATATTGCAAAAGTAATGCTTCATTTAATATTGCATCGGTATTTCTGCATAAAGGCGAAGAGCCTGTTATCAGCGGAGAAAAAGGAATTTGTAATGTTTTTTTTACTCATTGCAATCTTCAATGTGTTTATTGTCAAAATTATCAGATAAGCGATAATTCCTTTAACGACATTGTTTATCAACAATCTTTAAAAGAAATAATTTTAAAAATCATTAAAATATTAGATCAAGGATGTAATATTTTAGGATTTGTATCTCCATCGCATTTCATACCTCAGATGAAAGTTATCATTAACACATTGCACAAACTTGGCAGACATCCTGTTGTTGTATACAACACCAATGCATACGACAAAGTAGAAGTCTTAAAAAGCCTTGAAAATTATGTTGATGTGTATTTGCCTGATTTTAAATATATGTTTAACGATATTTCAGAGGAATATTCAAAAGCAAAAAATTATCCTGAAATAGCAAAAGCCTCAATTAAAGAGATGTTCAGGCAAAAAGGAGCATTGTTAAAATTCAACAAAAAAAATCAAATTACCTCAGGATTGATAATAAGACATTTAATATTGCCGGGACATATTGAAAACAGTAAAGCAGTATTAAAATATATTGCAGAGGAGATTTCTATTGATGTAAACATTTCTGTTATGTCGCAGTACTACCCTACCCCCAGGGTGTCAGCACATAATTTTCTTGGAAGATGTTTAACAGAAAAAGAATATAATGATGTTATTGAATATATTGATGAGCTTGGTTTTTCAAATGGCTGGATACAGGATATGAGCAGCAATAATAATTATATTCCTGATTTTTTTGATGAGGAAGTTTTTAAAAATAATTAATGCTTGCATTTGTCTGGAATTGTTCATCCGCCTAACGCTTGGGATGCGCTTGGCGGGTTTCATAAGTCTCTCATCAGCTTGTTGCTTTAAAAAAGTCTAACGAGGTTAACTCACTAATTTTTAAATATTTTTAGGAAGAGTAATAATAAAAGTAGTGCCTTTTCCGATATTGCTATAAACATTAATTTCGCCTTTATATAATTCTGTAATTCTTTTAACAATAGACAAACCCAGACCATTACCAATAATATCTTTGGTTTTCTCATTCTTTATTCTAACAAATTCATTAAAAAGTTTTGTAATATCACTCTTTTCCATTCCTATTCCAGTATCAGAAATTGTAATCTTAATTATATCATCAAAATCAGTAATCTTAAATTCAATTTTTCCATTTTCCAAATTATATTTCAATGCATTAGATAATAAGTTATCAAAAACTGTTTCCACTTCGGCATCATAAACATTATGAAGAATTTTTTCAGGAGCTTCAAAAACTATTTCTATACCTTTTTCATGTGCAGGTTTTTTAATTTTTTCAATAGATTTCTTAGCAATTTTAATAATATCATGAGTTTTAATAACACGATTATACATACCTGTTTCTAACTGGGTAAGATCAGAAAAGTCATTAATAAAATTTTTAAGATTTTTAAAATTTAAAGTAATACTCTTAATATTTTTCTCATAATCATTAATATTATCGCCATAGATTTTATTTTCAATAATATTAATATCTTCATCAATTTTAGCAATAGGTTTTTTTAATTCTAAAGATAAAGCTTTAATAAAATCGTAACGCATTTGCTTTTGCCCTAAAGACAAAGTATCAGACATTTTTTTAATAAAAATATGTTTTGCAATGCTTTCGATAGAATATTTTAATTCTTGGGGAGTAAAAGGTTTGGGGATAAAATCGTAAGCTCCGTTTTTTGTAGCTCTAACAGCAATATCCAAAGATGCATACGATGTAATCATAACTACAATAGTATTAATTTTATTTTCATTAATATAATCAAGCACTTCAACTCCCTGCATTCCGGGAAGTTTATTGTCGAGCAAGACAATATCAGGTTTTTCATTATTAATCATTTCAATACCAATTTCACCTGTCTCGGCCTCAATAATATCAAAACCGATATTTTCTTCCATAAAAGCATAATCTACTTTGAAATTTTTCAGTATTCTAATTATCCCTGAACGAATTCCGGGTTCGTCATCAACAACTAATATTTTTAACTTCGACATAATTAATTTAATTTTTGTGGGTTACGTGGTAAAACAATTTTAAAATTAGTCCATGTAGGCCCATTTGATTTATCTGTATTTGATGTCACATTAATTCTGCCTTTGTGCATTTTAACAATACCGTAAACAGTTGCAAGTCCTAAACCTGTACCTTTACCAATTTCTTTAGTAGTGTAAAAAGGAGTAAATAATTTAGGAATATTTTCTTCAGGAATTCCAGGACCGCTGTCTTTAATATTTATAGTAATTTCTTCTTTTGTTTCTTCAAAGGAGATATCAATATTTCCTTTTTCTTTCATAGCTTCAATAGCATTTTTCGTCAGATTAGAAAATACTTGTATCATCTGCTCATTATCAAGATTTATAGTTTTATCATTAATTTTCTCATTAATATTTATATTAACATCTTTAGGAATAATTATTGATTTTATACTTTGCTTAACAACAGAAACAATATCAACTTCTTCAAGATTAACCTGACTTTTTCTGGCAAAATTCAAAAGACCTTTAACAATTTTCCTGCATCTGTTTGATTGTTCAACAATTAAACTTAAATCCTCATACATTTGAGAGTCTTTATCACATTCTTCAAGCAAAATATTGCTGTACATAATAACAACCCCGAGAGGATTATTTAATTCGTGAGCAATACCTGCAGAAAGCTGTCCCATTGTTGCCAGTTTTTCCGATTGTCGTAAAGCAATTTTTGCATCTGCAAGCTGTTTGTTTGAAGATTGAAATGCTTCAAAATATTTTTGCATATTTTCAATAGCAATAAAATAAACTAAAACCGATAAAAGAATAATAATTATTAAACCCGTTAATATTGATGATTTAATAATTCCTGATGAAAATTTATTGATTTCATCTTTTTGATAAACAGTAGCAGCAATATATAATTTAAAATCTTTAAAATAATCAAAAGCTACTATCATTTTTTCATTATCATCAGAAAGAAATGTAGTAGTACCTGTTTTATTTTCAATAATATATTTAATTATTTTTCTATTCTTAAAATCTGCTCCTTCGTATTTTGGGTGCATAATTATTTTACCATTCTCGTCAAAAACAAAAGGATAGCCTCTTTTTCCTATCTTTAACTGATAAATAATTTTTCTTAATTCATTTAAATCTTTTTCTTTATCACCAACATAAAGCATTCCGACAATTTTGCCATTGTAATATATTGGTTCGTATGCTGTTATATAATAATCGTTTACAACAAAAGCTCTACCAAAGAAAGTTTCTCCTCTTTCTATTGCTTTTACAACATCCGATGAATTTGGTATAAAAGTTTCAACAGCTCTTGTTCCATCTAATTTTAATACATTAGTTGAAATTCTTAAATATCCTTTATCAATTTTCTGAAATATAGTAGCAGTTCCCTTAAATAAATCCTGAGCTTTATCTACCAATAATACATCGTTTTGAACCTGTCTGCCATCAATATACCATTTTTTTATTTTTGTTTTATATTCTTGTTTGGTGTTCTGATTTATTGCTGTTACTTTAATTTCTTCGTCAGAAATTTTTAATTTTTTTGAATAAAAAATATCATGGGCAATTTTTAAATCAATTTTTACTTTATCTAATTTTAATGCTCTTTCTCTTTGAAACATCTTGGTAATCATTTTCACGTTAAGACTTAAATCTTTTCTTATTAAAGTATCTAAATAATTCCTCGATTTATTTACAGAAAGAAATGTTAATGCAGAAATAGATATTATTATACCAATAACAATTGGGATAAAAAATCTGAATTTTACAGGGAAATTTTCAAATCTTTTTCTCAATAAATTTTTAATTTTGTACATATGTATAATTTTAATAAATCTTTTTATTAATTTAAAAATTTAATTTTTTCTTTAACAAAAATAAAAAAATATATAAATAAAAAAAGCCTTAAAACATTTAAGTTTTGAGGCTTTTTAATATTAAAAAATATATCTTTTAAAGATAAAAAATCTTAGAAAGTAATTTTTCCTGAAAGGTTAAAAACTATAGCAGAATTAGAGTCAGCATTTTTAAAAGAAGTTTTTATACTTTCTACTTCAGCTGCAAGAGAGAAACCGTTTGCTATAGGGAAAATAAAATCTCCATAAATAGCAGTATTATTTTCCACAAAACCATCAACAAGATTATCAGTATTATTTTTATCCATACCATAGCCTAAAACAAAGCTGAAATGTTCTGAAATTTTTGATGTAGCATTAAACCAAATACCAAGGCTTTCTCTGTCATCATCTTTTGCACCACTACCTGCAATATTAAATAAATTAGCATTATTAAGGTTTGTACCGTAGTTAACCTCACCTTTAACAGCTAAATATTTACAAATTGGTAAACTTAAGTCAACACCAAAACCCGAAGCATTAAAATCTAAATCTGTATCATCAGGGTCCGGTGAAAAGCTAGCATAAGCAAAATAAGCACCAACAGTATATTTCTTTAAAACTTTTGTTGATAAACGTCCTTGTATCATTGGTAAAGCCGATTTATTGTCTATACCCAGACCGGCACCTTCTTTTGAAGGTTCACCAAGAGATAATTGTAATAATGAATTTTCAAGAAACTGATATCTAACCTGAATTTGAGCACGGCGGAAACCTCTGTTACCTGCATACCACATATTTCCGTTAGTATTATTTGTTGTAGCATTTACAGGTGAAAAAATATCCCATTGCTGACCTACTCTTAATTCAAAATTTCCTTTTTTCATATAAGCATATGCCTGACGAATACGAGGTTTGCCATTAGCATCAAAAGCTCCTCCGTAAAAATCCATTTCAATTTTACCACCTACTTTTATTTCTCCGCCTTTGCTTACTTTTAAGCCAAAACGTGTGTGCTGTGCTGTAAAGCCTAATGCAGAATTTTCATCGTCACTTGCAAATTGTGGAGCTGATAAATAATTATTATTTGTATTTGCCCAGGAATATACTCCATTTGTTGCATAAACCATATCTCCTTTTATAAAACCATATAGTTTTGTTTCAATCTTATTATCCTTTTTGGCTTTTTGTGCCATCGAAAATAATGGTAATACAGCTAATAAAATGATAAATAATTTTTTCATAATTTTTCTAATTTCGTTAATAATGAATATCTTATAGTTTTGTTCTTTTATAAATCGGAAACAAAAATATAAATACATTCTTTATATCAATTGCTTTTACATTTTTTTTTCGTAATTTATAATGATTCTAAACTAATTCTATTTATTTTTGATAAATATTAAAACTAAATTTATTATGGAAAAAATTTTAAGAAACAAATTCAGATTTTTAGGCATCTCGATTGTATTATTCGGGTTTATACTTTTATTACTAAGTAATGAACCTACTAATCTTGACTGGGTTTATCTTGGTGGTTCTGCTCTTTGCTTAATAATTTTAAATATCTTTTATTTTTATTTGTTCAATAAATCAAAAAAATATTTTCAGGATAAATAAAGATAGGTTCTGATTTTTCTAAAAAAAAATTTTTTTAAAATAAATATGCAAACACCAATTAAAATATTTCTTTATAAAAATATTTCATACTTATTAATAATATTATTTTTTTACATTTTACCTATAGGTTCAACAGCTCAAAACTCCAATTATATTATTGATACAAACGTTTGCTATGTTGACGGAAGCGGTTTAAATGTGAGACCTGGCGATACTGTTTTTATTAAAGCCTGCGAAAAACAATTTTTGAAAATTAAAAATTTTAAAGGCGATGCTGAAAATTATATTGTTTTTATTAATTCAGGAGGACAGGTTGTTATTAAAAACAACAATACTTACGGTTTTGTAATGGATAATTGTCAGTATTTTCATTTAACAGGGACTGGCGACACTGCTTATACTTATGGGATAAAAGTTGCAGGAACTCTTAAAGGAGCAAGCGGTTTAAGTACCGACAACCTAAGCTCTGATTTTGAAATAGATCATGTGGAAGTATGCAATTCAGGATTTGCCGGTATTATGAGTAAAACAGATCCCAGATGTGACAGGTCTTCAAACAGAGGAAATTTTACTCAATACAATTCAGTTTTTCACGATAATTATATTCACAACACTAAAGGAGAAGGTTTTTATATTGGCAACTCTTTTTATAACGGATGGTGCAAAAATTGTTACGGAAAATCCGACACTTTATTTCCTCATGAACTTATAGGCGTTAAAGTATATAATAATATTATTGATAGCACCACTTACGATGGCATTCAGATTGACTGTGCTGTTGAAGACTGCGAAATTTATGATAATATTATTACACATACAGGAATTGGTGACGATGCTTATAGTAAATATTATGGCATGGAAGGTATTATTATTGGCGGAGGCACAAAATGTAAATGCTATAATAATATTATTAAAGACGGAAAAGGTTCGGGTATTAATGTATTTGGTTTAGGCGATATTTATATTTTTAATAATCTTATTGTTAATATGGGACTTAGCTCAAAAATGTCTGCAGGGCAACCCGACAATCATCATCCTATAGGTATTTTTTGCGACGACAGAACTACTATTCCGGGCGCTTCATTCAATTTTATTAATAATACCATTATCAGACCAAGAGAAATTGGAATTAGAATATGGTCGTTATTAAGCAAAAACAACAGAGTTTACAATAATGTAATTATCGATCCGGGTGGCAAAAGCTGGAACCCTAACAGAGCTTTAATTGATGTTACTACTCCTTCGGGGATTAATGCCGATACTTTATCGCGTAATAATTTCCTCGACACTACTTCTTTTATTTCATCTGATAATCCTTATTTTATCGATACAATTTTATTTCACACAAAATTGAATTGCATTTTTGTAGATTCAGGAATTTGTGTTGACAGCATTGAAAGTATTAATTTTGATTTAGATAAATTTCCGAGACCTATTAATAATGCCTGTGATGCGGGATGCTACGAATTTTCAATTTTCCCTTTTAAAAAAACTACTGATTCATCAGCTTATGATGAATTTTAAAGGAATATTTTTAAATAAAAATTTCTTCAGGGTATTCAATTTTATAAAGGAATAATGCTTTTGCAGGGACAGAATATCCTGCATGAGAACGATTTTTACTTTCAATAATATTTTTAAAATCCTCAATATTAATTCTATGTTTTCCTACATCAATAAGTGTGCCCACAATAGCTCTTACCATGTTTCTTAAAAACCTGTCTGCTTTAATAGTAAAAACCAATTTATCATTTTCTTTTTCCCACTCTGCATGATAAATTTTACAATTATTAGTTTTAACCTGAGTTTTGGATTTTGAAAAGCATGAAAAATCTTTATAATCAAACAATAAAGCAGCAGCTTTATTCATTAAATCAATATCAAGATTCCCATATACATAATAAGAAAAATCTTTATAAAAAGGATCTTTAAAAGTATTTACATAATATTTGTATGTCCTTGACAAAGCGTCGAAACGGGCATGTGCATTATCTCTAACATCAATAATATCAAATATCGAAATATCATTATTGAGATATTTATTTAAACGGAATATTAATTTTTTTTTATCATCAGGAGATAATTCACCCTGAAAATCGAAATGAGCAAAAAACTCTTTTGCATGCACACCTGCATCAGTTCTGCCTGCGCCTGTTACATTAATCTCTTGATTTAGCAAAAGCGACAAACTTTTGTTAATACATTCCTGAACTGTTATACCATTATTCTGAATTTGCCAGCCATGATAATTAGCTCCATTATACGCAAGTTTTATAAAATATCTTTTCAAGGACTTTATCTGTTTTTATTGATAGACAAATATATAAAAATTATATTTTTTTCGTGATTAACGTTAGTTTATTATTTTCAATTTCAATATTATTATTCCACTATCTCAGAAAAGAAAAGAAGACCCTTAACATCAAAAAACTTAAAAGCCAGACCTAACAATAAAAAGCTAAATTAATTTATAATTAATTGTTATTTAGACTAATTATAAATTAACCATAAAGGCAAAACTTTTTAATAATAGTTAAATAAATAATAATAATATTTCTATTTTTGACACGAATAAATTAAAAATCAAAAAATCAAACAAATTAAGAACTAAAATTAAGAAACATGAAAAATTTTTTAACACCGGCTGAAACAGCTAATGCTTTTATAAACGTAGGGAAAGCAAAAGCTACAAATACAGCTGGAAAATTATTTGTATTGGCAATTTTGGCAGGATGTTTTATTGGATTTGCTGCACATTTAGCAACAGTAGTTGCAACAGGTTGGACCATAGGCGGTATGCCTGCATTATTCGGGTTAAAAAAATTCTTTATTGGTGCTGTATTTAGCACAGGACTCATGTTAGTTATCATACCCGGTTCTGAATTGTTCACAGGTAACAACCTTATGTCTATTGCATTATTTAACAAAGACATCACCTTTGGCCAATTATTAAGAAATTGGGGAATAGTATTTTTAGGCAACTTAGTAGGTTCAATTTTCCTTGCATGGATGTTTGCACGTATGTCAGGTTTAACAAGTTCTAATGTTGGAGCAACAGCAATAAATATAGCAGCAGGTAAAGTTGCAGCTGTTGATGGTCACAACCTTCAGTTCTTTTTCAGAGCTATTGGTTGTAACTGGTTAGTATGTCTTGCTGTTATGATGGCAACAGCGGCTCAGGATATAGGCGGAAAAATTCTTGCTATCTTCTTTCCTATCATGGCTTTTGTTACTTCAGGCTTTGAACACGTTGTGGCAAATATGTATTTTATCCCTGCAGGTATTTTTTCAAAACATTTTCCAGGAGCTCTTTCTGCTTCTAAAATTGCTGCTGATCCCAGCGTATTAAACTGGGGAACTATGTGGTCACAAAATATGATTACTGTTCTTCTCGGTAATATAGTTGGTGGTGCATTACTTTGCGGTGGCGTTTACTGGTGGTTATATGTAAAAAATAATAAAAAAGAAGCTTAATATTATCATATTTGCAAAAGAAAGAGCAAATTCTTTTAAAGGGATTTGCTCTTTTTTTTATTTATTTTTTTCATTAGCATAAGCGCTTGGCGGGTTTGCAAAAATGCATTCTCCTGCTTCGTGGTGGTACCTGTAACTCTAATATTTTGCCTTGACCTAATGTCTTTCGGTAACGATATCCATTTTATTTAATATTTAAAGTTTATCAACTTCAAATTTAGTTAAGATGCACTTTAAACACTTTTGGGGATAGTATCTATTTATAAGTTCACCCCATTCTTTTTTCATTTATTAACAAAGGAAAAAGTAGAAAAAAATAAAATCACTTTATCATTAAAAGCATTTTTTTTCTAATCACTTTTGTTCTTTGAATTTAAATTGCAAATCTAAAGGTAGCAGGGTCATTTTATAATGTTCGTCTTATTGCTTCTTTGCTTAATTTCTTGTCCTTTTTTTTATCTATACTTAAACTCTATCTTAGCCTTAACCTTAATTTCAGCCTATTAAAACAAAAATACCGGTTTCTCTGCTTTCTTTCTTACTTCACCAATAACATTAGCATTAGAATAACCTGCTGAAATCAGTTCATTAATAATATCATCAACAAAATCTTTTTTACAGGAAATCAATAAGCCTCCCGATGTCTGAGCATCGAGCATAAGCATTTTTAAATTATAATCGAGTTTATCGTCAAAACAAACATTATCTTCAACATAATTTAAATTTCTGAAAGCAGCACCCGGAATACAACCCATATCAATAAGTTCGTAAGCTCTGTCGAACAAAGGAACTTTATCAGAATAAATATCAATGCTAACCTTTGATGAAGCAGCCATTTCAAGACCATGTCCCAAAAGACTAAAACCTGTGATATCAGTTGCACACTTAACATTAAATTTCTGCATAATATCAGAAGCTTTATTACTAAGTTGTTTCATACTGTCAATAGCAGCCTGATACTGAGCATCAGTAACTTCATCAATACGTTTACCTGCAATAATAGCTCCTGTACCAATAGCTTTAGTCAGTATTAACACATCTCCTGGTTTAGCAGAATTATTAGTAATAATTTTATCAGGATGAACTATGCCTGTAACAGCGAGACCGTATTTAGGAGGGTCATCGTCAATGGAATGACCACCAGCTAAAACAGCTCCTGACTCAATAATTTTATCATTACCACCTAATAGTATTTCTTTTAAAATTGAAATATCAAGTTTAGCCGAAGGAAACATAACTAAATTAAGTGCAGTAATTGCTTTACCACCCATAGCATAAATATCGCTTAAACAATTGGCAGCAGCAATTTGTCCAAACTCATAAGGGTCGGAGCATACAGGAGGGAAAAAATCTGTTGTCTGTATTATTGCAACATCATCACTAATTTTATAAACTAATGCGTCGTCATGCGATTCATTGCCAACAATTAAATTTTCAGAAAAAGAAAAAGGTATTTCTTTTAAAATTTTATCAAGCAATTGAGCGGGAATCTTTGCCGAGCACCCCCCCTGCTCTACCGTACTCAACAAATCAAATTTTTTCATTATTTTTTATAATTAAAATATTTTTCAAAATTAAGTTTATTTTCTTCTAATAATTTAGAGAGAATGTCTTCAGATTCTTTTTTCACTTCAAGAGCCATACCACATTGCGATGAGATAGAACGAGGCACAGGAACAATTTTATAATAAACATCATTTTTTATACATATTCTCTCTGCTTTCATAACAGCATGTGTTGACTCAAATAAAAACAACATCATAATTAAATATTTTTTAAAGCATATAATAAATAGTCAAAATCATCCTTATTATGATAAACAGAAGGAGAAATGCGAAGTGTTCCTGAAGGGAAAGTCCCAATATGTTTATGTGCCAATGGGGCACAATGAAGTCCAACACGGGTTTCAATACCAAATTTTTCGTATAATAATGATCCTAATTCAGAGCAATCTATTTTTTTGCTATTGATAGAAAAAACATCTCCCTGATTTTCATAATCAGAGGCTGAATAAACAATATAATTCTTTAATTTTCTAATGTCATTGATAAGATGATAAAGGTCTTTTTCAGAATGAGAAACAGTAGGTTTATTTTTCAAAGCAGCATAAAGACCGAAAATCCCTGCAATGTTTGGAGTTCCTGCTTCCAGCATATCAGGCATAAAATCAGGTTGTTCAACACTTTCGGATTTACTGCCTGTGCCTCCTTCAATTAAGGGTCTCAATAAATTTTTATTCTTGACAAACAAACCGCCAATTCCCGTAGGTCCCAACAAAGCCTTATGTCCTGTAAAAGCTAAAAAATCTATTGAGTCTTTGTCGACATTAATATTTTCATGACCGAGAGATTGCGACA
>JAGGUV010000008.1 GCA_021158345.1 Bacteroidales bacterium
ACTTAATAAACACTTCCTTTTTTTAATGTAGCTGTTTTTTTTATTTAATAAATGAATTCCATGGCGGAAAGCAGCAGAAAATTAGTCTCTAACAGAAAATAAAATAACTTTATTCAAAAATTATTCATAAAATTTAAAAATATAGTTTGAATTCAAACTAATATTTATATTTTTGCAGCATGAAAAAAATCATGGATATAAATAAACGATCAATCGGCAAAGAAATTGGGATTTTATCTCGTGCTGCACACACATTTTTCCAATATCAATTTAAAAATTTATCAATTGGTCACTCACAAGTAATGACACTACATTTTATATGTAAGCATAATGGGGTAAGTCAAAATAAACTTGTTCAACATTTTGGTTTGGATAAGTCGTCAGTAACTTCTCAACTTAATATATTGGAGAAAAACGGATATATAACCCGGGAAATAGATAAGGATGATAGTAGAGGACGAAAAATTTTTATAACCAAAAAAACAAATGCAATTAAAGACTTTTTGGATACTAAATTCTCTTCTTGGAGCAAAATATTGCTAAAAGGATTTGATGAAGTTGAGAAAGAAAAATTATTTAATCTCTTAGATAATATGATAATAAATGCTCACAAGGCTATTAATGAGTTGAAAAATAATGAAGAAAATAAATAAAAATTTAACAGAAGGGAATATAAAAAAGCAGCTCTTCAACCTTACATGGCCTATGTTGTTCGGGATGCTGGGAATGGTCATTTTTAATCTTGTTGATACTTATTTTGTCGGGAAGCTTGGTGTTCAACAACTTGCTGCTATGAGTTTTAGCTACCCTGTTATAATGTTTATAAATAGTTTATCACAAGGAATAGGTATTGGAACAAGTTCATTGATTTCGAGAAATATAATAGCAACCAACAGACAAGAAGTGAAAATGATGGCAAGTAGAGCCCTTTTATTGGGTTTTATTGTAGTTATTATCTTCGTTATATTAGGATTGTTTACAATTCGTCCTATTTTCAGTAGTTTAGGTGCAAAACCAGAAATTTTAAATTACATTTCTGACTATATGAATATTTGGTATCTGGGCGTTCCTTTTGTTGTAATACCAATGATTGGGAATAATATTGTGAGAGCAACAGGCGATACTTTTTCACCCGGAATGTTGATGGTTTCTTCAGGAATCATAAATGCAATTTTAGACCCACTGCTTATGTTTGGTTACGGACCCTTCCCTGAAATGGGGATAAAAGGAGCCGCATTGGCAACAGTAATTGCCAGATGTACCAGCTTAATTTTTATTCTCACTGTTTTAATCAAACGGGAAAATTTGTTAACTCTTCATTTTGGGAAGTTAAAAAACATTTTATCAACATGGAAAGATGTTTTTTACATTGCAGCACCTGCATCTTTAGGATTACTCATTACGCCAATATCAATAGGCTTTATAACAAAAATAATTGCTAATTTTGGAAAAGAGGCTGTTGCTGCTTTTGGTGTAGCTTCAAGGGTAGAAATGTTCGCATTAATGGTTATTGCTTCTTTGGGATCTGTCTTAATCATATTCATTGGTCAAAATTTTAGCAAACAAAAATTTCAGAGGATTTTCAAGTCATTAAAATATGCTCTAAATTTTTCTATGGTTTGGGGCGTTTTGGTATTCATTCTCCTTTTGCTTTTTGGTAGAGTCATTGCTTCAGTTTTCACTGATGATTTGTTAGTTATTGAAATAACAAAAAATTATTTTTATATTATAGGTGCGAGTTATGGGTTTCAAGGATTGGTAATGTTAAGCTCTGCTAGTTATAATGGTATAAATAAGCCATATCCTTCAGCCCTTTTTTCCATAATCAGGATGCTTGTTTTATATGTTCCTTTAGCTTGGATTGGTGCAAAAATATTGGGGCTTAACGGTGTATTTTGGGCCGGATTTATTGCAAATGTAATAGTTGGTATAAGTTCATTTTGGTTTTTACACCATACAATTAAAAAAGTCAGCAATTTGTAAACTGTATGTCTTTCCTGTCTTTCTTAGAATGCTCGTTAAGGCATATAATTTACAAAGTTATAGATGCTTTTCACTAAATTAAGGCTAAGCCTTATTGAATTTACTTCTATCTCAGCAATTTTTTATAACCATCGTTGAACAAAACAAAAGTAGCTAATTTTTTTTTAAACAACAAAATATGTATACTATAATACATAAAATTACAGTAAAAGATTTGACTGTTTTACCGGGAAAAATGAAAAAAAGTTTGTAAGTGAGCAATCATAAATTTCTAAGGGTTAAAAAACTAAAAAACCGTATGATAAAACAAATTTATCACCAATTTCCCCTCTTGATAAAAGCTAATCTTCAAATTTATAAAATCCGAGCAATTATTAAAATTACAGATCTTCTGAAACAGCCAACCCCGCTACTTTTGGTGTCGCCTGCCTAACGTGCCTTGGCAGACAGGTTCAACAATGCATATAAAAACCGTAGATACCAGCACTACGGTATTTTTATATGCTTAGATGTCAGAAAACATAATTTCTTAGTACAAATTTTCATTTAATCATCCCCTTTTTCATAAAACTGCTCCATAAAATATTTATTCTTTATAGAATCCATTTCCTGAAACATTTTTTCAGCCCTTTCTATATTTTTCCGAAATCTTTCTGTAAAAAAATCTTTTTTATAAAAATCATATTTCATTAAACTATCTTCAAAGAACAAGTCATTAAAATATGATTTTTGTGAAAAAGGATACTGTGAATAAAACAGTTTTTTAAATTTTTTTAAGATGCTATCTTCTGTAATTGTATCGTTTTCGATATTTGAGTAGAAGTAAGTATAAGTTGAATCATACCTTATAAGATTACCATCCTTGTCGTACTCTTTGTTTACTTTTATATCTTCTTTTGGTACATTTTTAAAGCCACTTAACTTATTGTTTTTGCTTTGTTTTTCCTGTCCATTGCAGCTACTTAAGATTAATGTAACGGCAATGAATAATATCCATTTTCGTTTCATAATCTTATACTTTTAATTATTAAACAATCAGTTATTCAACAGCAATTTGTTTTTTGTTTTCAATATACCCTGCTTTTTTAGCCACTTTAATTGACAGAACTCCATTTTTCATTTCTGCCTGTATTTTATCCTGGTCGGCACTTTCAGGCATTTGGAACATACGCTGAAAAGAAGCATAACCATATTCTCTGCGCATCCAATTTTTATTTTTCTCTTCCTTTTTGTATTGTTTCTCTGATGATATAACCAAGCAGTTATTTTGGACTTCTATTTTCACATCTTTTTTACTTAAGCCAGGCAGGGCAACACTTACCTCAAAGGCTTTTTCTTCATCTGCTATATTTACCGATGGAATTACCGACACTTCTTGATCATTAGAAACCTTATCGGTAATTTTTTTACCCAAAAATTTCTCTACTATATTCGGAAATTTTGGTTTGATATCTGAAATATTCCATTTAAATAGTTTCATAGCTTTTCATTTTAAACTATTAAAAATTAAAGATTTAAAATCAGCCAACCCTAAATGGCCGGCTGATTTCTTTAATTACTTAATCTCTATTTGTTTTGCTGGTTTTGGTTTAGCTTCTTCTTTTTTAGGAATGTTAATTGATAATATTCCATTTTCATATTTAGCCGAAATTTTTTCACCTTCTACTGTTTCCGGAAGGGTAAATGAACGGCTAAATGATTGATAGCTAAACTCTCTGCGAGTAAACTGCTGACCTTCTTTGGTTTCGTTTTCAACTTTTTTTTCAGAAGAAATGGTCAACACACTGTTATTTAATTCTATTTTAAAATCTTTTTTGTCCAAGCCCGGTGCTGACATTTCAACTTCGAAACCGTCTTTATCTTCCTTTATATTTACTGCAGGAAGTGTAGTGTTAGTGTCTGAATAATTGCGGTTCGACCAATCAAATAAATCGTTTTCTAAAAAACGGTCAAACAAACTAGGAAATTGATTTGAAAATCTTACTAATGACATAGTTTTATCCTCCATATTTTTAGTTAAACAATTAATTTAATTTTCGATTAGTCGTATCTCAAAAAAAATGCCAAAACATAAAATAATTCAATATAAATTAAACTAAACATATTAAATATCAAGCATATACGTATATGAATAGATAGTTTTTACACATTAAATATATGACATTATGACATCTATAACTTTTGTAAACTATGTATCTTAACGAACATACAAAAACCGACCGGAAATAACAAAAACTAAAAAAAATAATATAAAAAAAATGATTTTTATGTTGACGGAATTAATAATTAAAATCAATGGGTTGGGAAATATTAGGTGTTGAATGTGACAGAAAACGCTGACTTTTTAAAGCTTTTGAAACAATACCAGTACAAATTTGTCAATATCGTCAAAAATTAAACAGAACGGTTTATTAAAAAGAGGTCAACAAAATATCATCCCAAATCTTCACATCCAAAAACAGAATACAATAAGAGAAAAGGGCCAAAAGTATATCCTCACACAATTCTATATTCAATGGACAACATCAAGATGGAAAATGCATCTACAACCCAAAGCATCCACGGAATTTCTCTGCTTTTCCCATTAACAATTTTAATAAGTGTATAAGTAAGCAAACCGTAAACAATGCCCTGTGTTAGCGAGTATGTAAGCGGAATAAGAACCAATGTGAGAAAAGCGGGAATAGCCTCTTCCATTTGGTGCCAGTTGATTTTGCTCAACGGTGCTGCCATAAAAACACCCACCAATACCAAGACAGGAGCTGTAGCTACCTGTGGAACCAGCGATGCCAAAGGAGCAAAAAAGAGAAACGGTAAAAACAACAAGCCGGTTACCACTGCCGCAAGTCCCGTGCGACCACCCGCTTCAATTCCTGCTGTCGACTCAATGTATGCCGTTCCCGAAGTGGTACCGAATAGTCCGGCAAACAGTGTCGCCAATCCGTCCACAATCATCGACTGTTTTATATTTCGAGGGTCGCCGTTCTTCTCTTTCAGGCCAGTGGCTTCGGCAACCCCAACAAAAGTGGTGATACTGTCGAACATATCCACAAACAACAGCGCAAAAAGGATAGGGATAAAACTGTAATGTAACGATTTTATCAAATCAGCTTTGAAAAACCAGCTAAAATCAGGTGCGGCAAAAGCACCGTTCCACTCAATAAGTGGAGTGGCATGCGGTTCAATGGCAAACCATCGCCCAACCGGCCACGAAAGCAGAGTCGTAACAATCATTCCGAGAATCAATGCTCCTTTTACCTTTTTTTGAACTAAAATGATGGTAGCAGACAAACCCAATAGAAAGATAAAGGTGTTACTGCTTAATTTTCCCAAACCGATAAATGGTGCTTTGGCAATAATAAAACCGGAGTTATGAAACCCGATTAAAGCAATATATATCCCGATACCTACTGCTCCGCCAATACGTACACTCATGGGAATCGCCTGTATGATGTAGGTGCGTATATTGAGAGCGGAAATCACGACAAAAAAGACACCTGCCCAAAAAATAGCTCCTAAGGCTACGTAAGGACTTATCCCCATACCGATAACCACAGTGTAAGTAAAATAAGCATTGATCCCCATTCCGGGGGCAACCAGTATGGGATTTTTGGCATAAAGCCCCATAGCAATAGTCATAAAAGCACTGAGTAGGATGGTGGCGGTAATTCCTGAGTCATAAGGAATTCCTGCATCCTTTAAAATGGTGGGGTTCACCACAATAATATACATTCCGGCTATAAAGGTAGTGATACCGACCAGAATTTCCGTTTTCACATCCGTTTTGTTCTCCTTCAACTGAAAATAATTATCTATCATGGCTTCCGAATTTTTAAAAATACAATTTTTAATCAGAAAATATTATCTAATGAAGCATATATCTTTTGTTGAATAAAACAAAAGTAGCTAAAATCTTTTAGACAACAAAATACGTATAACATAATTTACCAAAAAAAATAAATTATGAAATGCGAAAATGAAATTACAGTAAAAGATTTGACTGCTTTACCGGGAAAAATAAAAAAACGTTTGTCGGTGAGCAATCATTAATTTTTACGGGTTAAAAAACTAAAAAACCGTAAGATAAAACAAATTTATCACCAATTTCCCCTCTTGATAGAAGCCAATCTTCAAATTTGTAAAATCCAGGTAATTATTAAAACCACATATCTGCTGAAATAGCCGGCTCCGCTACTTTTGGTGTCGCCTGCCTAACGTGCCTTGGCAGACAGGTTCAACAATGCATATAAAAACCGTAGATGCTAGCGCTACGGAATTTTTATATGCTTAGGTGTTAAATACTATTTTTTTGACAAATGAAGCATAATCTTTTCAAAAAGCAAGTTTTTATTAATAGGTTTTGCTATGTAATCGTCGCATCCTGCTTCAATAGCTTTCTCTCTGTCGCCTGATAACCCAAAAGCTGTTTGG
>JAGGUV010000160.1 GCA_021158345.1 Bacteroidales bacterium
GGATGATTATTTTCTTGAATATTAAATTGTTGTTATTATAATTTATTCTCAAATAATAAATTCCGTCAGGTAAATTGTTTAACCTGATATTTTTAGAAAACTTTCCTTCAACATTATTTTTATATACAATAATTCCTAAGGAATTGTAAATTTTAATGTTTTTAACAGATGTATTATCATTAAAAATAATTTCAAAATTTCCGTTATTAGGGTTAGGGAACAGTTTAATTTTATCAGAAGATGAAAGGTCATTAACACCAACAGTATTAACAACAGTAATTGCAAGCTGGTCAGAAAATTCACTTTCACCGCAATCATTAATAGATTTTACTTTTAAGTAAGCATCACCCAAATAGTCAGTATTCCACAATACAGTAATTGTTGTATCTGTACTTTCAAAACTTCCTGCTTCTGTTGGTGATAACGACCACGAATATGATGTTGCATTATCAGTATTTGTGATAAAATATTCCGAAGACGAGGTATAGAACAAATCAACATAATCAGGACCCTGAGGTTGAACAGGAATGTCAGGTAACGGATTTATTGTTAAAATCATATCATCACTAATACTATCACTATTACCATTATAAGCTGTTAATGTTAAAACCACGGAATTATTTTCTATATCAAATGTTCCAGGAGTATAAACAGGATTAATAATAGTATTATCATCAAATGTTCCGTCACCTGATGTTGTCCATAATAATGAAGAATAGTATTGAGCATTAGCAGATAAAGTGTAAGTATTTCCCTCGCAGATAGTATCGTTTGCGCCCGCACTAACTGTCATAACAGGGGTTGGAAAATATACAAAATCAATATAAGCACAGTCATCGCCTGCTTGTCCGGTATCGTCTTTATAATACAACCATTTTAATGTATGTGCTCCTGGAGAAACAGCAAATGTTTCTTCGCTCCAGTCATCATTACCGCTCCATTCTCCTTTTTTATTATCATCAACATAAAAAGCTAATTTATCTTTATCTTGTTCTGAAGAGACTTTTTTCCAGAAACTTACATTATTAAAACTTGATGATTCGCAATTAATAATTAAAGAGGTTGTTTGATTATCATTGATATTTCCTGATTTTGCCGAAAAGTTACCACTAAAGGCAATAGTGTTGTCAACAGTCCAGTCTGCATCACCATCAAAATACCATGAATTAGCAGAGAAATCGCCTGTCTCAAAATCATCGTTAGGAGGTCCTGCGACAGTAAAGGTCCAGATATTTCCTGATGTTTTTCCATATTCATTATGAGAATCAATCTTCCAAAAATATTGAGTGCTAAAATTAAGAGGTGTTGGCAAAGTAAAAGTAGAATCGTAAGTAGTTTCTGCGTTAATGATATTTGTAGGAGGATTATCAGTACCAAAATAAACAGTATAATATTGAACAGGATACTTATCACCTTTGTGCCAGCTTGTAGAAGTATAGGCAGAGATTTTGTTTTTGTTATTTTGTGGTACTGGATTTTTAGCTTTTTTCGGTATTTTTATTTCAAAGACATGAGGATCCGGTGCCCCGATATAAGGGTGGTTAGCATTTCTGCCTGAGTGATCAGCAGCATGAAGGAAATAAGAAATCTCACATCCTTCATCAGGTGGGGGAATTGTACCTGTATAATTGTTGCTGTTAGTATGAGTAAGCGAAGTAATATTATAATTTTCTTGGTCGATTTTATAATAAATCAGTAAAGAGTCGGAATAAAGAGGTTCATTACTTAAGGCATCAATTTGAGCCTGAATCTCATATCCGTTTTCATAAAAAGGCTGGTCACCTAATATTGGTGTATGTTTAATATAAAGCATTCCTTTGTCAGCAATACCATGAGTACGGCAATGTAAAGCATCGGTATTTTCCCAGCCATTAGTGCCTGCCATTACACCAATTATCTCATAACCGGGCATAGCCTGCTGATATGATACAATAGCTTCGTCATCCCATTGCGAACCTGTTAACGGGACATATACTTTTTTATTTAATATTAAAGAATTAGTATAAGGAGTATCAGGAGGACCACCTGGAGCATAAACCCTGTAAACTCTGTATTTGTCACCATACGAACTGGTTTGATTAGCAAAATAGTCAGCTATATTTTCAAAATTATTATATCTTGGATCTGATACAGGAACCTGTGCTATAAGAATTTTATCTACGCCCAGAAATTTACCCCAGCAGTCAACATGTTTTATATATTCTCCGAGAGGGTCAGCAGTTACATGATACGTTGTTATTCCAAGATAATCATTAACTAAGTTGTCGATTTGAGCATGAGATAAAGACGGGTTTTCATCCCAGACCAAATCCGTGGAAACAGAAATCCCCAAACCATCAGTCATATAATTGCCACCTGTATGTATTAAGTCCATACCATATAATTCTTCTCCGAGAAATTCGGCAAGTTTTATTGGTATGTCGTCGTCGTTTGGTCTGGGACGATTATAGCGAAAATTACATATTCCTACTTCGTTATTGCCGTTAATAACAAACCATGGACCATAGTCACGTGTCCAGTATGAATCTGAAGCTGCATGTAAAAAATTGCAATTATCAATGTTTACACCATTTGAAGTATAAATATTTCTTACAGTATTTTCTTGTGAAGCGTTTAATACTATTGTTGTAACAACAACATCCTGTGACATATCAGCAATAAGCGAAACAGGGATGCCAAAAGGATATCTTACTAAGACGCCTTCCATTTGATCAAATTCAGCGACATTACGAACAGGAGAAACAGGAGGATCTGTAGGATAAAAGTTTTTACCAATTTCATCTTTGTGTAAAGCCTCTTCTGCTGACATCTCATGAGTCAGAACTTTTTGTTTTATGCTATCCTGACCTATAGCCTGTATGTTTATAAAACAAAATATTATTAAGGCTTTTAAAAAAAAATTTCTAATCTTCATTTCGTATGTCTATTATTTGAATTATCAACTTACTTATTAATAAATATTTTTTTAATTATCTGATGTTCATTATTATAAAGATAAATATAATAAATACCGCTATTTAAATTATTCAGATTGTAGCTTTTGTGATATTTGTTATTGATTTTAACTTTATCATCCTGAAAAACTGTAATACCAAAAGTGTTGATTACTTTAACATTCAGCTCCAGATTTTCATTTGTATTTATCACAAGATTAAAATTACCATTATTAGGATTTGGGAAAACTTTTACAAAAATATTTTCATTATTATTTGATATGCCTGTACAATCTTTAAAACTGATATTTATTGAGTCTCTCATGGAGCAACCCTGTTCGTTAGATACCTCAACCCAGTACAATGTGTCGCCTGTACCAATATTTGAAGAATCAACAAAAACAGATTGTTCAGTAGAGCCGTTTGACCAGAGATAAGAAGCGAAACCCTCGCCTGCATCTAATGTTATTGATTCGTAATTACACATAGATGTGTCAACACCAAGATCAATAACAGGTAAAGGATAAACATTAATATTAATACTATCGTTACAAACATTTGAACAAGAATTAGAATCTGATACTGAAATAAGTTTATAGACAGTATTTTCAAGAGGAGCAACGTGTAATAAAAATTGAGATGTTTCAGTGGTAAAAATATTTGCTTCATCATTAATAGCAAAATTCCATGGACCAGTACCTGTAAAAGCAAACTCAATAAAAGTGCTGTCATTTTTACAGATTGAAGTATCATTTGAAATTATTTCAGCTGTTGGCAGTTTGTTAATTGTCAATAACATTTCATCGGTTTTATCTTCAGCCTGTGAATTATGTGCTAATAATGAAAGAGTAACAAAACCATTCAAAACATCATTATCCCCGTGAATATAAACAGGATTTAATGCAGTATCATTATCAAATGTGCCGTCACCAGATGTTGTCCAGTGTAAAGTTTCATAATTCGATGCAGTTGCCTGAAGAGTGTAAGTGTTATTCTCGCAGATTGTATCATTGTTACCTGCATTAGCAGAAACAATTAATGGAGCAGGAAATGAGATATTATCTATCCATCCACAATCGGAACCATTTGATACATAAGGATCTTTTACATATTTCCATTTAAAGATGTGTGAGCCCGGGCTAACAGCAAAGCTAACTTTTTCCCAGTCTTTTTCTCCTGACCATTCGCCAACTTTATTATAATCAATATAAAATTGAAGAAAATCATAAGTGTTTTCAGAAGAAACTTTTCTAAAGAATGATATGCTGTCGTTATGCAATACAGAATATGATATTAATAATTGAGATGATTGATTGTTAGACACACTGCCTGATTTAGCAGAATAAATGCCGTCAAAAACATCAGAAGTTGTAATTTCCCAGTCTTTATTTCCTGAAAACACCCAGTCAAAATTACTAAAGTCGCCTGTTTCCCAGTCTTCCATTATCATACCGATATTTGTATAATATGATTCAGCAGCAGTATATTCTCCTGAAGAAACAGAATAATTAAAGTCAACTAAAGAATATAAAGAGCCCTCCTGAGCTATTGTAACATTAAAAACAGCATTATCTGTTTCGCCTGACGAAAGAGTATCAAAATTATAAGTGGAATTATTTATTGTAATATATTCGTTTGAAGTTGTCAGCTCTGCAATAGTGTTAGGTGCATTGCTATGTCCATTATTTGATGTTGAAAAAATAATATCGGCAGTTTCTCCAGGGTCTAAAGAACCATTATTATTACCCTCAGGATCTGAAACAACAAAATTATTTATTGTTAATACAGGTGCATTGGCATTAACAGCAAAGAAACTTGTCCAGCTATCCTGTCCTGTACATATCACGTTGAAATTTATGTTATGGGCATCAGGAATATTTTGAGCAACAATAAAAGTAAAAGCATCTGTTTTTGTAATTGAATCTGAAGCGGCAAAGTCTCCATACATTTCAACAGAGTCTGTGATAGTAATATATGGGTCGTCAGTAGTAATTTTTACCTGAACATTGTTAGCAGGTTGACTACCAATATTTTTAACATTTAATGTTAATTTTATTGTTTCACCAAAATCAATTTTATTATTAGCATTTCCAGCTTGGTCATTGATTTCATAGAAATTATATATCACAAAAGGAATATTATTAAGAACATTAATAGTTCCCTGATGTCTTGTCCTGTTATGAGCAATAATAGAAACGTTAATATCTGCACAGTCAATTAAAGGAGTTGGGAGTATTACTGTACATATTCCGTTTTCATCTGCAATACCTCTTCCAATAAGGATATTATTTTGTGTTAAGCCGATTCTTGCATAAGGAGCATCGGTATTAAAAGATATTTGAGAAGTGCCAATAGGAGTTTCAGAGACATAATTTGCTGTGATATTTGTAGGAACATCAGTCCAGATATCTAAACTCGGGTCACCAAAAAGATTAGTTTCGTAAACAGACCATCGCATATACGAATCATTATTAAAATAAGAAGCCTCATCTTCTTTTGAATCAGAATTAACATATCCGATTGTAGTAATATTTTCACCAAAGATTGCATCAAAAAATTGTCTGTCGAGGTATTGTGAGGAGCTGTTAGTTGCTCCGGGAGAATACCAGCCGTAACGTGAATTAGCAACACATGCCACTTCTGCTGTAGCTATACCTGTAATTTTTTCAGCAAAACAATCTTCATCAAGATAATAGCCTCCAAAATACCAGTTATCGAAAGAACCATTATAACATCCCTGTGAATATCCAATAACAAAACCACGTGTTATACCATCATTTGTAAAATTTGTTGTGTTTACATCAGAGTTTGAGATTTTCATATTATAAGTAGGATTTGAATGACCTAAATGGTTCAAAAGATTAATACCTGTATTGTTGAAGACATTAAAAAGATCAGATCCGGACCAGATAAAATTTAAATCGTAAAGAGTAGAAAGAGTAAATGAAGGAGATAAGCCAACTGTTGTAAAACCATTATTTGAAGATCCGTTATGAATTTCTTCTTTATATGTTGCGCCATTTGTTTGTGGTGAATTGTTTAATTCCTCACCAAGGAAAAGAGCTTTTTTAATATCGTCAACAACAGGGCTGTTTTGATACATTTGAAGTTTATTGGTAAAATTTTGTATTTCAGTATTATTATCAACGCATAATCTTCCTATTCCAACTTCTGCAAACAGGTCATCTTCACCGGGCTCTCCCCATCTGTCATCATTATCGGTATTCCAGTTGCCGTCTAAACCACAATAATAAAGGTCAGAAGGCATTTTGTCATCAATTTCACCACCTGCATTAATATAAAATCTTCTGCATGGAACAATAATACCATCAGGATCATTTGAGTCAGAATCGCCACCTAATATAACAAAAGAGGTCCCCTGATTTGTATAATAATCAATTATGCAATTTCTTATCTTTTCCTGATTGTCAACGCCAGAATATGTAGCATATATATCTTCTGTTGTAACAGCATCTACATAAAAACCTGTTGATTCTTTAAATTGGATATAATCAGCAAAAGCAGGGAGCAGCTCCTGATTTGTGATGAGCAAAATATCATTTTCATTTACATTTTTTGCGGTTTTATAATTATATGATTTTAATGCTTCGGGATTGTCAATAATATTATTTATTCTTTTAGTAATATTATTAGATACTCTTAAAAACTTCCTTGCTTTTTGGGCTTTTGGAGTTTCTTTAGTTTCAATCTCTACAATTATTTTTTTAATAAATTTTATTTGATTTTTTGATGGGAGATATTCAACAGGACATAAAGAAAATGATCCGATAGAATGACCTGAAAGAAAACCTGTTTTATAATTGCCTATTGCAGATTCAGGATAAATATTCGAAAAGCTGTATATTTTTTCATTTTTTACAACTTTATAGTTTTCTGCTTTTTTGCAAATAGGAAATTGTTTTGAAGCAGGTATTATCACACCTTTTTCAGTAAGTTCATAATATGTTTTAGTTATGATATTAATATTTACTATTTCATGACTTTGAGGTAAAAGAATATCTGCATTATAATGAGGAAGAAGTGGGTACCCTTCTTTATTATAATTAATACAATTTTCATACAATATCTCGGTGAACCCTTGTTTGTCAACAGTTATTTTAGGCTTTTTGAAATTATAAGTATATGTTTTTTTTTCTGCTAATGTTGAAAAAATTGTAGTAATAAATACAATTGTTGTTAATAGTAAAGTTTTTCTCATTTTATTTTTGATTTAGTGGTAACGAAAATATGAATTTATTATAAAAAAAAGGATTGCCTTTTTTTGGCAATCCTTTATTAATTATTTTATTTCTGTATTATTATTTTTTTGAATACAGCATTGTTATTATTCTTATTTACTGAAAGATAATAAACACCGTTCGGAAAATTGTTCAGATTAATGTTTTTTGAATATTTTGATGTAATTTTATTGTCTTCAAAAACTATAGAACCTATTGAATTATAAATTTTGATGTTTTTCACTGATGTTGCATCATTGATAACTAATTTAAATGTTCCTGTATTTGGATTAGGATATAAATTAATATTTTCTGATTGAGATAATCTGTTAATTCCCACAGTGTTTTCAACATATATTTTTAAAGAGTCAGAAAAATCACTTTCTCCGCAATCATTAATAGCTTTTACTTTAATATAAGCTTCACCAAGATAATCTAAACTCCATTCTATTGTTGCATTATTCATTTCAGAACTTATATTTCCTGCCTCACTAGGATATAATGCCCATAAATAATCTGTTGCAAAATTGGACGGAGTAACTGTATAAGTTGAAGAAGTAGTATAAGCCAGGTCAACGGTGTCAGCACCTACCGGCATGTCAGGGGTTAA
>JAGGUV010000143.1 GCA_021158345.1 Bacteroidales bacterium
CTTTTATGATTGATTATTTGAGATACTCTTTGAACGAAGATTAATGAATATTTGAAAAAAATATTATTTATAATTAATGAAAATAATCCTTCAAATAAAGAATATATTGATTGTTTTTTCACTTGGGGCGTATGGGTAGGAGGAGATCTTTATTCCCATAGTTTTAACGAAATTAGATATGGTATAGTAAACTGTACAGGCACAGGTTTATAATAAAATAAATCATAAAATAAATAAAACTATAAAAATGAAAACACTACCAACAATACTTCTAATTATTGCACTACCATTGAGCTTATTTTCTCAAACTTTTGAAAAATTAATAAAAACACAAGCTGATGATTATGCAACAGATGCAATTGAATTAAGCGATGGAAATTTTCTTATTGCATACAATAAAGGAAATTCTACTTACAATGATTTTCATTCTGAAATGTGGATATTAAACAAATCAGGCGATATTATTCAAACTATTGAAGTGCCTGATTATAATGATTATAAAGAATCTGCAATTTTAAATCTATTATATATTGACAGCACAACTTTTATAGGTTTTAGATCAATAAATAATAATATTACCGGTGATTGGCAAACTAATATTATCAGAATTAAAAATATTTCAAATATTTATTATATGGATTTTGATACCATAATAGGTAATCCTGAAATATCAATGTCAAATGGTGATTTTATTTTAACATCAGACAAAAAATTAGTTTCAGTTGGTTATATACATGGAGAAAGTAATACTGCGGCAATTTATATAACAGATTTAAATGGAAATTATATAAATTCTAAAATTTATTACGGGACTTCGGGATTTTTAGGAACTACTATAATGGAAATACCCCAAAAAAACAAATATCATATGTTTGAATATTGGGATAACGATAGTTCACTTTTTATAATAGACAAAGAAAGTCTTGAGATTGACACTATTCTTCATTATCCACAATTTTTTTTACCTAGAAATGCTGTTAAGGGGATAAATCAAAATTCATATTTTGTTGCAGGACAAAGTCCTTATTTTCAAGGTAATGCTCATTATATTCCTTCATTTATAGAAATAAATAATAACGGAGAAATAATAAATATTAATAAATATTTAGTTAATGAGGATACTAATTCATATTATACAATAAATTGTTTTGATCATTTAAACGGGAAGATATATTTTGGAGCTGTATATAATTTTTCTCAACATCCACCTTTTCATTACTATCCTGAACGACGCTGGATATTCATCAACAAACTTAACTCTGACGGCTCTATTATCTGGCAGCATTTTTATAAAGGAGAAGTAAATTATATGCCTTTCAAAGTTCTTGCTACTAAAGATGGCGGCGCTTTAATATTATCAACAAAATATGATTGGGAAGATCCTACTCCTAACCAATTTGATTTGCATATTCTTAAAATTGACAGCACCGGCTGGTATGATGGAATTACCGGTACTTCGGAACTTATGAAGCCTTCACAAATATTAGTATATCCAAATCCTGTAAAAGATAAGGTTAATTTTGTACCCGGAATGTATCGCAATTTAAATCTGCAAATATTTAATTCATCCGGCAAGCTTGTTATTGATTGCAAATTACCTTCAACTAAAACTATTAATATGTCGCAACTCGCAAAAGGTGTTTATATTTTTGTTTTAAGCAATAATAAAGGATTTATTGAGAAAGGTAAAATAATTAAAGAATAATATTCTGTTTATTGTATTATTATATAAACTGAAGCTATTTATAAGGCTGTAGATTAATAAATTTACAGTCTTATTTTATCTTCTAAAATTTGGCGTAAATAAAAACGATATCCCTTTTATGATTGATTATTTGAGATACTCTTTGAACGAAGATTAATGAATATTTGAAAAAAATATTATTTATAATTAATGAAAATAATTCTTTAACAAAAAACGCCCCGACTTTTTCATAGTTCATCAAAAACAACAGAAATTTATACGCACGTTGCAAATAAATATCTACAAAAAATAAAAAGTCCATTAGATAATTTGGATAATTAATTAAAATATTTTTGTATATTTGTAAATAAAATTATGAAATATTATCTTTTAAATATTAACACATTATTAATTAGTACATTAACAAGATGCATTACAACGGACAAACGCGAAATATAGCGCATAGTGTAGTGTATATTTAGGAGTTAGCCCCTATTATAAAAAAACACCAATGACCAAAGAAAAAGAAGAAAATAAAACTCAACCAATTATTAAAGGACCTTCACTGGGTTATACTGACAACTTTCCGAAAAGAGAAATGTGGAAGGAAATTGCAAAAGAACTTAATGGAGAATTTAAGATTAAATATAATTCTGGGCATGAACTTGAAATACATAATATTTCAATTCCTCATAACAAATGGAATATTAATATTTCTGTTTCAGACAGCAGACCTTTAAAATTTCAGATTTCATTTTCATCAAGCCAGGACTTTGAATTAATAATTAGTTGGGAAGACTTCATAGAAAGAATTCTAAAAAAGTTCAGCAAACCGGAAATTGAATTAGGTTGGAAAGAATTCGACAAGCATTATCTGATTAAAAGTAACCGGTCGGACTTAGTAAAAAGTACAATAACAAAAGAGATTCAAAAAACACTTCTCAGACACAATGTTTACTCAATATCATATCAAACTGATTCAGCAACAAGAACAGCAGAATTGATAAGTGTAATTCAAAGGAGAGCAGGGAATAAAGAAATGATTTTTGAACTAATTGAAATGTATAAATTATTGATTGACAACTTGGAAAAATCAAGAATAATAAAATAACAGGGGCTAACAGCAAATTATATCCCATAGCCGGTTAGCAGTTATTAAGAAAAATGAGTAGTAGTAGAAACATACGAGTAATCAACAAAATCCCCGCAACGCAACGGCTACGGGTCATATTTGCAACACGTTATGGGCAATTAGGATAAGAAACAGAAAATGACAAAAGTTACCGACTTAATCGGAAAGAAAATAGAAAGATCAGAAATATGTTTCAGAGAATAAATGCTCAAAAACAGTCGGAAATGCCGAAACAGCGACCTAAAATTATTTTCTGAAAGTAGGCAAATAAAAATTGAAGTAAAATGTTTAAATTAAAAAGTAAAATTTTGATTGCATTAATGGTAATTTTTGGAATTGCTGCTTTTATGAGTTGTGAGAAAAACAAATCGAATTCAAACTTACCTCCAGATGATGTGAGTAATTCTCCTCTTTACAAATCAATTGGCTATTGGCATAATGTTGCTGTGAAAAGTGTTTACAAGGATTTATCTGTAAAAGGAAATGTAAACTATAAGTCAATACGAGAAGAAATGATTGAAGCATTAAATTCAATTGATCCGACTACTTTTGTTCTTGATGAAATGCATCAAAATGCCATTATTTCTGACAATATTCTAAATTCAAATTTAGAAAGTGTTGAAAATGATACCGTATTAATTGTGAATTCAGAAACATTCTTATCATCCTTTGATTATTTACTGAACAACAACCTTATATCAAGTGACTTGTATGGGACATTGGTAAATCTTAACAGTATGGTTGATAATTCAGCAAATGAGGACGAGTTTCTAAATGAGGTTCATAAATTATCTTCTATGAATTGGTCTTCATCCGACCAGATCTATGTTAACACATTAATTCAAGTCGTTGATGCTTCTTATGAGTTTTGGGTAACAAATAGTGGTTATAATAGTAAATCTTGCACACTTTGTATTATATGGGCTGATGCTGCAGGTTCATTATATGGCTCAATAATTGGACCTGCTGGTTCAATTATTGAAGGTGCTGTATTTTCAACCATAGCCTACATGAACGACCCGGATGAATAAAATAAATTTCAATAGGCAACTTGGGTTTCCCCAAGTTGAATATTATTTAATATTATTAAATATTTAGAAAATGAACAAACGAATTTCCATTTTTAGACTCGGGACATATAAACTAAAAATTATTGGTTTTATCTTTCTCACGTTAAGCATTGCTTTTTTTATTTTGAAAAAAATAGATATTATTTCTTTCTTACCAAATTGGTTAGTTAATTGGCTTATTGTAGTAAGTTTAACTTTAATAAACTTCAGTAAGGAGAAAATTGAAAACAAAACAATTGAAATAATCAGACTGCAATCATTATATTTAAGTAGCCTATCTGTTATTGCATTAATTATCTCTTTTGAATTCGTCTCAGGGATTTTTCATCTAACAGAAGGATTACAATCAATTATCGTAGCCTTTATTTTCAATATGGTTTTTTTAGTTACCTATCAATTTTATAAATTTACTACTAAGCGTGTTGATAATGTTGAAAAAAATCAAACTGTAACATTAAACATGACTATTGGAAGCTATTTGGTTTGGGGGTTAATTACGGCAATTGCGATTGCATCTATTTTCATTCTTTTTTAAGTCCTGAATCCTATTATAAATAAGAAGGGTGAATTGAGAAATAATAAAAGCCCATAACAAAAGCTCATAAAGCATGGCGGGTGAAGTGGTAAATTTAAACTTTGATATATTATATAAACATTGTAATATGCTGAAAGTGAATTGTTTCAAAATCCGCCACGCTTCATAGTGTGCCGAGAAGCAATGAACGGCAAATAAATATTCATTGCATGCTGTAATTAAGATGGTGGAAATTATCCTTTTTTAGATAATTGACCCCCGAAATCGTTGTACAGGCAATGGTTTCAAACTACATAGAGGTGCTGTAGTAAAGAGCTATGGTATTGAGCGTCTATGAAAAGGCTAACCAAGAGTTAGTCAGGTATTAATAAAGGAGATGAACTAACCGTAACCGCTGAAGAGGTGTCGAGAAGTGGGAACATTCTGTCAAAAGCTACGGAGTATGAGACGGAGTTAAAATTTGTGTAATTTATATTTACACAAAGTACGGAAGCAACCTGTTTACTTTCCGTGCGGCAGGCGTCATTCAGGCGGCATGACCTTTATTTAGGCTTAATTACGGAACTCGGGAAACTGAATATTGATGATAGTTTGTTATTAATGCTACCGCAAAAGGATTCGCAGATAAACAAAGGGGAATGCACAATAAGAACAACTTAAAGGCAGAATACCAATGCAATATTCAGAGACGGACTAATCCGTAGTAGTAATGAAGTTTCTGTAATGGAAGCGGAGCGAAGGGATTAGCTTATACTGTAACATAACATTTAACAACTCACAAAGAGGATGAATTTATGGAATGAAACAAAATCAATACCGATAAGTCGCCAAGAAGTTTGGGAGGCTTATAAGAAGGTGCGTTCTAATAAAGGCAGTGCAGGAGTGGATGAAGTAAACATGAAAGAATATGATGTAAACCGAAGCAAACACTTGTACAAACTATGGAACAGAATGTCATCAGGCAGTTATTTTCCGCCACCTGTCAAAGAAGTAGAAATCCTGAAGAAAGACGGCAAAGTCCGTAAATTAGGAATACCTACAATAAGCGACAGAGTTGGACAACAGGTCATAAAACAGTTGTTAGAGCCACGTTTAGAGAAAATATTCAGTAAAAATTCCTATGGTTATCGACCACATAAAAATGCACATCAAGCATTAGAAGAAGTTCGGAAAAACTGTTGGAAGACAGATTGGGTAATAGATTTAGACATAAAAGGCTTTTTCGATAATATAGACCATAACAAATTGATGTTAGCTGTCAATAAACATGTATCAGAAAATTGGATAGGTTTTTATATTGAGAGATGGTTAAAAGCACCAAAACTTACAAAGTCGGGAAAGCTAATCAACAATCAAGGAAAAGGAACACCACAAGGCGGAGTTATTAGTCCATTGTTGGCAAATCTTTTTCTGCATTACGCATTAGATAAATGGTTAGAGAATAACGACAAGACATTGAAATACGTTAGATATGCCGATGATGTAATAATTCATTGTGTAAGTAAAATCCATGCAGAACATTTGCTTAAATCTATACAAGAACGAATGCAATCAGTTGGATTAGAATTACATCCACAGAAAACAAAAATAGTTTATTGTAAAGATTATCGCCGAACAAAAAAATATTCCATAATCAAATTTGAATTTTTAGGATATTCTTTTCAGCCACGCACAACAAAATCAAAGACAACAAAAGGGTTATTTTTAGGATTTGATTGTGCAATAAGCATAAGTTCACGAAAACGAATAGCTGATAAATTAGGAGAATTAGCAGTAGAAAAGTTAAGTTTCAAAAGCATAGTAGGAATAGCACAGTATCTAAATCCAATGATACGAGGCTGGATAAATTACTATGGTAAATTCAGACGTTCCGAACTGCATAAAGTTTTCCGATTACTCACAAATCGGTTAATAAGGTGGGCAAGAAAACGGTATAAACGATATAAAACAAGTTTAACCAAAGCATATAAATGGTTTAAACGAATAAGAGAGCAATTTCCTTATTTATTTTATCATTGGCAAGTAGGTTATTAAGTTTTATTTCATAGATTATAAGAAGAGCCGTATGACGAGAGATTGTCAAGTACGGTTCTGGGAGAGGCTTGGGGTGAAATATCCCTTGCTTACTTGACCATCAGCCGTTAGGTTTCATGCTAAAAAAAACGAGCACACTACTGCCAGTATATTATTGATGTCATAATATCCAGACAAAAACACTGGTCATTACTAATACATAGGCTACTAAAGCATAAACCCATTTTCCTCCAAATTTTGGAGTATGAATTGAGGATAGGTTTAGTATTGATAAAACCATCAATATTGCATATATTAGGATAGAAAATGCAGCATGTGTGAAAAAGCCTTCAAATAAAAACACAAAAGCAAGAATAAGTACATTGTTATCCAGCGGGAAGCCTTTGTATGTCTTGCTATCAATAAGACCATAAACATTAAAGTAAGTTAATCGGATAGCACTGGCAGCAATAATTACAAATGTTCCAGGTAAAAACCAAATATCGTAATTTCCATAACTTAAAAGTAAAATAGCAGGCAAAATTCCAAAACTTACAATATCAATCAAAGAATCAAGTTGGGCTCCAAATTCACCCTGTACTTTTATTCGGTCTTTCATTTTTCGTGCTATAATACCATCAAACCAATCGAATAGTACAGCCCACAAAACTCCAATTATTGCCGCTTGAAAATTTCCTTGTATGGCAAAATAAATTCCTACTACGGCACTCAATAATCCCAAAAGAGAACAAATATTTGGAAGATCTTTAATAAAGCGGAGTACACTAATTTGTTGTTTATCATTCATAATTCTTACTTTTAAATTCTCATGCAAAAGTTACTTAATATTTTATTATAATATTCTGTTGACTAAGTGAATAAATTATTATAAGTAATTAGGTTTTTGACCTTACATACATTACATCCACTAAGGCATCCACAAGCTTAGTGTTTTCCTCATTAGTGCGACTGGCAATTCGAATGTATCGATCAGCTTCGGGTTGGGTTTTTCCGACACTATCTTTTATATAAATGTTGTGTTCAATAAAAAGACGCTTTGTTACTTCAGGTCCACTTAATGCTGCATCGGGTAAACGACAATAAATATAGTTTGCATCGGGTTTAAAAACGGTCATCCCATTAATGGTACACAGTTTATTATAAAAAACATCTCGATCTGCTTTAACTTTTTCGCAGCTATCTTCAAATTCTTGTTTGTACTGCGGAAGTATTCTGAGAAACTCTTCGGCAAATCCATTAATATTCCAAATATGAATTCCCTTGCGAACTGCCTTAGCAAAATCTGCATTAGCCGTTAACATGTATCCTATTCTTAAACCACATATTCCATAGGACTTACTCATACTTTTCAGAATAGCCATGTTTGGATATTTATCAATATCTTGTTCCAAACTTATTTGCTCCTTGTTGTTGGCGAAATCAAGAAATGATTCATCAACAATAAGCATGCAATTACTTGATTTAAGCTTTTCTGTTAATCGAATTAAATCGGCCTTAGGCACCAATATCGAAGTAGGATTGTTTGGTGTAATTACAACAGCCATATCAGCACCAACTTTTATTGCTTCGTCTGCAAATTTATCTACATCGAGCTGAAAAGAAGGAAATTCAAGTGGAAATTCCACAGCATGCCCTTGGGGTGCCGCATTAGCATATTCATTAAAAGAGGGTACGGGTATAATTATTTTTTTTGCTAAACTTCCCGATAATATTTTTATAATCTCTGCTGCCCCATTTCCAACAATAATTCTTTCGGCAGGTTGACTTATTAAAGTACCAACAAGTTCAGCAAGTGCATCTTGTGCCATGGGATAGTTTAGTACCAAATTGTGAATGTTTTCTTTTAAATGGTCAAATACAGGTTCGGGCGGAAAATATAAATTATACAAGTAAGAATGGTCAGTAAAATTGTGCCGATAATAACCGCCATGTTGTTTTGTTATGTATTCGTATTTTTCTTCTTGTGTTTTATATTTGCTTTCCATTGTATTTTTATTCTTAATTAAATTATACATTTTGTTACTACAGTCAGTTGTAAGGACATTAATAAGTTACTAAAATAAATTCTTATACGTTGATTTCCTTTTAATATCAGGAAGAGAGTATCATGATTCAAGAAAAAATTTATAAAAATTTTATTTACTTGAGGTGAAGGCTTCGTTGTTCTTGTGTCTGAATTCTTGATACTTATATCTTCATACAAATCACGAATAATTCAGATACAATCACCTAAGACATTGCATTTTCACGCATAACAACCTTTTTCTCTTCCTTTGGAAATAATAATTCCGCTTTGGCTAAATCTTTAAGAGTATCAATTTCGTACCATGGTTTATAATCAAAGGAAACCGATTCAAAAGCTAAACTCTTATTGTCAATCATTTCAGCAAAAACAGTCTCATAGTAGCAATTCACAATACCTTCGGAAATATATTGATTCAGTTTTTTTACAATAGCTTGCCATGATAAAAGTGAAAAACTGTAAATATTAACTGTTTTATATCGTATATCATCATAGGAATCCGTTGTTCCTTTTTGAAATTTAGTAACCATATTGTCCTTGTTGATAGAAACCGTTGTTCCATTTAGCCAAGGTTGCATAAGAGCAACAGCCATTCTATCCGGATAAACCATGTCATCAAGCAACGTGGTGTTCATTACCAAATCACTTTCAAATAATACAAAAGGCTCATTTATTATATTACGAGCCATCCAAAGCGAATAAATGTTATTTGTGATTTTATATAGGGGGCTGTAAACGTATTCAATGCAAATGTTTCCTGATTTTTCACCCAGATAATCCATAATACATTCTTTTTTGTGACCTGTTACAATTACAAGTCGTTTAAAGCCTTGGCTTTTTAAATTATTGAGAAGTCTTTCAAGAATTGATTTATCATTTACAAGAGTAAGGCATTTTGGAGAATTTTGTGTTAAAGGGAAAAGGCGGCTTCCGGTACCAGCCGCAAGAAGTAATGCTGTAGTTATGCGATTTTGACCACAATAATTGTCTGAATCATTATTCATATAAAAATGTATTGATTGCATCAAAAAAAACTAAACGCTCATTGGAGCAACTAGCGTACTAATTTTTAGCACTCTGATGTTTGGACTAGTTTACTGATAATTCAACTATAAGTATGAAGTCTGCTAATGTTATGAATTTTGCTTTAAGAGCTCATCAACAAAATTGATAGTGAAAGATTAATACTAAAAGATTGATACTAAAAGATTAGTAATCCGTTTACAAAGGTACTCTAATAATTAAGAATAACCAATGTTTGAGTATCTATATTTTTCTAAGAATATGATAGAAGCATTTTTTTATGAAAATGAAAAGTATAAGCACGAAAACCCAATTGAGTAGACGACTGACGGTCAAATGACTGCCGGTGCACCTCTCACACCACTCCCGATGCTTCGGGATACGGTTCTTCTCGAAATAAATTCGGGACAGACTGTACTTGCCGGTTCATCAAGCAAAAAATAATTTGAGCTGTACTTCTGGCTCACCTTAAAATTCGAGGGGATTACCCTATACTCCTTATAATTTACAAACATCATCAAATGTTGGGGCATGGAATGCCAACGGTCAGGCGTATTTAGATTATTCGCAACTGAACACGCTAAGATTTAAGTCTTTTCATCAATTAGACTTTAGAGTGGATAGGAATTATTTCTTTCAAAAATGGACTTTAATGATCTATCTTGATATTCAAAATGCTTATAATTTTAAAAATATCGGACAAAATTATATTATTCGAGAAAAAAATCAGGATGGGACTTATAAAACAGTGAATAATGGAAATTATTATGTCTTTAAATTGGACGAAAATTATCAGTGGGCAATAGTTGGAAGCAGCAGTGATACTCTGCTCTTTCGGATTTGTAATCCGAAAGCATTAATATACAGCTTGTTAATTCGGGATTACAAATCCCGAACAGCAGTGTAATCTTTTAAAAAGCACAAACAAAGCTTATTGTGCGGTCTTAAATCAAATAAATTTTCTTTACCAAATGTTCCTGAAATAAATGTAATATTATGTATACCTTTGCACTCTTTTTTTTATAATCAATCAAAGCATAAATAATATAATTAATGATTACAGTATCAGACGTAAAAATTCAATTTGGCAAGAGAGTATTGTTTCAGGACGTAAATTTAAAATTTACAGCAGGCAACTGCTATGGAATTATTGGAGCAAACGGAGCAGGAAAATCAACATTTCTAAAAGCAATTTCGGGAGAAATTGAAACAACATCAGGGAATATTAAAATGAATCAGGGTGAAAGACTTTCTGTTTTAAGTCAAGACCACTTCGCCTTTGACGACTATACCGTGCTTAATACAGTTATTAGAGGGCACTCACAATTATGGGATATAATGCAAAAAAAAGATGCTTTATATGCTAAACCCAATTTTTCTGATAAAGATGGAATAAAAGCAGCAGAATTAGAAGAAGAATTTGCAGATATAAATGGTTGGAATGCCGAAAGTGATGCTGCAAATCTGTTAAGTGAATTGGGGGTTAAAGAAAAATTTCATAACACTTTAATGAGAGATATGAGCGGTAGGGAAAAAGTTAGGGTGCTGCTTGCTCAGGCTCTTTTTGGTAATCCTGACAATTTGCTGCTTGATGAGCCAACTAATGACCTCGACCTCGAAACAGTTGTTTGGTTAGAAAATTATTTGTCAAATTTCGAACATACTGTTTTGGTTGTTTCTCACGACAGGCACTTTCTCGATGCCATAAGCACACATACGGTTGATATTGATTTTGGAAAGATACAACAGTTTGCCGGAAACTACAGCTTTTGGTATCAAAGCAGTCAATTGGCGCTAAGGCAACAACAAACGCAAAACAAAAAAGCTCTTGAAAAACGTAAAGAACTTCAAGCATTTATTGCACGTTTTAGTGCAAATGTTGCCAAATCGAAACAGACAACTAGTCGAAAAAAAATGATTGAGAAACTTAATATTGAAGATATTAAGCCTTCAACCAGAAAATACCCGGGTATAATTTTCACACTTGAACGCAAAGCCGGAGACCGAATTATAGATGTGAGCGATTTAAGCGCAAGCATAGATGGAGAAATACTGTTTAAAAATATAGAATTTACAGCAAACAAAGACGATAAAATTATTTTCTTATCAAAAGACCCAAGAGCAACAACGGCTTTTTTTGAAATAATCACCGGTAATAAAAAGGCAGATGAAGGCACATATCAATGGGGACAAACCATTACAACTGCTTATTTACCTTTAGACAACTCAGAATTTTTTAAAAGCACAATGAAACTGTCAGACTGGATTTGTCAATTTTCTAACGACACAACGGAATTTTTTATTCGCGGAAGCTTAGGTAAAATGCTGTTTTCAGGTGAAGAAATTTATAAACATGTCAACGTTTTATCTGGTGGAGAAAAAATGCGATGCATGATTTCTAAAATGATGCTTGAAAATGCCAATGCACTAATACTTGATACTCCTACAAATCATCTTGATTTGGAATCTATTCAGGCTTTTAACAATAATTTAATTAAATATCCCGGAAATGTATTTGTGTCGTCTCACGACCATGAGTTTATTCGTTCGGTTTGTAACAGAGTTATTGAACTTACCCCTAATGGTATTATTGATAAATTGATGAATTACGATGAATATATTGTGAATGAAAAAATTAATGCATTAAGAGAAAAAATGTACAAATAGCAGTTTTAGGACACTCTACAATATAAATCAATTGAATTAGGCTTTTAATC
>JAGGUV010000118.1 GCA_021158345.1 Bacteroidales bacterium
CTGAACTTATTTCTCCCCAGGATGGAGCAGTTATACAAGATGAATATCCTGTTTTTACATGGATGCCTCCTATGCCAATACCTCCTGGACAAGAAATAACTTATGTTGTAAAAATCGTTGAAATACTTAATGGACAAACAAAAGAAGAAGCAATGCAATCAAATCCTGCATGGTTTGAAAACAAAGACATACAAACTACTTCTTTTCAATATCCCGTTTCAGCAAGAAAATTTAAAGCAGGTAAAAAATATGCCTGGCAACTTATTTGTTTTATGGATCCTAATTTGTCAAATGGGTTAAAAAGTGAAGTGTGGAGTTTTGAATACTTAAGTTCAACCTTTGGAATAATTAAGATTTTAGAACCTGAAGGAGATTGTTATAATGTTTGTTGTTCAGGTGATACAACAGATCAAAAAATAACCTTTGAAATTATACATATTGATAGAGTGGATTTATCAAAATCCGGTTTTTCACTACGAAGGACAGCATCAGGACACTGTTGTGGCAGTTGGAACTTTGGTGCTCCAATACATACAATAATATCAAACGGTTGGGGGACATACGATAGAGATATTATCCCTAATCATGATAGATTTACTTTCTTTCCTTATAATGTTCATGAATCATGTTTGTGTGATGGAGATAATGTTTGGTATCAACTTCGTATAAGAAATGAATCAGAAGAAGATATTGGAAATTCCCCCTATGAAGGTTCATTTATCGTAGATTTGACAGGTCCAATAGTTACAGATTATTCACCTGAAACAGATTTCAGTTCTGGACCATTCAATTTCGAAATAAATATTGATGACAACCCACATCCAATTTGTCATGGTAATTTTAGTGGTTTTGACGGTTATGGTTTACTCAAAGTTTATAATCAAAACGTATCTCCGCATCAACTTCTTGCCACTTATATGTCATATTGGTATTGGTATAATCTCTATGGAGATGTGCTTCCACGTGTAGAATACAATTCATTAAATTGGGATGATTCTGAAAATAAATTTACAGCTAACTGGCCTCCAACATATTGGTCTCGCGACATAACATTACCAGATGATACAATAGGTTTATGCCAATTACAAATATGTTTGGAAGCATGGGATAATTGTGGAAACCTAATTGATAGAACTTCCTCAGATGATGGGAAAAGTTGTGTTTCAGCAGGAGCACCTTTCTGCTGGGAAATTAGTCGTGGTGATTATGGAGATGCACCGGATGAATTTGATAACCTCAAATATCATTATTGTTCTCATAATTTAACATCAAGATATGATCATTTGCCACCTGGATATATTCCTGAAACGCCATGGTCAAGTTATGATGCAGCTAAACATTGCGATTTTTCAAAAGAATGGCTCGGTAATATTAATGATTCATGTCAATGTTCAGGCCCTTCTGCCACAGCAGAAACAGATGCCAAGACAATAAATTTAGATGAATTTGACAATGGTGTAGCATTTACAGATATTAATTTTAATACTTGCGATACACAAACAGTAAGAGTTTTAATTAATACTTCAGGAATTGTATCAAGGTATAATGATGGTTGTTTACATTTACATGCATGGTTCGATTGGAATCGTGATGGTGATTGGGATGATACTTATGAATGTGACGGTACACCTGCTGATGATCATATTTATTGGCTTACTGCCAAACCACTATGTATGCCAACCGGAACTCCACCAATAAATATAAATCGTTATGATTTCAAAATTTGTGAACCTTATTGGATAAATGAAGGACGTAATTGTGAAATATACGAGTTAACATTTTTGGCAGGTGATACCACTAAAGCTGAAGGTACTAATGAACATGTTTCAGATTCTCTCTGGTGTCGTTTCAGATTATCTTATGATGGTGATGGTGGAACTGAAGCCAATGAATATCATGGAGGAGTAAAATTTGGCGAAGTTGAGGATTATCCGTTAGTTATTACCTCTCCACCCGACACCACTTGCCAATGTGAATGTGATCCTCCATTTATTTCAGGTCCTAATTTGGTTGTTAATGGTAATTTCAGTTTAGGGAATACCGGATTTACATCTGGTTTTACTTATGTAGCTGTACCCCCATCTCCACCTCCACCAGTTAATGAGGGAAAATATTGTATTACCACTAATGCAGCTCTTGCTTCTCCATCACACTGGGTTGGATTTGATCATACTTTGCCCCCGACCGGAAATTTTCTTGCATGTAATGGTTATGCTATTCCAAGTTTAGCAACTAGTAATTGGGCTTGGAGAAATAGTATGATTGTTGTTACACCAAGTACTAATTATAAATTTTGTTTCTGGGTACGAAATTTAAATAAAACAGATTATACACCAGGAAGTTCAAGTTTTTCAAATCCCTTAATTCAACCAAGCATTAATGGAGTACCAATTACAAGTTTCAGAGCTGATTACGCACCTGTAACTCCCCATTATAATGTCCCGCAGGACAATACATGGCACTTTATCGAAGCTGACTGGTTTTCGGGAGCTGTAACTGGGCCAATAAATATAGAAATATGGACAATGGCAACTGCATATTCTGGCAATGATTTTGGCATTGATGATATCTGCTTTTTCAAATGCGATACCATTCCACCCCCTCCACCCGACACCACTTGCCAATGTGAATGTGATCCTCCATTTATTTCAGGTCATAATTTGGTTACAAATGGTGATTTTTCAACTGGCACCATTGCACCAAACACCTCAGTATATGCTCCTTGGCCAGGTGCATGGCCAACTATGACTGAAGGAAAATATTTTGTAGGTAATAATGCTACTTTACTTAACGCTTGGACAGGGACAGGCATGGGTACACCTCCTGATAATTTCCTGATGTGTAATGGAAGCACAATAGCAGGTACACCTGCTTGGAAAAGTTTACCTATCACAGTAAATATAGGAAGTACTTATAAATTTTGTGTATATGCTAATAATTTAATTCCACCAACAAGAAATATAAGCGATCCAAGTATTCAATTAAGAATTAATGGTGTAGCTGTTAGCCCAATTATTCTACTGCCTGAAATTCCGAATGTTTGGGTGCCAATAACAGGAACTTGGATTGCTGGAGTTACTACAGCTAATTTAGAAATATTGTCAACATCTACTGAGAAGGTAGGAAATGATTTTGGTATTGATTGTATCTCTTTCATAGAATGTACTCCTCCAGACACAAACCAGTGCGATTGTGAGATAATAAAAGTTCATATAAATGGAACATCGGTAGAAGACGGTGATAGAATAGATATTTCCGGAGCAAGCGTCTTTCTGCCTGTAAGTCGTCATTTTGATGTAACAGCAAATTGTGGTGACTGCCCGCTTACATCTTACTTGTGGACAATTACAAAACCTGATGGTTCTATTGATACTGATTCAAGCCCTATATTTACATATAGCTTTACTCACAATGGTTTATATACCTTTGAAATTACCATAACTTGTTCAGATGGGTCAACATGTAACAGGACATTTTCTGTAAATATCGCAGCAGGGGGAAATACGATAGCTCCTTACAGACCTCCACAAAGATAGAATTTTATAAAAATAAACAAGGGCAAGTGATAATCTTGTCCTTGTTTATTTTGTTTACTAATTTTATTAATTTTAAACATCAATAATTATGAACAAGCTCATCATAAAATATATTGTATTCTCAATATCTATTATTTGTTTGTTAATTCCTTTGTCAATTTTAGCACAGGATAGTTATTCTCCAATTAAATTTTCAGGAAGTAACAGGATTTACGGTCAGTATTCAAGCAGACAGGGGTCTTTTTCACAAGTGCCTGCAAGTTTTTTGCGTGAAGAGTTAAATTTACGTCTTGAGATTTATGGTATTCCTTTAAGTTCAAGTTTTTTTCTGTCAACTGAGCAAAGAGGAATAAGGCAAAACATAAATACTTTCAACTTTTCTATAAATCCAAAACAATTACTTATGAACAAGGCAAAGCAGGAATTATACAAAACTAAACCGGGAAAGTTTTTCCGTAAACTTATGTCAACTTTTTCAACCATTGAAATTGGAACTTGCCGCCCTACATACTCTCCATTGATTTTAAACGGCATTCCTGTAAAAGGAGTTAATATAGAATTTACGCCGGGAATTTTTTATTCGGCTTTTGTTTCGGGGAAAACTAAAAAAAGAATTCAAAATGTAGAAGCTTCACAACAAACTTACGAGCAATATTTGCAATTTGGTAAAATAGGTTTAGGGAAAAAAGATAAATCTCATTTTTTTGTTTCATTTCTTCATGTTAAAGATGATGAAAATTCTATGACTCCTGATTCATCATTTTATATTAGTAGAGCTGACACTATCATCCTGCCGGGCGATACAATAATTCATAATCAGGATACTAGTGCATATACAATTAAACCACAAGAAAATTTCGTAGCAGGTACAGAAGCAAAACTTTTTTTGTTTAAGAAAAAATTTTATCTCGGCGGAGAACTTGCTGTGTCAATGCTTACACGCGATATGACTGCTTCTGATATAGAAATTAATGATGAAAATGTACCTAAATGGGCAAAAGATTATTTCAATCCAAAAGTCAGCAGCTCTATTGACTATGCTTATTCTGTTAACACAGCCATTAATCTCAAAACCACAAAATTGTCGGGCTCTTATAAGATGGTAGGCCCGGGATTTAATTCTTTTGGAACACCATATTTAAGAAACGATTTTAAAACTTATGAGGCAAAAATCAGTCAAAGTCTTTTGAAAAGAAAAATATCTGTTTCATCTTATTTCAGAAAAAGCAAAGATAATTTAATCGATTGGAAAAATTCAACAACAACTTATACAGCTTATGGAATTAGCGCTTCTTTTAGATTTAGAAAATTTCCATATTTTGTAATTAATTATTCTCCTTATTTGCAAAGTAACAAAAGTGATACAAGTGAAAAAGAAAACAAAACACAAATTTTTAATTTCTCAAGTGGTTATAATTATAAAATCAAAGATTTAAGAGCTTCTACAAATTTCAATTATTCATTACAAAACAGCGAAATACAATTTGATACAACATCAAATAATTATAAAACCTCTACTTATTCCGTATATGAAAATTTAAGTTTTAAAAAACCTTTAAGCCTTTCTTTTGTGGTAAGTTTGAGTAACAGAGAATATCCTGAAAATACAACACAAATATATACTTATGGTTTAAGCGGCACTTATAGTACATCAAAGAAATGGAGAAATACTTTTGGTATTACATTGTCAAATCAAAAATCAAAAAATATTAAGACAAGGATATATCTGAATTCTTCATTTCAGGCATGGAAATTCGGACAAATGAGCTTACGTGCAGAACAAAATTTTTATCGTGATAAAGAACAAACAGATAAAAACTATGATGGATTAATTTTAAGAGTAATTTTTACTAAAAAATTCTGAAATAATTAGTAGTAGCTTAATCACTATTTGATAAAGATTATTTGACGCAATAAATCACTACAGTTTTTAACCTGTTCGTTAAGATTCATAGTTTACAAAAGTTATAGATTAGACTTTACACTAAATTAGTTTCTAACCTTATTGATGTTTCTTTATTTCTTAATTCATTTTTTTTGTTTTTCTGTAAGAGACTTAACATTTAAGTTTATAAACCTCAAATTTAGTTAAGATGCACTTTACTCACTTTTTTGGATAGTATCTATCGGTTTGGATATTACCACTAAAACAAAAGACAGTTACATTTTGCTAATGCTAAAAAAAATTCCGTCAACATATAAATTATGTGTTAACGGAATTTTTATATAAAATTTTATTAAAGTGGACTTCTATTAAAACTATTTAAAAAATTTATTTTGAAATAAATTAACAGCTAAAAATCCATAAATTCCCGTTATTAAAATTATAGAAAAGTCAATCAAATGATTTTTAAAAATAACTTTTCTACGTTTTAAAATTAAAAAATGTCCAAACACTAATAATAAATTAAGGATAATCCAATTAAACCCTTTAGTTTTAGCATAATAAAAGTTAATATAATCGCTATATTTATTGAACATGGAAATTTGTGCAGGGAAAATATAACTAAAGACTTTACCTTCTTTTCTCTCTGCGCGAGAAAGCCATGTTTTATTATATTCAGCAACTTTTTTATATTCTTTATCAAGTGCTACCACTTGTGTATAATTTTCCCCAAGGCGGATTACATTATAATTAAAAAGATCACCAAAAATTCTCAATTCCTCTTTTTTAGGTTGAAAATCTTTAATAGGAAATTTTATTAAATCATACTCATCCTGTGTAAGAATATAAATTTCATTTTTTTGAGAAAACAAATAACAATAGTATTTTTTATCTCTAAAATCAACACAAGCAATATATTTAAATTTTAAACCTTTGGGCACTTTAACTTTTTGAATATATGGATGACCCTTAACCATTTTGATATGAAATAATTGATCTTTAGAATCAGTAACAATATAACCTTCATCGCAAGATTTTCTTGTTGTTGGAATACCGGCAATTAATTTTGCAGGGAATGCAAATCCACGTTTTTGTAAAACAGCTGTGAACATTCTGCTTTTATTTTTAATAACGGAATTTGTTTTTGCATCAACAAACTCCATACGCTTGGTAATTCTAAAAAAATCCTGGGGCATCTCAATTTTTACTCTTCCTGATTCAGATTCAAATAACGGAAAAAGGTGAGCTTGAGGAGTATTCATATCCTTTGGCTTAAATCTAAAAAATGATTTATTAAGACCAATTTCATGAGGATCCATTATACAGCCATTAATAGAATCGGGAAATAATCCGTAAATCATTAACTGTCTCATATTAAGCAACGGAAGCTTTTCTTCCCATTCCTTACGAGTCAATTTATTTCCTTTGTTGTCATATCTATTACGCCCTTGTTGAATAATAAAATCTTTATCAATACAACTGTATAAAACGAATGGTGAGCGATTTGGCTTTTCAAATAATTTCCAATAAAAATCCGGTAAAAAAATTGAAAATGTCAATATTGCGACTAATACTAATATATATCTACTTATTTTTTCCATAATTACATTTCTCCTTTTCTAAATCTGTATGCTGAGAATAAAAGCGATACACTAATTAATAAAGTAATAATAGCTAACGTTAAATTTACCGGCTTGTATGCACCGGTTATACCTCTCTCATAATAAAGAGGTATGAACATTGAAGTTACAACTAAATAAAATATTTTATACATCCATATGGGTTCCATAACTATTAATCCTACAAGTGAATAAGCGGCAATACCACCTAATAACCAAGGAATAATCGTAATAATGGCTTCATTTACAATTTCATAAGCAAAAAAACAATTACTTAAACTTATAAAAATTGAAAATACAATTGAAAAACAAATTAATAAACTAAGATTGCCAAAACCCAACATCATAAGAAGCATTTTATTCTCATTGACAGGAAGATGAAAACTTAATTTAACGCGTTTACTAACAATTTCAGGAACATATTGTGCTGCAGCAATTCCAATACCAACTAATAATGGCAGATATTTTATTAATCCAAAAAACTGATATTTTTTAAAAAGTATTAAATACCACAAATTATTGGCATCCTGAAATGTAATGTCATGCTTGACATTGATAAAAATATAACTTACAAAAACTCCTAATAATAATGTAGCTCCAATCAGATACCATCTGACTTTTAGCCATTCTTTAAATATAATTGATTTCCACATAATTTTAATATTTACCTGTTAAACCTATGAACGCATCCTCAAGATTCATTTCTACTTGTTTAAAATTTTTCACCGAAATATTTTCTTTCTTTAAAAATTCCTTAACAAAATCTTCTGATTCAAAAGTATGTAGTTCTACTTTATTTTTAATTTTATCAACACTTGCCACAAACTTTTCTTTAGAAAGGTCTATGTTATTATTATCTAACTCAAATGTAAACTGTTTAAAAGAATCCATAAATTGATTAACAGGGCATTGAGCTAAAACTCTGTTATAATCCATTATTAACAAATCATCTATGAGTCTTTCCATATCGGAAATTATATGTGAAGTAACAAAAATTGTTTTATTATTAGCCTTAGCATATTCTCTTAGATAATCAATAAATAATCTTCTGTAACCGGGATCTAAGCCCATAGAAAAATCATCTAGTATTAAAAGATCGGGATCTTGAGCTAATATTAAACCTAAAGCAACCTGAGATCTTTGTCCGCAAGACATTGAAGAAATTTTCTGTGTTGGGGTTACTTTCAATTTTGACATCAAATCCCAATAAGGTTCACTATTCCAGTTCGGATAAAATTTTGAATAAAATTTTTCAATTTGATAAATATCCATAAAAGCATACTGAACATGTCCTTCTATTAAAAATCCTATTCTTCCTTTTGTTTCAGGAGTTAAGTGCTGAGAATTTTCACCAAAAATCAAGCATTCACCACTTCGAGGTTGAAGAAACCCATTCAAAATATTAATGGTTGTCGTTTTCCCCGCACCATTTTTCCCTAATAATCCCAGTATACTACCTTCCCTCACATTAAAGTTGAGATTTTCATATACAAGTTTCTTCCCATAGTAATGGGTAAGATTTTTACACTCAATAACATTGTTGTCCATAAAAAAATTTAATTTAAAAGTTTACACCAAAAGTAAAGTTGACCATAATTCTGGAAAATCCTTTGCTAGCACGAATCATATCAACATTAGTATTAATAAAAATACTATCAAAATATTTATTTAAAGATCTTTCATAAGAAAACTTTAATCCCGGAGCAAAATATGAATCAGTCAGATATTCAAAATCAGGAATTAATAATTTATCCACGATAAAATTCGTTTTTTCAAAGTTTTGTTTTCCTGACAGATTTGTTTTGTATTTGCATCCTGCTGAAATAGAAAAAATATTTTTTTTCAAATAAAATGATTTGTCTAAATAAAAAGACAATAATAAATTTTCATAGTTTTGAATTTGACTTGGGAGATAATATTTTTCTTCAAAATTATAATAATTTACAGCAAATTTAAGACCATAATTCTTATGATAGTTATTTTTCAATTTAATAAAATCATACATCAATCTCGCATTTATGTGAGTAGAACCATATTTTTCTTCCCTTGCATACGTAATCCAATGCTCAAGATTTGTTTCTCCAACCTGTTCAAGTCTTTGAATAATCTCAGTTCCCAGATATGTATGGATATTGGCATTTGCAGTAATTGCATGAATTGTTAGTTTATTTTTGATAGTCGTATGATTGTATATATCAAGTAGAATACCATCTAATTCAGAATCTGATTTACATACGGACCAGGAAGCATTACTAGCTTTTCTACCATCTTTAACTGCTTCATTTGAAAATAATATTTTAGCACCAAATAAACTATTAAAATTACCTGATTTATAATTTATTTGACTATCGAAACCATAACCATTCCTATCATAAAGACGTGCAAAACTGCTTGCTCTATGAAATGTAAACATTCCAGGACCATGAATTTGAAAAAGTGTTATGTATTCATTTTCCTTAATTATTTTAACACTAATGTCTTCGTTATAATATTCATAAATAAAATTTAAACCAAAATGGAATTTGTCTATAGAGTATAGTAGACCCGGAGTTATAGAAAAGTTAAGCACCTTATTTTGTGGACGAGGATCACGATCTTGCGAAGATAAACCAACATTGTATGCAACTGCCCCACCTAAAACTAATTTTCGGTTTAACGGAACAGAAAGTCCACCTTTTACTGTAAAAAATTCACGATCACATTTATCACCTCCAATAGTATCAATCATAGTGTATGGGGTATCTCTAAACGGATTATTAACACAAGAGTAATCTAAATTTTTCTCAAAACTTTTATCATATCTAAAACTACCGTAAAGACTTACTTTTTTCAATTTTGAATACGATTCTGTAAAAAATTGATAATGAATTAAATTATCTCCCTGTTGAACTCTTTTATAATCTCCATCTTCAAAAAAAAGTCCTAAATTAATTGTAGCAGGCATAATTCCATCAATTTTACTCAACCCTGCAGGGTTTGATGAGCTAATCCACGGATTATTTATGTGTAATAATTGAAAAGAGCTTAAAGAAACTCTTTTCAATGAGTCGGGCTTTGCTGCCATACAAGCTATCATTTGAACTGATAACAATAATGTAAAAAATATCTTTTTATTCATAAATTTTCGGTTTTGGTTCAACGCCTTTAAAAAAATCTTCACTGGAATTGTTTGTATCCTGATATACAGTTCTACCATCAATGACTTCTTTAACTTTCCTTCTAAGACATTTTGCTGATCTGGCGCCGAATTCATTATATGTATAACCTGCATCTAACTCTATTGGTAAACGTTTATAAATGGCGTGGGGTTCATCAAAAACAACTTCTACAGCATCTAATACATTGTCAACAGGAATTTTACAATAATAACGAGTACTGGAACCACCACTATTATTTTTAGCAATTAAATTATTATTTATAAATTCTTTTCGTTCTTCTTCGTTTGTTCCACCGGGTATAGAAACCAAAGCTATAGCACTTCCTCCTTTAACATGAAAACAGACATCTGTTCCTCTAAAAGTGAACAAATCTTCAATTAAATTAGGAGAAGTAGGTGAATCAATATCAGCGTTAGAAGCAGTATAAACATAAAATTCAAAATCAGCATCACCAAGATTAACAGGACACAATGGGTTCCCATTAGGGTCGTCTTTATGATTAATTGCATCTCTTGCAAGAATAATACTTTGTCCGGGACCAACAGGATGTTCTTCTCCATTACCAGGTATTGTCCAAATCATTTTTACAACGATATCATCAGGTAAAAATGTCCAATAATTTTCACCAATACCATAAGATTCATGTTCAACAATTGATAGACCATCAACATATTGTGTTGTTTCAGAATTATTGTATATCTCAATATATTGATCGGATAAATATTGTTTTCCTGCAGGCGTTAAACAACCGCTGTAATAATACTCTTTTATAATAAAAGCATTTGTTTTGCTCACAACAATTGGAATTGTATCAATAATAGACGAAAAAATATCTAAATTCTTCAAACCATTAATATAAACATTACAACCATTTGCAGAAAAAGAATGAGTAATTGTAGCACTATAAAATCCGGGCTCAACTCCTGTAAAATTAACAATACCTTCAGGCGTTGTTAAAGCCTCTACAGAATAGCTTTTGTTTAGATTATTTAAAACAACTTTAGCACCTTCTTGATATTCACTTGGAACATCATCGCCAAAATCAATTTTTAACTCGGCAGTATAGCTTTTATATTCAGGATTTTTCATACAAGATGAAAGAATGAATAAAACAAAAATGTATATTAAAATTTTTTTCATAACTATAATTTTACTTTAAATTCTGCACCGAAATATATAGATGAATTTCTGCGGACATAGCTTCCGCCGCGAATATATTTGTACATAGGACGGTGATTTAAAAAGTTATTAACAAATAAACTCAATTTCATTTTATCAGTAATTTCCTTTGAAAGTCTAAAATTCAATTGAAGCAAAGGGTCCATTATTTCTGTCAAATAATAATTATCTGATTTAACATTCACGTATCTGATAAAATCAGGGTTAGTTCTCATATCTTCAGTGAATTGAATTACATTATTATCTTTGTCAAAAATATAAATTGGAGCTTCGTCATAGAAAGGGAAATAATACTTATCATACCAAATTTCCTGTAAAGTTGTTGAAAGTATTAGTTTCAACTCGGGGATGTGAGTTACCATTCTAAGTCTGGTATTTAACTGTTCTTTAATTTGACTTTCGCCAGCAGGATACATCCCAACAAAATCATATTGATTACTTGAAGCACTACTTGGAAGATATTCGTATGTGTCAGTGCTATAAACACGCTTAGTCCTAAACCAAGCTCCATCGATAATAAAAGAGGTATATAAAAAATTTATTTTACCGAGGTTTAAGCTAAACTCAACACCTTTTTTTACAGATTTTTTATTATTAGTTGCATATCTATAACTATAAATATGATTATCATATAATTTTGTTAAGGTTGACAAATTTGGTTTTTCCCCCGGGGGAATTTCACTGGCATCGTAGTGATAATAATCGATGAAAAGATATTTTGAAACAAAGCTAAAGCCATTTGTTAAGTCTTCTCTAAAAGCAGTGATATTACCTTTGATTTTCCCCATACAAAAATCTATACCAATTTCTCTTTTAAAATTTTCTGAAGGCTTCAGATTAGGGTTATCAGTATTAAAGATTTTGGTATAAAATATAGCTGTCTGCGTATTTGGGTCCCCTGTATAATAATCCAAAACAGGAATATCATAATAAGCTTTATCAGGATATAAATACAATAAAGAGGGAGATTTATAATTTTTACCAATTCCAAAATTAACAGTTAATTTTTTAAAAAAATCATTATTTTTTTTATTTAAGATTCTATATTTAAGATTAAAACGAGGTTCGAAATAAAAGCCTAAATCACTTGAAAACAAACCTGAAGATTGAAAATTATTGAATCGTATGCCACCTTGAACTGCAAGTCTTGTTGTATTAATTGGGATAATAATTTTATCCTCAAGATAAAGAGAGTAATTCTGTAAAGAAGGAATTTGTTTAAAAGACCGAGGACGACTTGAATGGCTGGATATAAAAGGGGGATTAATAATGTCGTAGATTTGACCATCACCATTATTTCCGTTTAATCTATACTCAGCACCAAACAATATTGAATTTACAATTTTATTTTTAAAAGTTGATATTTTTTTTGTGTTAATTTGACCGAAAATATTTATTGGCATTCCGTCAATTTTTAACTCAGTTAGCTGTTCAGTGGGTAAATAAATCCCGATATTTTCGCCCTCAGTTTGTGAAATTGAAATTGCTTCAATATTATTAGTTGATCTATATTTTTTTTCCCAGTTCTCCTGATGAGAAATAGAAGTTGAAAAAGAATAATTAAGACAAGAAATTAATTTTTTATTCAAAGTCCATTTACCATGAAGATTTAGTCTTAGACCTTTATTTTTTGTTTCATATTCTTCATCCTTCACCATTGCATCAGGATCTGTTTTTGTATTATCAACAGTTCCATAAAAATTTGCTTTTGCATTAAAAGTAAGAGGTGTAGAATTTTTTAAAAAGACAGTAGAATATGCTATAGCACCTGTTATTCTATTAAATCCTTTATATTTACTTCTTACATCAGAATATGACTGAATATATTCAAAACTATAATTAAGAAAATCATTTTTATTAGAAATTTTCATTCCTTTATTAAAAGATATTTGCTTTATCTTAGGGTCGGTTTTTATTTTAACTTCCAAAGGAGAGTAACCTGCTTTAGTTTTAACAATCACAGCACCTGAAGTTAGATCTCCATAAACAACAGAAGGCACACCTTTAATAACCTCGACAGATTCAATATTATTTGTTGATATTTGGCGTAGATCAACTCCTGTACCTGCAACAGTGCTGTAATTGCCCTCAGAAGAAGTAGCTGTTGAATAGGTTTGTAAATTTGCATCGTTTGAAATAGGAGCTCCGTCCACAATTATTGCAGTACCCATAGCACTATTATCATCAGTACCAATTTCACGAATAGCTATTTTTTGAGGATTTGATAAGTCAGGATTTCCTGATATATTTCCGGGAACAAGTTGCATCACATCTCCAAGACTAGTAGGTTGAACATATTCTAAAGCTACTCTTCCAATTTTGTTTGTTGTTGTAATACCTCCTCCTCTTTTTGCGACAATAGTAACTCCTTTCATATCAAAAGAAGTAGGAATAAGGTGAATTATTATTTTTTTCCCAATATTTTTAGTAAAATCCATCTCAGCAGAATAAGAAACATATCCCAGACACTGAATTTGTAATGTATAGGTATTTGGAGAGATATCATCAAATTCAAAGCGACCATTTTCATCTGTTATTGTCCAACGTTCAATCTCTTTTAATTTAACAGCACTGCACACAACAACTTCACCTGTTTTTTTATTTATTACTTTCCCTTTAATATTTATCTTTTTTTGAGAGAAAACGTGAGAAGTAAAAAATAATATTAACAATAAAAATATTATTATTTTTTTATTCATATTAAAATAATTTTTATCAAAAAAAAACAATCATCTATGATGCAAATTGTATTTATTGTAACTCCTTAAAAAAATAAGGGAATCAATCAAAAAGCATCAATTGACTCCCTTTAATAAAAACATAATTATTTAATTATCACCTTATTTGTATATCTCTTTCCATTCACATATGTTGAAACAAAATACAATCCTGGAGCATATGATCTATGATTAATAATACATTTTAAAGCGTTAGGTTCACTTTTATATATTAATTTGCCACAAATATTATAAACAGCACAAATATCAATATTTCTCTTAGAAGAGATTACTTCAAACTCAGAAGGTCTATACACAATATTAATAGTATTATCGTCAACAATGCTTTCATTAAAACCAACATCAGAAGTCAATTCCAATAAAGCAATTTTATAAATTTTTCCTTTTGCAAGAGCATATAATGAATCATTAACTATTCCTGCAATATGCCATATAGACGAACCGGGATAACAGGTTTCCCATGTTGCACCTGCATCTTTAGATAATTTTGATTTTGAAGAACTACCTAATGCAAGGTATCTGGTATCAGTTAATTTACAAAAATCATTAGTTCCTGAAATACCTTCAAATTCAGTAAATGAAGCACCTCCATCCATAGTTTTCCATATTCCATCAGAAGTTGTTGGGATATAATATTCATCTTCATTAATATATTCAATTCCTTTAATAAACATATTATCATCCTCACCTTCATCTAATATCGGATATAAATTAGTGTATGTTGCACAAGCATCTGTTGTTTTTAAAAAGATTTTATTACCTAAGATATATCCTGTGTCAGGAGTTATAAAATAAATTTTGGTAACATAAGGACTGCCCATATCATCTGTAACTGAAAACCATGTATCACCACTATCAGTAGATCTAAATACTCTTGAGTGAGTAACTCTACCTTCGTAACCGGCAACAGTATCATACCAGTTAGCCCATACAAAAATAATTGAATCAGTAATATTTTCAATAACACAAGGATCAAAACCATAACAATTTTCATTGAATGGATTTTTTGAAACATCAGCTTCGTCTTCTTTACCTATTTCATTAATATCCATTAGTGACCAGGTTTTCCAATTATCAGTAGATTTAAAAATAAGACCGGGATGATAGGAATCGGGTTTATTGCCAGACGAAGGATAGTCAATAAATTTAATACGACGTGAAGTTGCATAAGAAACTCCATCAGAAGTAGTAAGATTAACAAAATCAATATCAGCTTCATCTTCTGCACCAGGAACAAATAATTCAGGCATACTAACATCAGTCCATGTAATACCATTGTCGCTTGTAGTTTTGGCAAATTCATCATATCCGACAACTATTGCATTATTTGCATCAATGATGTGCATTTTTTGTATATTAGATCCTTCATCAGTGAGAGTTTGTTCTACCCAATTAGTTGGATTTGTTGCCAAGTCAGAAACAGCAAGTTTATAGATAATATCTTTACCTAATGCATATATTGAATCATTAAAAACACCTGCTATCTCCCAACAACTTTTACCGGGATAACATGATGTCCAATTTAATCCACCATCAACTGTTACTTTTGATTTTGAAGAAGAACCAAGTACCATAATAATATTGTCATCAAAAGCTTTTATATCATTACCACCACCAGGTGCACCATTTTCATATTTAGTAAAATTAGCACCACCGTCAGTAGTATGGAAAATACCATTTGTTGCAGTAACAACATAAAATTCAGTTTCACTTATTACATCAATATCAAAAATATAAATAGTTTCATCTCCACCTTCAGCTATAACTAAATTAGGATAAATATCTACATTTTCATTTGTTCCGAATGTATTTTTAAAAAGTGTATTTTTCCCTGCAACATAATTTATGCTACCTACATTTTCGATAGCAGTAATAATATTATTGCCAAGATCATCAGTTATTGCTGACCATATTGTTCCTCCGTCAGTAGTATAATATACAGCTCCTTTACTAACTTTTGAACCGGTATTAATGTCATACCAGCCAACATAAATTAAAGCATTATTAGCATCAATACATTCTACAGTAAACAAATCCAAACCATAACATCCAACAGATGTCGGGTTTAATAGTGTATCCCCACCGAAACCAATACCTGATAAATCCATTTCTGACCAGGTTGCACCATTATCAAGAGTTTGTAATAATTTTCCGTTAACATAAATATCATCAATACCGCTGTAATTGACAATTTTTGCTCGTCGCGAACTCATCAACCCTATTCCTTCATCATTAATGCTTAAAGAATTAAAATCGTAAACTGCATCAACAACTTTAACTGGACTCCAGCTTATGCCATTGTCGTTTGAATTCATAAAAGTATTGCCGTAACCTACGACAACTAATGTATCGTTCACATCATTCATTCCTTGCAAATTATTACCGGGGCTTAATGTTTGAGGCACCCAGTTATAAGTTGTTTGCGAAAAAACCGCAAAAGAAATAAAACTTAAAAATAATAAAGTAAAAATTTTTTTCATAGTCTTAATATTTAGTTAGTAATTCAGTTAATTATTTAATTTGTAAAGTTAAAAAAAAATTAGAAAGTCATCAATAATGACTTTCTAATTGCATTATTTATTTTTTAATACAAATCCTTTTTTGTCAAAATGAAACATATTAGCAATTTTACCTTTTTCCCGTTTGAGTATGTAAATTTCAATGTATCACTAACAAGTAAATTATATATTTCATCATCACTAACCATACTCTTAATAAAGCTAATATCAATTACTTTTTTATATTTCTCATCTAATAACGTTTTTAATCCAATTATTCCATTATTATTAGAAAGGTGGCTAACTAAATAGGGGAATCTCCTGGTTAAAGAGCTATTTTTACCCAATGGTATTCTATATATATCAATATCTGTGGTATCGTAACTACTATACTTATTAAATTTTGCATGATAAGGTTTAAACATATTTTGAAGGAACTCTTCTTTACTTATTAATTTAGAAATTGATTTACCAACAACTTCATATTTTAGTTCAATTTTTTTAATATTTGGCTCTACACCATAACTTAAATATTCTGTTTCAAGTATTTCCTTCAATTTTCCTTGATCAACATTATAATTTCCGGGAAAATAAATTTTAACAATAACAGGGCAAGAATATTCTGTTTGAAGACCAACGGCTTTAGTTTTTTGTTTTAAAAGGATTGATAAATATTTAAAATCATATACATCAAAAAAATTCTCCAATAAAACTTTTACTTCTCTCACTTCAGTTGTACCTTCACTTAGCAATCTAATCTGTGCTCTTTGAGGAGTAAATAATGCTTTATTAATATTGTCTTCATTTGTAACTGAGGGGTCATAATATATTTTTGCCGTATGGGTTTTTACATAGGTAGCAACTCCTAAAACACCTTTTACTTTTTTCATTTGAGAAGCAAATGCTTTTGAGCTTCCATAACACTTAATATTTTTCAAGCCTGAGCGGGAATATGTCTCCGCTTTGGCCATAGTTTCAGTATCATACCATTTCTGGTTAATAGTAGGAATTTCAAAAGTAGAGCCTAAATATAATCCAAGAATAACTAAAACGCTTATAGCAACTGGTGGCAGCCATTTTAAATTTTTCTTTTTGTTAATTTGTATTGTTTCATTTACAGGACATACTGAAAGACAATCACCACATAAATTACAATCAGCATCCTTTACAGTAGTCATATTAGCAATATCAATACCTTGTGGACATTTCATGCTACATAACTGACAATTAATACAGGTTTTTTCGTTACGTGTAATTCTGGCAATAGGGAAATACTTTCCGTTTAATTTAGCAATTTCTATTATATAACCACCAATGCAGGCAACAGCCAAAGGCCATACAAAACTGATTTCTAAACCAAATTTTAATAAAACAATATAAATAAGTAAGGTTGTAACAGCAAAAATTGTAAATTTAAAAATATTTGAAATAGCTCCTAAAGGACATAAATATTTACACCAAAACATTCGAATAAATATTGAACCGAAAAAAAGAAGAACAATAGCAATAGATGCATATAATACAACAACATCCACACTAAAGTTTGTTGTTATTGCAAAATACGGATCAAATGTTTTGCAGAATAATTCACTTGAACTTAAGGTAAAATATAATGTTATGAATAATAAAATATATTTTAAAGCTCTTAGAATCTTATCGGCAATTCCCTTAATAGTAAATCTGACTTTTAATTTATCACCAAATTTCCCTAACCATTCACCTACAGTTCCAAGAGGACAAATATATGAACAAAATAACTTGCCAAAAAGTATAATTCCAATTACCAATAAAACTCCCATAACAATTTGAGCACTAGACATTGTACAGGCCAACGATTTATTAAGTAAATAACTACCTAAAGCTTGTATACCTCCAAAAGGACAATAAGCTTCAAAATCAGGAACGAAACTTTTATTAAATTTTGGTAGAGCTGCAAGAATAATAATTACTAAAATAATTCCCCATTGAATTAATGTCCTCAACCAATTTGATGTTGTAATTTTTTTCTTCATATAATTTTTTATTAATAATTTTTATTTTTTTAATTAAAAAAATTGAAAAGCAGATGGTTCAATTATTAAATGATGAGCCTCTCGAAATTCAATTAATGATTTAGATTTTTCAGGTACTTTATTTGTTAATAATTTTGCATCAGCATTTTTTCCAAGAACAATTCCAAGAAAAACTGCAATTAATATTACAGTTGCAAATTGTGCATACATACTTAAACTCAATTTTCTGACACGTGGAATACTAATTTTCTTTTTTCTTAAAAGGATTTTATTTATTAAAGCATCTGATGCTTCATAGTTTTGATCTAATACAGACATTGTATTATTCACTCTTGTGTTTAACTCATTACAATGAGGACACTTACTTAAATGTTTTTCTACTTCTTGGTCTGAAATATCAAAAACAATATACTGATATATTTTGTTACATTCCATTTCTTAATATTATAAGACGTTTAAAAATTAAAAATCTGGCGTGAGACATTTATTTTTTTTCCAATTCATCACGTCTGGCACATTCTTTTTTATTACAATAACGACATAAATCACCCACTTGCATCATATCTTTCAACAATTGATTAAGCAATATAACCTGATTTTCATCACAAATACTACGTATATTCAAAAAATGTTTAATGGTTTGACGTTTTAATCCGGTTTGAGTTCTACCAATTTTATTTGCAATAGAATCCAATTTTCGTTTTGAAGGATTTTCACTTGTGAGCTCATCAATAATTGCAAAATTTGCTTCGCATTGCATATCAAGTAATGACTGGTAAACCCTGAAAATTTTATTATCAAGCAAACAAACTTTCTTATATTGTTCTTCTGTCAAATTCAATTCTTTCTTTAAGAATAAATCAGAGTTAAAATTACTATCACTGTTTACAGTTGATGAGCTTGATTTATAGTTTAAAAACAATATCGTTACAAAAGCAGATATGTTTATGATTAAAAGAAAAATATTAATCCATTTGATAACTCTATGTTTTTCATTCATAATTATATTATTTTATATGGTCTTTAAAATAGTTTGCTAACGATTTTCTTAATTTTATTTTTGAACGATAAATTAATGATTCAACCGATGCCTGACTAAGATTCATAATTTTACATATTTCCTTTTGTGAATAATTTTCGAATTTATGAAGAAGTAAAGCCTTTTTTTGTTTGCCTGGCAAATTATCAATTGCTTTAAAAAGAATTTTATTTGCTTCTTTTTGTATATATATATCTGCAGGTGTTTTATTGTACTTAGAGCTATTAATGTCACTTTTCATATTAGCTACTACACCTAAAAAATCCGTTGACAAGCCAGCTTTTGCCGGATTTTTTTTTCGTAAAAAACTTAATGATTTATTATATGATATCCGGAATAACCAACCTGAAATATCATCAATATTTCTAAGTTTATGAATCGAACGATAAACCTCCAAAAAAACATCCTGAAAGACATCTTCAGAATCCATTTTATTTCCAATAAGTCGATAAACAGTATTCATAACCAACCCTTTATATTTTTTTATTAAAATACGAAAAGCAATATCGTTATTATTTTTTATTTTTTCAACTAATTGTTTATCATCCATTATGAAAAGAGTGAAAGCGCTAATTATTTTAATTTGGTAACCCGAAAAAAATTAACTAATCCAGCAAACCATTTTTTCTTAAATATTCCTCAGCTTTTTCTCTGGTCAAAAACAAATCTCCATCTTCTTCCAACCATGTTTCTCCTTTTGATAATCCCATTTTTGAACAGCCTTTATTTTCTCCGACATTAACAGTTTCAAGGGCTTTCATTTTTATACCATTTTGTTTAATCCTTAAAATTTTTGCTTTTATTGGTTTCCCATTACTTGGAATTCCATTTTTATCAACAGCCACTATCACACCATAACAGATAGCGCCTTGCTTAGCCCAATCACCAATTTTTGCCTTTAGAGAATCATTTAATTTAACAGTCTCCTCTTTGTATTCGTATTTTATTTCTGAATCCGCTTTTTCCCCTGATCCACAACTGACAATTGTAAAAATGCTTATAAGCATTAATAAATTAAATAAATGTTTCATTGATGTTTTTTTTTATTAATAAATTAAAAAATTCATAACTAGTAATATTATCAAAATTCAAATAATTTATCCATTCATAAAGAACGCAAAAAATTTACCCCATTTTCTTTATCAAAAAATTTATTGTCTTATCTTTATCTATTACTGCAAATTAAATTTTAATCCCCATAGTATTATTAGACGTAAAAAAACAGAAAATCAAGCGTTTTTTTTTAATTTTTTATCTTCAAATAACAATTATCTAAACTAAATTATTCAATTGTTTACTATAAACTAATTCAGGATTTTCCCTTTTTTATGAATTAATCGTGCTAAAAACAACTAAAATAATTTTATCATTTTTTTTATTGGCATTATTAACTAATTTTTTATCAGCTTATAATTTTATTTTTAGCAATAATAATATAAAATCAAATTAAATTGTAAATACTTTAAAAATAATAATAGAAGTCCTCTTAACTAAATTATTTATATGTTTGCTATAAATACAGGATACTGTACTTTAAGATTATAAATTAATAATATAAAATTACAAACAGATGAAATATCCATGAACATGGGGAATTTAGATTTTAGATTTAATTTGGACACACCCTGTACATTTCATTACAGGGCAAGTATTGCCCATTGGATTGCACACAGATTTTATTAATAATGTTAAAGTTCAAGATTATTTTATCGAAAAAAACAACATTAAAAGCATTATAAAAATCAGAAAAAAATTTTCTCATAAAGGTAATTTCGGTCATGCTCTTTTAATATCAGGTAGTTATGGTAAAATGGGAGCTGCTGTATTAGCGTCAAAAGCATGTTTACGCACAGGCGTTGGATTGCTAACAACACATATACCAAAACTCGGGTATAATATTTTACAGACAGCAATACCCGAAGCTATGACAAATATTGATACTTCAGATAAATTTTTAAGTGAATTATCCGATTTATTAAAATACAATTCAATTGGAATTGGTCCCGGCATAGGCACAGAAGAACAGACACAAAAAACTCTTAAACTATTAATTCAAAATTCTCCGGTTCCATTAGTAATTGATGCTGATGCAATTAATATTCTCGGTGAAAATAAAACATGGATATCCTTTCTGCCTGAAAATAGTATTTTAACACCTCATCCAAAAGAATTTAAAAGAATAGCAGGCAAAACATATAATGATTTTGAAAGGAATAAAATACAGAGAGAATTTTCAATAAAAAATAAAGTATATCTTGTCTTGAAAGGAGCGCATACAGCAATAAGTTGCCCTGACGGAAATTGTTATTTCAACAGCACAGGAAATCCGGGTATGGCAACAGCAGGTAGCGGCGATGTACTCACAGGAATAATTCTAAGTTTATATGCACAAGGATATTCTTCAAAAAACGCTTGTATTTTAGGCGTTTATATTCACGGGCTGGCAGGTGATATTTCAGCAGAAAAATTATCCTTCGGAAGCCTTATTGCTTCTGAGATTATAAACAATCTTAATGATGCGTTAAAAAAAATAATTATGTTTTAATTTTTAACTTATTCTTCTACACGCAGATTATCAATAATAAACATTTGTCGTTCGGGAGTGTTTTTACCCATATAAAACGACAGCATCTCGTTAAGAGTAGAATCTTTTTTCAATATCACAGGTTCAAGGCGAATCGAAGGGCCAATAAAATGTTTAAACTCATCAGGAGAAATCTCTCCTAAACCTTTAAACCTTGTAATCTCTATATTATTTTTCAACTTTTTTATAGCTTCTTCTTTTTCCTTTTCAGAATAACAATAATAAGTTTCTTTTTTATTTCTAACTCTGAACAAAGGTGTTTGCAAAATGTATAAATGACCTGATTTCACAAGGTCGGGGTAAAACTGAAGGAAAAATGTCATAAGCAATAAACGGATATGCATACCGTCAACATCAGCATCAGTAGCAATAACAACATTATTATATCTTAACTTATCAACACCTTCTTCAATATTTAAAGCAGACTGTAAAAGATTAAATTCTTCATTTTGATAAACAATTTTTTTACCAATGCCATAAGAATTCAAAGGTTTACCTTTCAGACTAAAAACAGCCTGAGTGTTAACATCTCTTGATTTAGTAATTGAGCCGCTGGCAGAATCGCCCTCAGTAATAAACAAAGTTGTCTCTAAACGTCTATCATCTTTCGATTGATAATGCACTCTGCAATCACGTAACTTTTTATTATGAAGGTTGGCTTTTTTAATACTCTCTCTAGCAAGTTTTTTAATACCTGCCATTTCTTTGCGCTCTTTGGCAGATTGTTGGATTTTCTTTAAAAGTATTTCAGCAGTTTCAGGATTAATATGCAGGTAATTATCAAGATTCCGTTTAACTATATCGTTAATGTAATTCCTGATAGTCATACCATCTGGTTCAACATACTGAGAGCCTAATTTTGTCTTTGTCTGTGATTCAAAAACAGGTTCCACCACTTTGATACTTATTGCAGCAACAATAGAAGAACGAACATCAGAAGGCTCAAAATCTTTTTTATAAAAATCTCTTATAGTCTTAACAATAGCTTCACGAAAAGCAGCCTGATGAATACCCCCCTGTGTAGTATGCTGACCATTTACAAATGAGTAGTATTCTTCGCCGTAAAGTTTTTTACTGTGAGTAAAAGCAAATTCAAAATCAGATTCCTTGATATGTATAATAGGATATAATCCTGAACCATTAATAGTATTACTTAAAAGGTCAAGCAATCCGTTTTTAGCATAAAATTTCTCCCCATTAAGAAATATTTTCAGACCATTATTAAGATATACATAATTCCAGAGCATTTTTTCAACATATTCCATAATAAAATGGAAATTGCCAAAAAGCTCATTATCAGGCATAAATTTAATAATTGTACCATTTTTTAAAGTTGTATCCTCAATATTATGGTCATTTAAAATTTCTCCCTTTTCAAACTCAATAATTTTAGTTTTGCCATCTCTTACACTCTGAGCCCAAAAATACGAAGCTAATGCATTAACAGCCTTTGCTCCTACTCCGTTTAACCCTACAGCTTTTTTAAAGACTTTTGAATCGTATTTGGCGCCTGTGTTTATCTTCGACATACAATCAAGAAGCTTAGTAAGCGGGATGCCTCTGCCATAATCGCGTATGCTTACAAGATTATTTTCAATATTTACTTCAATAGTATTTCCAAAGCCCATAACATACTCATCAATTGAGTTATCAATAATCTCTTTTATAAGCACATAAATACCATCATCATACGAAGCTCCATCGCCAAGCTTACCAATATACATCCCCGGCCTCTTTCTTATGTGTTGTCGCCAATCAAGCGATTTTATACTATCTTCTGTATATTGTTCTTCCATTAACTATATTTTTTTTGCAAAAATAATATTTACTTTAAGCTATAAAACCCATTTAAAAAAAACTTATGAAAATTTTATTCACAACTTAAAATATTTTTAGGAGAATAATGAACTTATGTAAGATTATAATTTGTTTTTGGGCGGCAAAATCGGGCTATACGCTTGTAGCTGTATCATTAGTGCTGTGTTTTTGTAGGCAGTGCGTGGGCTTACTCCGATCGCCTCCGCCTGCCAACACAAAACATCAGCACTAATTTCTACAGGCTATCGCTCCTATCCCTGCCGCATAACACCATAATATTTTTTCGCTGTTGAAAAAATCCTGCATACTTCTAAAATCTGAAGAATTTTAATGAAAATTTTAAAGATTTCTACTAATTAACTTTTAAGTTTTGTACTGACATTAATTTTATGTTTATACTCTCGTTTTATCACTTAAACCGTTATTACTTATACACATTGTTAGGCACAGTAGTTAAATCCAATTCTGTTCTATATTCTACACTCGGTTCCTTTAATAAGTGCATTTCTAATTGTTTAGGTTGTCTAAATCCCTGTAATTTATTCCTGTATTTGTTAAATATTATTTCGTTTTCAATTTCAAGTTTTCTGTTTTTACTAATTTCAAGATATTCCTCCTCAACATCAATTCCAAGGAATTTTCTTTCTAATAGATTTGCAGCAATACCAGTTGTACTACTTCCAGTAAACGGATCTAAAGTCCAAGCACCTTGTTTTGTTGAAGCTAAAATAATCCTCGCTAATACCGAAAGCGGCTTTTGTGTTGGATGTTTGCCACAAGATTTTTCCCATTTTGCAATAGCTGGCAATGACCAAACATCTTTCATCTGTTTCCCATCATTTATTTCTTTCATTAATTCATAATTGAAGTAATGTGGAACTTTGGCATTCTTTCTTGCCCAAATAATTTGTTCGGTTGAATGAGTAAAATAACGGCAAGAAAAATTTGGTGGTGGATTTGTTTTTTGCCAAGTGATAATGTTTAATATTTTAAAGTCAAGTTCCGTTAAAATTTGCCCAATACTAAAAATATTGTGCATTGTTCCACTAATCCAAATAGTGGCATCTTTTTTCATTTTGCCACGAACAAGTTTTAACCAGTTACGGTTAAACTCATTTATAAACTCAAAACCTTTTGATTTATCCCATTTGCCTTTATTAACACTTGTGATTTTACCGTTTTTTATGGTCAACCCATCATTCGATAAAAAATAAGGTGGGTCGGCAAAAACCATATCAAATTTAAAGTCGAATTGTGTGGTATGAGCTCATTTATCCAAAATAAAAATCACAAAGGGTTTCCAACACAATACGTTTTAAGTTTTTATTAACGCCTAATTCCTCTATATATTTACTATTATCAACCAGTATTTGTGAAGCTCCGGCTTCAATTGCAATTAATAAGGCTTTATCTTTTTTGACGCCCAATGAAATTAGCCTATTCATTAACACTACTCTTGCATCATTTTCATCTAAATCGTTTCTTATAGATAAACAATACTCGTACAATTCTATATCTATTTTGTCAATTATTTCGCAGACTTCATTTTCAGGCAAATTATTGTTTCGAATATAACCTTTTATTTTTGTATCCAAGTGAACTTCAAAAGGTTCTTTAATATCCAACCCCCAGAATAAAATAGTTCCTCCTCTAATTTTATAAAAATTATTTTCTTCTGAAAATCTATCATTCATAACTAATTATCTTTATTTCTTTATCCATAAAATTATCACTATTTAAAACGATTTCTTCATTATCATACAAATATTTAGCTTTTTCGATAGCTTTCTTTTCACTATCTGCTTTCAAAACAAGTGATTTTGATAAAATTTCCGTTATTTCTATTTTAATTTTTTTCATAATTTACCTTTTTATATTTTCCTCGTCCAATAAATTCTACCAAACCATTATCTCTCATAATTTGTAATTGTTGTCTTATTTTATCTTTGATAAAATTATTTTTTGGATATTTTTTTTTCAACCTGTCTTCAAATTTATATACATCTTTTAAATTAAATTCATTTTTAGGGATATTATCAATACATTTCATAACATCTAAAATCCATCCTTTTCCCTCTCCTTTTTTCTTTTTTATAAAAGAAACCTTATTCCAACTATTTAATACTTTGGTTTTAGGTAATATTTTAGTTCTCTTTATGAAATAAATTCTACCGTTTTCAGGTATTTCAGTAAGATTAATATTACATCCTATCCAACCAGCTCTTCGTGCATTACTGGATAAAGGTTTTCTTTTTTCAATAATATTTGGCAAAAAAAAGAATTTTGGAATGATTAAAAAATTAGTTACTTCCCATTTAACTTTATCGTAAGTCAAAAAAAAGAAATTTGGATTATTCTCAGAAAGAATTCTATCAATCATAGTTGAATATGAACCATCAACAATTTTATTACTTATCTTAATGCTGTTTTTACTTTTTAATTCAAATTCTTCTCTACAATTTTTACATAAAAAATCTGCAACAGGTTTATTATTCTCAAATTCAAACAATGGATTGCCACAGTTTGGACAGAAACCATTATTTTTTACCCAATTTTCTGTTATTACTCTAGCTATTTGAGATTTGCTAGAATAATTTTCTGCTATTTTTAAATCAAATTTCAAATCCATTAGGCACCATTCGGTTAATATTTCTTCTTGCTAAGACCCTTTTAATGTCAAATTTATTATACAACTCATCAAAGAAGTTGTCGTTAGGATTTTTCCCTTTAACGTCAGAGTTACTTAATATCCATTGATAGCCTAAGATATCTATTTTCTCACAAAATTTGGCAAGTCTTATTTGTTCGCTATCATCAAATTCATCTTTTGCATAAGAATTAAAACTTGATGTTTCACTCAATGGCTTGTATGGTGGGTCGAAATAAAACAGAGTGTTGTTTTCTGCATATTCCATGGTCGCTTCAAAATCTCCGTTCAAAATAGTTACTTTTTGTAAAACATCACTAACAGCTCTTAAATTATCTTCATCGCAAATCATGGGTGTTTTATAACTGCCTATTGGTACATTAAATTCATTTTTACGATTTACTCGATACAAACCATTAAAACAAGTTCTGTTAAGAAAGATAAACAATGCTGTTTGGCTAGTTTTATCTGAATTTCGATTATTAAATTGTTTTCTTTTTGAGTAATAGTATTCTTTTTTTTCTTCAAGTTTATCTTTTAATGAATGATATTCTTTTTTCCATTTTTTTAAAATAGATATTAATTCTTCTACATTTTCTTTTATTGTTTGATATGAGTTGGTTAAATCTGTATTAATGTCGTTTATAATTGCGTGTTTAATATTTGGATATTTTTGTAAAATCCAAAAAAGAATAGCACCACCACCAACAAACGGTTCAATGTAGGTAAATTGAGTTTGTTTCATGTAACTTGGAATTGCATTATCAATTTCAGTCAATAATTGAGCTTTTCCACCAGCCCATTTAACAAAAGGTTTTGCTATTTTATTCATTTGTTTCATATTTTCAATTTTCGTTTCTTTCTATTGTGCCTAACTATTGAGAAAGAAAGTTGTTGATAAGGATATTTTTTTTATTTAGCCAATATCCAAATATCTTTATATTTTGGACCGAGTTTTTGTTTTGCTTTTTTAGATTTTGACAATGAAGGAAAGTCAGAAAGTGAAAGTCTGTATCTGTTTTTTTGTTGTATAATTTTAGCTTTATGAAAGCCTCTTGCTTTATATTTCTTTAAATCTCTTTGTGAATCTTTTAAATTAGTATAACTACCAAATATCAAATAATATCTTTTAGAAATTTTACTTTTCAATGCCTCTTTTCTATCCTTATATTTTGAATTGACAATAAAATTATCTGAATTACAAACCTTAAGTTTTTTTTCAACATCAATTTCTTCACCAAACCAAACAACTGCATAATTTTGAGAAATGGCAACACCTACTGCTTTCCAATCTTTATCAACCCACTTTCCTGAATTTATAATAACACTATTCGATGCTTGAGTGCTAATCCATGTATTAAAAACATCTTTATATTGAAATTCAGCACTACTGTAAAAAGTAATTTCAAAACCAAACCCATCATAATTTGTTAATTCAGCAGGTTTATTCATCATACATAATTGACTTTTCATATCATTAGTATAACAACACGGAGTCCATTTATCGCTGTCAGACCACGAGTGCATATTACAATTATCAGAAAAAACAAAATTCGATTGCAAATCATTAACATGCATTTTTGAAACATAGCACAATGATTTTGATAAAGGAATTTCATTAAGATTATGTTCTTTTCTGTATTTGTTTATCAGATTGTATAATTTTAACTCTGATTTTGAAATACAAAAATTTTTCGGTATTTTATTAGATGCTGTAACAGTTTCAAAATTTGCCAGCAATAATCCGATAAATAAAAATAAAATAACTTTAAAGCTCTTCATTTATAATTCTATTTTTTATAATCATTTCAAAAATACAAAAAAAACAGCAACAACAAAACAATTTAATAAATATGAAACTTTTTTTTATGGTATACGTAATTTAAATTAAGGAGACTTAAGACAACAAAACAGAAATAAAACAAAATGATTTCTTTCTTAATCTTTAAAAAATAAAACTTGATAAAATGAAAAAATATTTTTTTACAATTTTATTATTAGCAGTTGTTCTTTTCTGTTCAGCACAAGGAAAACATTCATTAATTACACAAAAAGTAATAAAAGATTCAATTTCATCTGATAGTTGTAAATACGAAATAATAATTACTGAACCCGGTTTTAATTCGTGGTTTGAAACAAACAGAAAACCAAAATGGTTTTATTCAAAATCATATTTAAAATATTGGGACTATATTTATACAGTAAACTGGAATATGAAAAATATTTCAGAAAGAGGTAATATCAACAATCCGTTTTATTATTATATAGATTATAATTACAATATAGATTACGGCAAAGAAGTATATTACAAACTATATTATTATTTTAAATATATTGAGTATAAATACCATAAAAAGATTTATCCATATAAAAGATAAATAAAAAAACTGAGGTTTAAAATTCTATATTTTTAATTATTACTCCATTTCCTGCAACCATTTTTCAGATAATAATCCGAGACTAACAGCAAGGTCAATAATTTTCTGATTACGTTTCACAACAGGTGGGTCAATCATTTTTGTTCCCAAAGATACAACGCCCAAACCTTTTTTTTCAGCCTCATAAAAAGCTTTAACAATTTTTTTAGCTTTTTCTATTTGATTTTCTTCTGGAGCAAAACTTTCAATAATAACAGGTATCTGACGAGGATGAATACACCCCATACCTTCAAACCCAAGGCTTTTCGACATTTTAACATTATTTTTTAAACCTTCCATATCAGCAACATCAGAAAACACAGAATCAATGGGTTGAATTTTAGCAGCATGACAAGCATTAACAAGTCTGGTTCTTGCATAAATAGATTCTATACCTTCTTTAGTTCTTTGAACACCTATGTCGGCAGTAAAATCTTCAAGACCAATAGCTAAAGCAACAACATTTTTAGATGACGTTGCTATTTCAAAAGCTTTTTCAACACCTAAAGCACTTTCAATAATAGGCATATAAAAAATCCGGGAATCAATATTATATTCTTTTTTAATTTTATTAACCTCAACATCAATTTTTCTCACATAATCAGCACTCTCGCATTTTGGCAATAATAATAAATTAACATTAAAAGGAATAACATATTTCAAATCGTCAATACCTCTTTGTCCCTGATTAATTCGAACCATTCGCTCAGCACCGTAAAAATTAATCCTACAAAGTGCATTCCTAACTAATAAACGTGCTTCTTCTTTTTTAGATAAAGCAACAGAATCTTCAAGGTCAAGAATTATACCGTTAGGTTTATGCAAACCCGCATTAATCATCATACTTGGTGTATTGCCGGGTAAATATAACCTTGAAAAACGATATAAATCTCTTTTTGTACTATATTTATTCTCATCAATAATATCAAACAGATATTGTTTGTCAGTATCAATTAATTGTTTAACAGCAGCTTCGATACGAGCAGCTATAACAAAATCAAGTGCACCAAAATCTTCAATGATTAATTTTGCATTTTCTATATCAAAATATTTTAATACTTTATTTGCTAAATTTATAATTGAATCAGCAAATAATGTTTTTACTTTACTTTGTAATTGTATTTCTATTCCTCCTTGATTTGTAATTTCAAGACTAAGAAAACAATCAGAACGAACCTTTTTACCTTTATTTCCTGCTATTGCTATTTTTCCCATTTGTTTATTTTTTTATTAAAAATCAAAAATATAATTTTTTACAATTTTAAAATAATATTCATCTACTTTCTTTAAAAAAATTATATTAAAAAAAACGTAAAACTGAATTAATTTATAGCAAACATACGAATAATTCAGGTTAAATATCCTGATTATTAACAAATAAAATCATTATTATTTTGTTAATAAATTTTTATTAATTATTTTAAAAATTACTTTAATTTTAATACATTTGTTAAAATTAATTTTATTTCTAATCAAAAAAAATAACGATGAACAATACCACTAACAATAATGGGAATAAATCGAACAACCATTTTGAGAAAACACTAAAAGAATGGATTACCGAAGAAAAATGTGCTGTTGAATTTATCAATGTAATAAGTAAACTATGGTTTGATAAATCAATAGAATTAATAATTTTCAGGAGGCAATTACTTGAACGTTCTCCAAGTAATATTTTAAACAAACATTCTTATGCTGAAAATATCATTAATAAAAAATTAAACATTAAAGATTCTTTACTTTTGGCAAAAGCCATATTAGATACAAACATTGCGCCTGCACGTATTGATATCGGTCGTTTAAACAAAGAATGGACAGAGGAAAAAGATAATTACAAAGATGTTAATTCTTTTATAAATGACAAATTAAAAGCATTTATTAATGTTAGTCCCAGAAGTAAAGAATACAAAGATGTAATATTATATGGTTTTGGACGAATAGGCAGATTAGTAGCACGCGAACTGATAAACATAGCAGGAGATGGCTCCAGGTTAAGATTAAGAGCTATTGTAACCAGAAATACTGATGCTGCAAATATAAAAAAAAGAATTTCATTATTCAGAAAAGACTCTGTACATGGACCTTTTAACGGTATTGCAATTGATGATGCAGACAATAAATCATTATATATTAATGGACATATTGTTAAAATGTTAAGTGTAAAAAATCCTGAAGACATGAACTATGAAGAAGAAGGTATCACTAATGCTTTATTAATAGACAATACCGGAATTTTCAGAGACAGAATTTCCTTAAGCAGACATTTAAAAGCAAAAGGTGTTGACAAAGTACTTTTAACAGCTCCTGCAAAAGGCGATATTCCTAATATCGTTTATGGTGTTAACCAGGATGATTTCGATTTAAACAAAGAAAAAATCTTCTCTGCAGCATCATGCACCACTAATGCAATTGTTCCTGCATTAAGTATTATTGAGAAAAAAATTGGTATAGAAACAGGGCATATAGAAACTATTCACTCATACACTAACGACCAAAACCTTTTGGACAACATACATAAAAAACCAAGAAGAGGACGTTCGGCTGCCCTAAATATGGTACTTACATCTACAGGAGCAGGAGATGCTGCTGTAAAAATCATTCCCATTTTAAAAGGTAAACTTACTGCAAATGCTATTAGAGTTCCTACACCTGATGTATCTTTAGCAATTCTTTCACTTAATATTAAAAAAGAAACTTCAAGAGAAGAAATAACTGAATTGTTAAGAAATGCATCTTTAAAAGGAAACCTTATTGAACAAATTCGTTTTTCAACTTCTCAGGAAGCTGTTTCCTCCGATTTTATTGGAGACTCATGTGCCGGCATTTTCGACAGTCCTTCTACTATTGTATCAAATAATAAAAAAAATATTATTATTTATATCTGGTATGATAATGAATTTGGATATACTAACCAGGTTATACGTTTAGCAAAACATATTTCAATGGTTAAAAGCTACAGATATTATTAAAAACATAATTTTAACTTTTTTAATCCATCAGCTAAAAAATTCTCATTAGTTGATGGATTTTTTTTTATATTAGTATCTCATAAAATAATAAAATTGTATCTTGCGGGTTTTTATTTATGTTAACATATTTACTATAATCTTATGAGTACCAAGACCAAATATATTTTTGTAACAGGTGGTGTTTCATCATCATTAGGAAAAGGAATAATCTCAGCTTCATTAGGGAAATTGCTTCAGGCAAGAGGCTTCAATGTAACTATACAAAAATTAGATCCATATATTAATATTGACCCGGGCACATTAAATCCATACGAACATGGCGAATGTTTCGTTACTGAAGACGGTGCTGAAACAGACCTTGATCTTGGTCATTACGAAAGATTTTTAAACATACACACTTCTCAGGCGAATAATATTACTACAGGTATTATTTACAAATCAGTAATAGAAAAAGAACGAAAAGGAGAATATCTCGGACAGACTGTTCAGGTGATACCTCATATTACTGATGAAATAAAATACAGAATAAAATTACTTGCACATAAACAAAATTTCGATTTTGTTATTACTGAAATCGGGGGAACTGTAGGCGATATTGAGTCATTGCCATATATTGAAGCATTACGACAAATGCGTTGGGAAATGGGTGACGATTGTATTTCCATTCATCTTACTTTAGTCCCTTATCTCGCTGCTGCAGGCGAATTAAAAACTAAACCTACTCAACACTCTGTTAAAACATTACAGGAAGCTGGTGTTCAACCTGATATTATTGTTTGCAGAACAGAAAAACATATTTCTGAAGCTATAAAAAACAAAATAGCTCGATTTTGTAATGTTAAAGCAAAAGATGTTATAGAATCTATTGATGCTAAAACAATTTATGATGTCCCATTATTGATGCTTAAAGAACATTTAGATTTGGAAGTTCTCCGTATCTCAAACATCCCTTGTAAAAGAGAACCGGATATTGAAAAATGGAAAGAATTCTTATTCAAATTAAAACATCCTAAAAAATCTGTTACTATTGGTTTGATTGGCAAATACACTGAGCTAAAAGACGCATATAAATCAATAGTTGAATCGTTTATTCATGCAGGGACTATAAACGAATGCAAAGTAAATGTGATAAGAATAAGTGCTGAAAAAGTAAATGACACAACAGTAAAAGAGCTATTAAAAGATGTAGATGCTGTATTAGTAGCACCCGGTTTTGGTGAAAGAGGTATTGAAGGAAAAATTACTTCTATAAAATATGTACGTGAAAACAAAATTCCTTTTCTCGGAATATGCTTAGGCATGCAATGTGCTGTTATTGAATTTGCAAGAAATGTTTTAAATTTTGAAAATGCTCATTCAACAGAAATAAATCCTAAAACAAAATTTCCTGTTATTGATATTATGGAAAACCAGAAAAAAATATCAGGTATGGGTGGAACCATGAGACTTGGAGCTTATCCTTGTAATATTGTTAAAAATACTAAGGCTTTTGAAATATACAACACACAAGCGACTACTGAACGCCACAGACATAGATTTGAATTCAATAATAAATATCTCGAAGATTTTAAAAAAGCAGGTATGATTCCTTCAGGAATTAACAATAAAGATAACCTGGTTGAAATTGTTGAACTGAAAAATCACCCTTGGTTTATTGGTGTACAATTTCATCCCGAATACAAAAGCACAGTAGTTAATTCTCATCCTGTTTTTATCAATTTTATTAGAGCAGCTATTAAACAAAAAGAATTAAAAAAATAATTACTTTTGCAAATTATTTCTAACAAAAAAAAAAATTACTAAATGGATAAAAAAACTGTTACAGGATTAATATTAATATTTGCTATATTAATGTTCTACTCCTATTTGAACAAACCATCAAAAGAAGAAATTGCAGAAAGACAAAGGATACAGGATTCAATAGCTAAAGTTCAACAAAAATCTATAGATACAACGAAAATTGCCGATATTCAGGAGCATATTAATACACCTGAAAAAACTGATTTAGACCAAGTTGAAGAACCTGAAAACAATTCAGATGAATTAGGAGTTTTTTCAAATTCCGCCCAAGGAAAAGAAAAAATTTATTTAATTGAAACCGACCTGCTTAAAATTAAAATTTCTAACAAAGGTGGTAAAATTATATCTGCAATACTAAAGGATTACAAAACTCACGATTCTCTACCCTTAGAGCTCATCGAAAAAAACTCTTCTGATTTTGGCTTTGAATTTTTTGCCAACAACAGATATATTAATACTAACAATTTATTTTTTCAATCAGGAGATAATAATACCGATAGCATTATAACAGTATCAAAGGCTGACTCTTGTAGCTTATCTTTAAGACTTTATACAAATAATAACGATTTATCACATAATAGTTACATTGAATACATTTATACCTTCAAAGGCGATAACTATATGTTTGATTTATCAGTAAACTTTGTAGGTTTAAAAAATGTTATTAGTTCAAATACCGACTATCTAAACCTCAACTGGAATACAAACTTACTTCAACAAGAAAAATCTGTCAGCAAATATAATGGAGCGACAATATATTATAAATACTATAATGATGATGTAAAATATCTTTCTGAAACAAAAGATGATGACAAATCATTAAAAACCAAAATTAAATGGATATCTTACAAACAACAATTTTTCACATCAACATTAATAGCTGATAAGTATTTTATTAATGCAGACATAAAAACTTTTACAAATAAGAAACATAAAAAGAGATACCTAAGAACAATGAGCTCTACCATAGGAGTACAATTTAATCCTATGGCTGACAAAAATAATATTAAACTGCATTTTTATTATGGACCAAACAAATACAGAACTTTAAGAAAATATCACCTTGATCTGGAACATCAGATACCATTAGGCTGGAGTTTTTTCCTTATGCATTGGATAAATAGATTTGCCGTAATACCGGTTTTTAACTTTCTTGAAGGGTTTAATTTTAATTATGGAATAATAATTTTAATTTTAACAATTCTTTTAAAAATTGTACTGTTTCCAATAGCATACAAAACATATTCGTCATCAGCAAAGATGCGAGTATTAAAGCCTGAAATCGATGAAATAAGCAAAAAATACCCCAAGAAAGAAGATGCAATGAAAAAGCAACAAGCTACCATGGCTCTTTATAAAAAAGTAGGTGTGAGTCCAATGGCAGGATGTTTACCAATGCTGTTACAATTTCCTATTCTCATTGCATTGTTTAGATTTTTTCCTGCAGCAATTGAACTAAGACAACAATCATTTCTATGGGCTACCGACTTATCTTCTTATGATTCTATTTGGAATTTTCCTAATGGTTTTTCAATACCGTTTTATGGCGACCATGTAAGTTTATTTACATTGTTGATGACTATTTCAACCATCATATATACTAAAATTAACAATGATACGATGGGGACTTCCAGCACTCAAATGCCGGGAATGAAAGCAATGACTTATCTTATGCCTATTATGTTCCTTGGAATTTTTAATAATTATTCTGCAGGTTTAAGTTATTATTATTTTCTTGCAAACATCTTCACTTTCGCACAGATGTATTTTATCAAACAACATATTGATGAAGATAAATTAAGAAAAAAACTTCTTGCTAATCAGAAAAAAACCGTAAAAAAGTCAAAATTTCAAAAGCGGCTTGAAGATATGGCAAAACAAAAAGGATACAATCAATACAAAAAAAAATAACTAAATAGTATAATTTTTTTTAAAGAGGCATTATTTTTAATGCCTCTTTTAGTATTCTTAAAAGAAAAATTATTAAAAGAATTTTCTCCAACTGCCAATAATAGAATAACTTAACAACTAAAAATAAAATAAATAATATTGACTCAAATTTCATTTTTAATTTCCAATAATTATTTATAATTTTGCACCCAATTTTTTGCAATTAACGGAGTATTAACCAATTTAGATATCAATAATATATATCTAAACATTAAAAAAAATTAAATGACTTCAAACGAATCAAAAGTCAACGAAGAATTACCTGAGAACAAAAATCAATCTGAACAGGTAGAAGAAAAAAAAGAAGTTGTTGAAACTACAGAAAAAAAAGTAGAAGAAGAACAACCAAAAGAAACAACAGTAGAAGCAACTGCAAAACCAGAAGAAACAACAGAAGAAGAGAATTCAAAAACTGAAGAAGTAAAAGAAGAAATCAATCTCGAAAAACCTGTTGTGGAAGATTTTAACTGGGATGCAATAGGAAAAAAACAAGAGGCATACTCAAAAGAAGAAAGAGAAAAACTTGAAGGAATCTATGACAAAACTTTAAGTAAAATTGTTGAGCATGAAGTTATCGACGGTACTGTTGTTGCTAAAACAAACAGAGAGGTTGTTGTAAATATAGGTTTCAAATCAGAAGGTATTATTCCTATATCAGAATTAAGATATAACCCTGATATTAAAGTTGGAGATCCTATTGAAGTATATGTAGAAACTCAAGAAGACCCAAAAGGACAATTAATTCTTTCTCATAAAAAAGCACGTACTCTCAGATCATGGGAAAAAATTAACAAAGCTTATGACAATCAGGAAATTATTAAAGGATATACAAAATGTCGTACTAAAGGTGGTTTAATTGTTGATGTATTCGGTATTGAAGCATTCTTACCGGGCTCACAAATTGATGTTAAACCTATTAGAGATTATGATGCTTTTGTTAACAAAACCATGGAATTCAAAGTTGTAAAAATCAACCACGAATTTAAAAATGTTGTTGTTTCACATAAAGCTCTTATTGAGGCTGAATTAGAAATACAAAAAACCGAGATAATGGCTAAACTTGAAAAAGGCCAGGTTCTTGAAGGTACTGTTAAAAACATCACATCATACGGAGTATTTGTTGACTTAGGTGGTATTGACGGCTTAATTCATATTACTGACTTATCATGGGGAAGAATAAATCATCCAAATGAAATTGTTGATTTAGACCAAAAAATTAAAGTTGTTATTCTCGACTTTGATGAAAACAAAAAACGTATTGCTTTAGGATTAAAACAATTAACACCTCATCCATGGGATAGCCTTGATCCAAACTTAAAAGTTGGAGATAAAGTTAAAGGTAAAGTTGTTGTAATTGCTGATTATGGTGCATTTGTTGAAATTTATCCTGGCGTTGAAGGTTTAATTCATGTTTCTGAAATGTCTTGGTCACAACATCTACGTACTGCTCACGATTTCCTTAAAATAGGTGATATTGTTGAAGGTGTAATTTTAACTCTTGACAGAGAAGAAAGAAAAATGTCTTTAGGTATTAAACAATTAATTCCTGATCCTTGGATTAATATTAAAGAAAAATATCCTATTAATTCAAGACATACTGCTACAGTTCGTAACTTTACCAACTTTGGTATTTTTGTTGAATTAGAAGAAGGTATTGACGGTTTAATTCACATCTCTGATCTTTCATGGTCTAAAAAAATTAAACATCCTGCTGAATTCACAAAAATTAATGAAAAAATCGAAGTTGTTGTCTTAGATATTGATACTGAAAACAGAAGATTAAGCTTAGGTCATAAACAATTGGAAGAAAATCCTTGGGATGTATTTGAATCAGTATTTACTGTTGGTTCTATTCATAAAGGTACTGTTGTAAAAATTCATGACAATGGAGCTATTGTAGCGCTACCTTATGGTGTTGAAGGTTTTGCACCAACAAGACATATACAAAAAGAAGATAATACTACTATTAAAATTGATGAGACTGCAGACTTTAAAGTTATAGAATTTTCAAAAGAAAATAAAAAAATTATAGTTTCTCATTCTAAAATCTTCCAAGATAAGAAAGCTAAAGAAAAATCAAAAACAATTGAGGCTAAAAAAGAGGCTGATAAAAAAGTCAAAAAAAATGTTAATAAAATAAAAAATAACATTGAAAAAACAACTTTAGGGGATATTGATGTTTTAGCAAACTTAAAATCTAAAATGGATAAAGACAAAAAATAACATTTTTAAACCTCACTTTTTTTAAAAAAGGATGCTGCTTATTGTAGCATCCTTTTTTTATTATACCTCTCCATATATGATGTTTGGATACTTCACTTTTTTTATCTTCTAAAATCATAAATCGTTAATCTTAAATCATCCCTATCTTCACAAATCTAAAATCTAAAATCATTCCCTTTTGATTTCAGAACCCTGCTACAGTCGTTTCTCTTCACCTTGTGAAATAGAAAAATGATTTCACTTGGCAGGCAGAACAGGCAAGGATTAACGATTAGCGATTTTTGATTTTTCAGTTTAAAAAGTAAATTAAGAATATACATATTATAATGAATTAATAGAAGTCCCATATATTTAATAACAAATAATTTTGTGATACACAAATAAAAAATATACCTTTGAAAAAAATAAAATTAAATATTTTAAACATGAAAAAATCAAACATTAAACAGCCAGTTTCATTAGTATTATCAAGTGGAGGAGCAAGAGGGATTGCACATATAGGTGTTATTGAAATATTAGAAAATCAAGATTTTGAGATAAAATCTATTTCAGGGGCATCAATGGGAGCCCTGATAGGTGGCATTTATGCAGCAGGCAAATTAAAAGAATACAAAGAATGGATATCAGGGTTAAAAAAAATTGATGTTTTAAAAATGTTTGATTTTACATTAAGCAAATACGGGCTTGTAAAAGGAAATAAAGTCTTTAAAGAAATGGAAAAAATAGTTCCAAATATAAATATTGAGGACATGGATATTACATTTACAGCCATTGCCACTGATATTTTAAAAAGAAAGGAAATGATTTTTAACTCAGGCAAATTATTTGATGCAATAAGAGCTTCCATAGCAATACCATCAGTTTTTACACCTCTAATAATAAACAACTCTCAATTAGTAGATGGAGGTGTTGTAAATCCTATACCTATCAACAGGGTTAAAAGAACCCCGGGGGATATTATCGTTGCTGTGAATGTTGGAGCAAACATTCCTATAGAATATCCTAAAATTAGTCATTCCGAACAAAATGAAAAACAAACTGATAACGAAATATCAGAAATAATCAATACTGTTTTAAAAAAAATATTTAGAGTAAAACAAACAAAAAATACCAAAAACACATTAGGATATTTTGAATTGATATCCGAAACTATGAACACAATGCTTCAAAGATTAACAGAAATGTCAATAGAATATAATAAACCGGACATTTTAATAAACATATCAAGACATTCATGCGGGACATTTGATTTTTATAAAGCAGATAAAATGATAAAAATCGGGAGAGAAGAAACATTAAAAAGCATCAAAAATTACAGAGAGAAAAAATAATTTATTTTTTGCATAAACTGAGATAACTATTAATTTTATTTAAAGGTCAGATTTTTCTTACTTTTACAAAAAAATTCCCTACAGATGAATCCATATGTATTAATATTGGGCAGCAATGCAGCAACTCCTTCAAAAGACAGAAATCCCAGTGCACAAATATTATTTCTCGCAGGTAAAACTTTTTTGATTGATTGTGCTGAAGGAACTCAGATGCAATTAGTTAAATATAAAATCAAATTCAATAACATTGAAAATATTTTTATCAGTCATTTACATGGCGACCATTATTTCGGATTAATAAGTCTTATCTCTTCTTTTCATCTGTTGGGCAGAAAAAACCCATTGCATATTTATGCTAATGCTGATTTAAAAAATATTATAGACATACAACTACAGGTTTCTAAAACAACTTTGCAGTATCCATTATATTTTCATTCAATTAATGCAGAAGCTTTTGAAACAATTTTTGAAGATAGCAACATAGAAATTAAAAGTTTTCCTTTGGAGCATAGCATTTCTACTTCAGGATTTTTGTTTAAAGAAAAAAAGAAAGAAAGAAATATAAACAAAAGCTTTTTAAGAAAAGAAAAACCTTCAATAGAAGAAATAAAAAAAATTAAAAACGGTGCTGATTATATAAATAATCAAGGAAAAAAATATTCTAATGAAGATATAACTTTTATTCATAAAGAACCATGTTCATACGCATATTGCTCTGACACAAGATATTCGGAATCAATTATTAAATATATTTCGGGTGTTAACATATTATATCATGAAGCAACTTTTAAAGCCGACAGACAAAAAAACGCTTATGAAAAATTTCATTCTACAACAACAGAAGCAGGTCTTATAGCTAAAAAAGCTAATGTAAAAAAATTAATTATCGGCCACTTCTCTTCAAGATATGATAATTTAACTGAACTGATTGAAGAAACTAAAACTGTTTTTAAAAACTCGGAAATTGCTGAGCAAGGGAAAAAATTTTTATTATAATAAAAGATATTTTTCTTAGTTAATATCTAAGAAAAATTATATCATTAAAAATATACATTTAAAATGAGTGACAAATTCAACACTATTATTAATTCGGAAATTGGAGAGCTTGAGGGTGTTATAATCCATACTCCCAGTCATGAAATCGAAAACATGACACCTGGAAATGCAGAAAGAGCTTTATACAGCGATATATTAAATCTTTCAATTGCATCATCAGAATATTCTCAATTTAAAAATGTTCTTGAAAAACACACTAAAACATTCGAAGTTAAAGATCTTTTAACTGACATATTACTAAATGAAAAAGTAAAACACAATTTAATAGATAAAATTTGTAAAGATGAAAACAAATTTAACCTCAAAAACAAACTCTTATCATTAAATCCTAAAGAACTTACTACTCAGCTTATTGAAGGTATAATAATGGATAAAAACACTTTAACAAATTATTTAAACAAAGACAGATTTTCGTTAAAACCTTTACATAATTTTTTCTTTACACGTGATGCCTCAGTAAGTATTTTCAATAATGTATTTATTAGCAAAATGGCAAATAAAATCCGTGAAAGAGAATCTATTATCATGGAAGCAATTTTCGATTATCATCCTTTTTTTAACACAAAAACTATTAACCCTTTAAATTTTAAATCTGCGCCTGAATTAACTTTCGAAGGTGGTGATGTTTTAGTGGCAAGAGATGATGTAATAATTGTAGGACAAGGTGCAAGAACTAATTCTCAAGGCATTGACTTTATCATTGACAAGATAAAAGAAAATAAAGAAAAAAAACATATCATTGTCCAGGAATTACCTTATTCTCCTGAATCATTTATTCATCTTGATATGGTTTTTACTTTCCTTGATGTTGACAAATGCATGGTTTATTCTCCTCTTATTATGAAATCAAACAGATTTTTAACTATTCATATTACTGTTGATAATGGAAAAGTCGTTTCAATTAAAAAAGAAAAAAACATTCCTGAGGCATTAAGAAAAATCGGTATGGATATTAAAACAATATCATGCGGTGGAGAGAAAGATTTATATATTCAGGAAAGAGAACAATGGCATAGCGGTGCTAACTTTTTTGCCTTGTCTCCCGGAAAAATTATCGGTTATGGCAGAAATCAATATACTATTGAAGAATTAAATAAAAACGGGTTTGAAATTATTAATGCAAAAGATATTATTAAAAATAAAGTTGATATTAAAAAATACGATAAATATGTAGTTACTATTGATGGTTCAGAGCTTTCAAGAGGCGGTGGCGGCTGTAGATGTATGACTATGCCTGTTAAAAGAAAAACAGTTAAATGGTAACCTGTTTTAAATATCCGGGATTTGCTAATGACATGTATAATATTTATTAACTAATCCCGAATTAAAAAATCATTTACTGGAATTATGCTATTTTTTTTATTTTTACATATTAAAAATAGTATAATTTTAAAAACACTTTTTCGGAGATATATCAATAATTAAAACTACATAACTTATGCTTAGTAATATTCCAAAAATAAAAAATCTTAAATACAATAATTTCTTTCTTATTGCAGGTCCTTGTGTTGTTGAAAATGAAGAAATTACTTTTAATACTGCCAAAAAAATTCGTAGTATAACAGATGAGCTGAAAATTCCTTTTATTTTTAAATCATCATACAAAAAAGCAAACAGAACAAAATTTGATTCCTTTACAGGCATAGGTGATGAAAAAGCTCTGAATATATTAAAAAAAATCAGAGAAGAATTAAATATTCCTGTTCTTACCGACATACACACAGAAAAAGAAGCTTATCTTGCTGCCGAATATGTTGACGTAATTCAAATCCCTGCATTTCTGTGCAGACAAACCGACTTGCTTATTGCAGCAGGAAAAACAGGCAAATTTGTTAACATCAAAAAAGGTCAGTTTCTTTCTGCCGAATCAATGAAATTTGCAGTAGAAAAAATTAAAAGTACAGGTAATAATAATATTATGCTCACAGACAGAGGCAATATGTATGGTTATCAAGACCTGATTATTGACTACAGAAATATCAAAATAATGCAGCAAAACAATTTACCTGTAATATTAGATTGCACACATTCGTTACAACAGCCTAATCAGGCAGCAGGAGTATCAGGTGGAAAGCCCGAATTAATTGAAACTGTTGCCAAAGCCGGTATTGCTGTTGGTGTTGATGGTATTTTTATTGAAACACATCCTGACCCTTCAATAGCAAAATCTGACGGTGCTAATATGTTAAAATTAGATTTGCTGGAAAATTTACTAATTAAACTGATAAAAATACGTAAAGCTATTATCTGATTTTTATAAGGGTTTTATTACAAAAACCATCAAACTATTTTTCTATTACAACATTTTTTATTGAGCCTGTATTTGGGTAAAATTTTATCTCTGATTTATTAGCAGGCAAAAATGTAACTATACCAAATTGATTTATTAAAAAATCCGATTTAAAATACTCTTCCTTATTATAAATTATAGAAACATTACCATAATCGGGTATTCTGTAATAAAAACCTTTTGATCTCTTTTCTTTCTTGGTATCGTAATTTTTCTTAATAACATTATTAAACTTATCAGTAGTCTTCATGTTAATAACTTTAATATTAACTTTTTCCCCAATGGAAGACGATAAATCATGAACACCTGAACTTTCGGAGAACTTAAATAATGGAGTTATAAGTTCATCTTTTATATCTGAATTGGGAATATATGTATAATGGTAAGTGAATTTTTTCTCTAATTTAACCCCTGTAAATAATTTTAAATCATCATCACTGATTTTTTTCAATTGCGAGTCCATATATTCAATTGCTCCTTTATCATAACTAACTTCCTGAAAACCTGTAAGCAATTTATACCTGCTTTCTTTTATTCTCATTATTTCATCAGCAATTTCTTTTGCTTTATCTTCCGAAGTTTTGTTAATCAGAACAGTATTAAAAATTTGCTTCTCAATTGTAGAAGTATCAACATCAACTCTTGTAAAAACAGTATCAATATGCTCCACAACATCAGGACTTAAATAATAATTAAAAACACTGTTATAATCAAAATTCCCTGAGATATATTTCTTATCTGATTTATTAATTTTTCTTTTAAATAATTTATCGTTAACACCCATTATCAACCCTGACTCAGTAAGAGACATCAAAACCGATTTAGTTTCCTTAGATGCTTTTTCATCAATTTCCACATAATAATATTGATCTGCATCAGGAATATATGAAGGTTTTATTATAACATTAGTAATCTCATATTTATTTGAATTAGTCTTAATTACTTTGTTAAGCCCAAGATATTTCTTTGCATAATCAGAATAAGGACCTTTAATATTCTGGGTTTTTAATACCTGGACTTCAATATTTAATACAGTTTTTGGTAAAGCATAATAAACACCATATCCATTAATTTCTTTTGCAGATGATAATGGTATTACTTTTACCTGTGAAAAAGCACTGTTTATCATACATAATATTAAAGTAAAGACCAATAAAAATTTATTCCTATCCATTGTTAATATTTTTTTTAACCAATAATCTTTTTGATACAAAGTTATAAGTTTTTTTAAAACAAAAATTTATAACCCAATCATTTTAATTTTTTACATCAAAAATACATATTATTTTATTCATAAAAATTAAAATACAGAAACAATTTAATATCTTTGTTGATTCATTTTATAAAAAGCTATATAAATAGCATTAAAATAAAACTACATTGAGGCAGAGCCATAGGTGAAATTAAATAAATTTGCTTTGCAAACAAATTTATTTCCTGCCAAAAGGGCCGGGGAATTAAACATATTGATAAAATGCTGAAAAATATTTCTTATTAATTAAACATAAAAAAATATTATCATGAAAAATTTGATGAAATTAATAATCAGTTTAATAATAATTTTTTCTGTGTATAGCTGCAATAATGCTGAAAAAAAAGGCACAAAAAATGACTCTTCTCAGAAAGAATTAAAAGGCAGAATTTCAATATCAGGGGCTTTTGCTTTATATCCTATAACAGTAAGATGGGCAGAAGAATTTAAAAAGATACATCCAAAAGTAGTAATTGACATTTCAGCAGGAGGTGCAGGTAAAGGCATGACCGATGCTTTAACACAAATGGTAGATATTGGGATGTTTTCAAGAAATATACGAAAGGCTGAGAAAGACAAAGGAGCATGGTGGGTTGCTGTTGCTAAAGATGCAGTATTGCCCACTATTAATGTTAAAAATCCATTAATCAGTCAATTAAAAACCAAAGGCATCTCAAAAAAAATATTTATTGATATTTTTATTAATAATAAAATTAAATATTGGGAAGAATGTTTTGGTGACAAAGAAGGGAAAAACAAAATGAATATCTATACACGTTCTGACGCTTGCGGTGCAGCAGAAATGTGGGCACAATATTTAGGCGGTCATCAGGAAGGGCTATCAGGAATAGGAGTCTTTGGCGACCCCGGTATTGCAGATGCTTTAAGAAAAGACAAAAATGGTATAGGATACAATAATATTATTTATATTTATGATAATTATTCTCGAGAAAAATACAATGGTATTGATGTTATTCCAATAGACTTAAATGAAAACGGAATTATTGATGAAGAAGAAAAATTTTATACCAATCTTGATAAAATAATGGAGGCAATAAAAGCAGGAAAATATCCTTCTCCCCCTGCAAGAGATTTATACCTTGTATCCAAAGGAAAACCCGAAAGGTCTATTGTTATTGTATTTTTAAAATGGATACTCACAGAAGGGCAGAAATATCTTAATGAAGCAGGATACACTCAATTACCGGAAGATAAAATACAGGAAGAAATAAAAAAATTAAATTAATTTATTTTAAATAAGATTATTGTGAAGATAACCTTAATAAGCAGAAACTCAAAAGACAAATTCCATTTTACATGGATGACTATTTGTTTGATAATAATATTATTCTTACCATTATTATTAGGAATTGGCTTATATTTAAAATCAAAACTATTATTAGATTCCACATCAGTTTTTGATATTTTATTTAGTAAAGAATGGTCACCTATAGAAGGTAAATTCGGCATGCTTCCTTTTATAAATAGTTCTTTGTGGGTAACAATAATAGCAATATTAATAGCAGGTCCTATTTGCTTATTTTCAGCAATACATCTCACACAATATGCAAAAAAAAGTTTTTTAAATTTTATGCACCCTATTATTGATATTTTATCGGGGATACCTTCAGTTGTTTATGGAGTTTGGGGCATACTTATTATAGTACCTCTTGTTTCAAAATATATTGGACCGTTTTTCGGGAAAGAAACTACAGGTTACAGCATACTATCAGGGTCTATTGTTTTGGCTGTTATGATAACACCTTTTATATTAAATATTTTAATAGACATTTTTCAGACAATACCAAAAGAATTGCAAGAAGCATCATTATCGTTAGGAGCTACAAAATGGCAGACAATAAAAAAAGTAATTCTAAAAAAAGCATTACCCGGAATTATCTCTGCAATTACTTTAGGCATATCAAGAGCTTTTGGCGAAACAATGGCAGTAATGATGGTTGTGGGAAATGTTACTAAATTAAAATACGGGGTTTTTCAACCGGGTTATCCCCTACCTGCTTTAATAGCAAATAATTATGGTGAGATGATGTCAATACCAATGTACGATTCAGCTCTTATGTTTGCTGCTTTTATTTTGTTTGCAATAGTATTATTGTTCAATTTTGCATCCCGGTTATTAATAATAAAATATGAAAGAGAAATAAAATAATTTTATGAGGCATCTTAAAATAAAACAATTTGAAGAATCTTTCTTTAGGGTAATAATGTTTCTATCTACATTATTAATTGTATTAACATTATTCCTTATCATCTTTACCATTTTGTATAAAGGTCTGCCATCATTATCATGGGAAATGATTTCGCAAGTACCAAAAGGAGGCTTTTATTTTGGAAAAGAAGGTGGAATTCTTAATGCCATAATCGGTTCATTATACCTATCTTTTGGTGCAACAATAATAGCTATGATTATAAGTTTACCCGTTGCCTTATTTATTAATATTCATTTGGTAAAAAGAAAAAAATTAGTTAATGCCATAAGATTTATTCTTGATTTATTATGGGGAGTTCCCTCAATAGTATATGGAGCTTTTGGCTTTGCCGTTATGATATATTTCGGATTAAGAACATCATTATTAGCAGGTATGATAACATTAACATTTTTAATAATACCAATAATGATTAGGTCTATGGATGAAGTATTAAAAACAATACCAATAGGATTAATGGAAGCTTCATTATCGTTAGGTTCCACAAGGTCAGAAACAGCTTATAAAATATTTTTCAAACAAAGTCTTCCAGGAATTATTACTGCAATATTATTATCTTTTGGAAGAGCTATTGGCGATGCAGCCTCTGTATTGTTTACTACAGGTTATACCGACAATATTCCAACATCAATATCTCAACCGGCTGCTACTCTCCCACTTTCAATATTTTTTCAATTAACATCACCTATACCTGAAGTACAAAACAGAGCTTATGCATCTGCAATTGTTCTTACTTTTATAATTCTGTTAATAAGCATTTCATCTAGATTTTTATTTAATAAATTTAATAAACACAATATTAAGTCTTAAATTATGGATAATGACATTAAAATAAATATTAAAGACCTAAATTTATTTATTGGAAATAAACATATTTTAAAAAATATAAATATTTCGATACCAAATAAAAAACTAACAGTAATATTAGGTCCTTCAGGCTGCGGAAAAACAACTTTGTTGAAAACTCTTAACCGCCTGACAGACCTTTATCCTGAAGTAAAAGTAAAAGGAAATATATTTATTGATAATGAAGATATCTTACATACCAATAAAAACATTACAGAAATAAGAAAAAATATGGGTTTGTTATCGCAACAGCCATATCCTTTGCCAATGAATATTTTCAGAAATGTAACTTATGGTCTGAGAATTAGTGGTAGAAGAAACAGAAAAATTTTAAAAAACCGTGTTGAACATTATTTAAAACAAGTAAACCTATGGGATGAAGTAAAAGACAGATTAAAAGATTCTGCCTCTCAATTGTCAATTGGACAACAACAAAGGTTATGTCTGGCACGTGGCTTGGCTGTTGACCCTGAAATAATTCTTGCAGACGAACCCACTTCTGCTTTAGACCCTATCTCAAGCCAGACCATTGAAAATGAATTCTTAACATTTAATGGGAATTATACAATTATTGTAGTTACTCACTCATTGCGTCAGGCTAAAAGAATTGCCGATTATGTAATTTTTATGTACTTGGGTGAAGTTATTGAACAAAATTCTGCAGATGAATTTTTTAATAATCCTAAAGAAGAAAAAACCAAAGAATATCTTAAAGGAATTTTTAACTGATTTTTTTATTCAGGCTTAATTTTCGCAGGAATTAGAATAAAACATATTTTTTCTATGAAAAATATGTTTATGAAATCAAAAATTGCTTATCTGATTATGAATATTTAAAATTTGTGGTAATAATAATTTTTTTTCACTATTATCAATAATAAAATCAGAAGATTTCGCAATAATATTTTCATCATCCTGAGATTCTATTCTTTTAAGAACATCTTGTTTAGTTAAATTATTTCTATCCATTACTCTTTTTATTCGTAAAGATAAAGGAGCAGTAACACAAATAATTTTATCCATATTTTTATGAAACCCGCTTTGAAACAATATTGCAGCTTCAAAAATAATATATTTTTGAAAATTATTATTATCAATAAATTTTTCAAACTTCAATTTTACGAGAGGATGTATTATTGAATTTAGTTTTTCTAACTTCTGCTTATCATTAAAAACAATTTGAGCAAGTTTTTTGAAACTAATATTATTATCCTGAATAAAAACCGAATTAGTAAAATTTTCTTTAATTTTCTGTTTTACAGATTCAATAGAATATAATTTTTTGGCTTCATTATCAGCATTAAAAACTTTAACACCGAATGTTTTAAAGACATCTGCAACAATAGTTTTTCCACTACCAATTCCGCCGGTAAGACCAATTTTTAGCGGACAATTATTATTCAAAAAAACATCATCCATAAAAAAATTATTTTAAAATAATATATTCTACTTTTTCAGGTGTTATTTTTGTAATCTTCACAAAATCGGGAGCATTAGCAACTTCTACATCAAGCTTTTTATTATCCGATATACTATCATCTAAATATTTAGCAATAACAGTAAACATTTTAGTATCAATTCTCTTAAAATCCTTTAAAGCTACTATATAAGTTATTTTAACTCTTTCGGGAAAAAATTTAAAAACATTTTCGTCCTTTGATGATGATATAACATTAACAGGAGCTTCTAAACTTTCCTCAGTAAATTTTTCAACATCAATAAATACTCTGACGAAATTTGTAGAATATTTAATATTAGAATTTACATCAGGCATTATCAGCGGTATATCATCAGCAACCTTTTTATCTAAGAGTAAAAATTTCTTTTCAGTGGTTTCAACAAAATTAATATCATTGATTACTGAAAACGGGCCTGTTACAACAACGCTGTCTGGGATAAATTTTATGCTGTCATATAAAAGATACTGCTTTTGCAGGCTAATTTTAACATTAGATTTTACAGGAAGTTTTTTATTATAAAGCTCATCAAATAATAAAGATAAAGTATCAGGATATATTGAAATAATCTCATCCCCAGACTTCAAATTTCTACTAATAACGTTATACAATAAAGAAGTCCTTATGCCGGATTTATAGGTTCTCTTAATTTTTTTAACAGGCAATTTTGAGACATCAATATAAATTGGTGAATTGCGTGAAAAATATTTAATACTCATTAATCTAAAACCCTTAGCTTTTACTAAAACAGACAAATTTGTATCGCTGGCATTAACCAACAATTCATTGCTTGGAATATTAGTGAAAACTATAGGATAATTAATATCATCAACATAAAACTGTGATAACTTAATAAGCAACCATATAATTATTGCAATAAAAAAACATATAATAAACCCTGAAGCCTGATTCTTTCGTTTCTCATCATCAGAATTTTTATTTTTTTTAAATAAATCAAATAAACCCGGCGACTTCAATATCAATTATTTTTTTTCAGACATTTGATTAGAAAATTCAGAAGCAATAGCTGATTTTTCAAGTTTTAGCTTATTTTGCCCCTCTGTTTCAACAATAACAGTAGTTTCTCTTACTTCTACAATTTTACCATGAATACCACCAATTGTAACAATTTTGTCACCTTTTTTTAAAGACTCTCTGAATTTTTTTTGCTCTTTTGCTTTTTTTGTCTGTGGTCTGATCATAAAAAAATAAAATACCACAAATATCAAAGCTAACATTATCAGCATTGAATAGCCACCACCTTTTTGATCGGACTGTGTTTGTCCTGCCATTAAAATTACATTCATTAAATTCATCATAATTTTTTGTTTTTATAGATTAATACTAATTTTTTTCAGGTATATAAATTACTGCTTTAATTCTCAAAACTTTAGTATTTGGTTGAGTATTTGAAACTATAGTAATTGTTTTATTCTGAAAACCTATTCTCCCATTACTATCGAATTTCACATCAATTATAGCTTCTTCACCGGGATGTATGGGCCTTTCAGGGAAAGTGGGCACAGTACAACCACATGAAGTACTTACGCTTGCTATTATCAAATCAGCGTTTCCGACATTTTTAAATTTAAATGCAAAAGAAACCTGTTCTCCCTGAATAAGTTTTCCGAAATCATGGACTTCTTCATTAAACTTAATTTCAGGCAACAGAACTTTTTTTGCATGTTTTTCAGCACTATTCGGATTATATACATTTTTTGTAGATATCTGATCCTTATCACTATTATTTCCACACGAATAAAATAATACTGATATTATCATCAAAATATATAAAACTATTTTACTCATAATTACTTTTTTTGTCTCAAAAATATTTGTTAAAAATACTAATTAAATAAATTCTATAACAAATATATTTGAGGAAATTAAAATAAACTAACATAAGAGCCCCATTAGGTATTATTCTAACAAGCCCCTTCCAATTTTTTTGATTTTATTATTTTTTTTCAAATCTGCTACAAGCTTATCAAGCATACCATTAATAAATGATTTACTATTAGGAGAACTGAAGATTTTAGATATTTCAATATATTCATTCATCGAAACTTTTAAAGGAACATAGGGAAACTCCAAAAACTCTACTAAAGCCATTTTAATAATAATAACATCAATAATAGCAATTCTATCCAAATCCCAATTTTTAGCTTTCTCATTAATTAATTCATCAAATTCTTTTGACCTTAAAATTGATTTCTTAAATAAATCCTTCACCATTTGTACATATTCATTATTACCCTCAGGTGTGAGTTTATATAATGAAGGCAAAGAAGTATATTCATCCCATGATTGTTTATACGATTTAATGGTTTTTATTATCATAAAATTTACAATCTCATAATCATATACCCAATTTATATTTTTTTCTTCATAAAATGATTTTAAAATATCGTCCGGTAAAATAATTTTTTTTAAAAGTTTAATAACAATTTTTTTATCAGCTTCATAAGAATTATTATCGGAATTCATATATTCTATATAGAAACTGGAATTCTTAATCTTTTTATATAATTTTAATATTAAATCATTCTGTTCATGCCATGAAATCTTTCTTAACTCAATATGTTTTATCAATGATTTATTTGTTGATAATTGCTTTAAAAATTTGTTATCAATAAATTTTGTATTAGGATTAATTTCTTCTTCTGTGGGGAAAAATTTTTGTTTATTTTCTTCGGAGCGGAACTTTACAAATTCAATGATTTCAACTAAAAATGAAAGTTGATAAATAAATAAATCATACATCTTTTCAATATCTGATAGAACTTGTTTTTCTGCAGTAATAATATTTTTATTATCAGATTGAAAATAAGCATATAAAGCTTGTAAAACTTTTATTCTTAGCTGCCTTCTGTTTATCATTGTTAAGAACTTTCTTTTTATATTTCTGCAAAATTAATTTTTTTTTAAAATAATTTGATATTTCTGCAAATATTTATTTTTACTATTTATAAAAATGATAAAAAAAAACTTAAATTACAAACGAATAAATTTGATATAAATAGCTTATTGTATAAATTGGGTAAAAAAATTTTATTATTATTTTTTGATTAAATAAATTTATTTTTAATTTTGATTATTATTTATTAATAAAAAAAGATAAAATGGAAGAGAGTGAAAATAAAGAAAGAAGAGAAGACATTTTTTCAAAAGTAGTCAGAGCAGGTAAAAGAACTTACTTTTTTGATGTAAAAGAAATGAAATCAGGAGAGTATTATCTTACTATTACTGAAAGTAAAAGACGATTTGATAATGACCATGGTAAATTTTATTATGAAAAACATAAATTATTCTTGTACAAAGAAGATTTTGAAAGATTTTCAGATGCTTTTAAAGAAACTCTTGAGTTCATTAAAACAGAAAATGCTTCTGATGAACCAATAGAAGATAATACTAAAGATGCTGATAAAACCAAGGTTGATGTTAAATTTGAAGATCTAAAATCTGATAATAACGAAGAATAACTTTTAAAAAAATATCCAACAATTAGGATATCTTCTATACTTAACATTTTCTATTATAACATTATAAATAACATTTAATAAAATGTTATTTTGTTTCTTTTTGTTAATAAAAAAATTATTTAGTTAATAATATTTTTATCTTAATATGTCATCTGAAAATTTAAAAGTATATTTTTGTAAAGATTTTTTTACTGATAAAGATGAAATAGCAAAAAAATCATAATATTTTTTTAATCATCTTTAATAATTAAAAAAATTAAGACATATGAAAATAACTTATTACGGACATGCAAGTTTTATTGTTGAAATAAATAATAAAAAATTATTATTTGATCCCTTTATTTCAATAAATCCATTAGCCTCACATATAGACATTTCGTCAATAAAAACTGATTACATATTAATTTCACATGGACATAGGGATCATATTCTCAATACTTTAGAAATAGCTAAAGCAAACAATGCTACAATAATATCAAACCCTGAAATCAGTAATTGGTTTATTAATAAAGGCTATAAAAATACTTGCCCCCTTAATACCGGCGGAAAACATTTGTTTGATTTCGGAATAGTAAAATTAACAAATGCCATTCATTCGAGTGTTTTACCTGACGGGACAAACGGAGGCAATCCAGGAGGTTTTTATATTGAAACCGGAGATTCGGCTTTTTATTTTGCAGGTGATACAGCACTTAGTATGGACATGAAATTAATTGGTAATAATAAAAAAATTATATTTGCTTTTTTACCTATTGGAGACACATATACTATGGGTATAGATGATGCTATAATTGCATCCGATTTTATTAAATGTAATACTATTATTGGAATGCATTATGATACATTTCCTGATATTATTATTAATAAAAAAGAAGCTATTGATAAATTCTCTGCATCAGGTAAAAAATTAATTTTAATGAATATAGGTAAAGAAATAATAATAAATTAACATATGGGAAAAGTCATTGCTATTGCAAACCAAAAAGGCGGCGTTGGTAAAACCACTACTGCCATTAATCTCAGTGCCAGTTTGGCAATATTAGAATATAAAACGCTTGTGATTGATGCTGACCCTCAATCTAATTCCACCTCAGGGCTTGGCTTTGAATTGAAAAATATTAACACCAGTATTTATGAGTGTCTTATTGATAATGTTGACCCAAAAAAAACTATTCTTAATACTAAAACACCAAATCTCGACCTAATACCTTCGCATATCGACCTTGTAGGTGCAGAAATTGAAATGATAAATCTGCCAAATAGAGAGAAAATGCTGCTTAAAGTAATTAATAAAGTTAAAGATGTTTATGACTTTGTTATTATTGACTGCTCCCCATCATTAGGGTTAATAACTGTTAATGCCCTTACTGCCGCCGATTCGGTAATAATTCCCATACAGTGTGAATATTTTGCTTTGGAAGGTCTCGGGAAATTACTCAATACCATTAAAATTATCCAATCACGGTTAAACCCGTCTTTAGATATTGAAGGGTTATTACTTACAATGTATGACAGCAGATTGCGATTATCAAAACAAGTTGTTCAGGAAATAAAAACTCATTTTCAACAAATGGTATTTGATACAATTATCTCCAGAAATATAAGACTTAGCGAGGCACCCAGTTTTGGAGAAACAATTATTATGCATGATGTTAAAAGTTCAGGAGCAATAAATTACTTAAATTTAGCACGTGAAATTTTACAGAAAAACAACCTTACAATAATTAGTAAATCAGAAAAAAGCAACAATATAAATGACAATTAATAAAAAAAGAGCATTAGGAAGAGGTCTTAATGCAATATTAGAAAGCCCTGATACTGATATCACTTCAAAAGACATATCAGGCAACTATGTAGTAGGAGCTATTGCAAAAATAAAAACAGATAAAATTATTGCTAATCCTTTTCAACCTCGTACTGATTTTGAAGAACAGGCCTTGAAAGAATTAGCAGAATCAATAAAAAAACAAGGCATTATTCAACCTATTACTGTCAGAAAATTAGGTTATGATAAATATCAACTTATCTCAGGTGAAAGACGATTAAAGGCGTCTTCTATGGCAGGATTAGATGAAATCCCTGCATATATTCGTGTTGCCAACGACCAACAAATGCTAGAAATGTCTCTTGTGGAAAATATCCAACGTAAAAGTCTTAATGCTATTGAAATTGCTATCAGTTATCAACGTCTTATTAAAGAATGTGATCTTACACAAGAAAAATTAAGCGCTAATGTTGGCAAAGACAGAACCACTATTTCTAATTACCTGCGATTACTGAAACTCCCTGCTGAAATTCAAATTGCTCTTAGAGATGGAATTATTACTGTGGGACATGCCAGAGCTATTATTAATATCGAAGACGCTGAAACTCAATTAAATATTTTCAAAAATATTATTAAGAAAAATTTATCCGTTCGTGCTGTTGAAGATATTGTTAGAAACATTAATAATGTTAAACCAAAAGCAAAACCCAAAAATATTCCTCTACCAGAAAAATACAAATCTGCAAAAAACAAACTTTCTGATAAATTTAATACTAATATTGATATCAAAAGAGATGCTAAAGGAAAAGGAAAAATTGTTTTTACTTTTAAATCCGACAAAGAACTAAATAATATTATTTCTATTATTGACAAGAACATTCTTGACGATTAATATTTACATTAAAAAATTTATCAAAGTGTTAAAAAGATTTTTTCTTATCATATTATTATCATTTTTATGCTTTTCAAACAAAGGCATTTCACAAAATAATAATAAAGAGATACGTCTTGACACTCTTTCAACAAAAATTCATTCACCCAAAAAGGCAACTATTTACTCTGCAATTTTACCAGGATTAGGACAAGCATATAATAAAAAATACTGGAAAATCCCCATTATATATGCAGGCTTTGGCACATTAATATATTTTATAAACACCAACTCTAAAGAATACCATAAATTCCTTGACGCATACGTATATAAATTAAATAAGGATACATTCCCTACAAACAACGAATATGTCACACGTTATGAACTTGCAGACCTGAAAACAGGCAAAGATTATTACAGACGAAATATGGAATTGTCTTACCTCTTAACAGGTTTCTGGTATGTTATTAATATTATTGATGCTAATGTCGATGCTAATCTTTTTGATTATGATATTAGCGATGATTTGTCATTAAAAATTGAACCATGGTTTAATAAACCAAAACGTTTTGTGAAATCAGTACCCGGAGTGAAGTTGACTTTTAATTTTTAGATTTAATCTATACATATAAACATATGAAAATAAGCATTTTGGGATATGGGAAGATGGGTAAAGAAATTGAAAAAATTGCCCTTGAACATAGTCATAAAATTTTAACAAAAATTGATAACCCAGAAGATTGGAGAAAAAATATTTCTTTATTTAAAAAATCGGATATTGCTATTGATTTCAGCACTCCTCAAACTGCTATACCTAATATTTATAAATGTTTTGAATATAACATTCCCATTGTGATAGGTACTACAGGTTGGTATGAAAAATTTGAAGAAATAAAAAAATTTACAATCAACAATAACAAAGCATTATTTTATGCTTCAAATTTTAGCATTGGCGTTAATATTTTTTTTAAAATAAATAATATTCTTGCTAAAATTATGAACGGGCACAAAGAATATAATGTTAAAATACAGGAGACACATCATATTCATAAACTTGACGCACCAAGTGGTACAGCCATAACACTGGCTAATGGAATTATCGAAAATCTGGATAATAAAAAGTCATGGACAAATAACAAAACCAATAAAAATGAAGAACTTGAGATAACCTCAATACGGAAAGGTGAAATTTCAGGTATTCATTCTGTTGAATATGATTCTGATTTTGATACTATTGAATTAAAACATTCGGCTAAAAGCAGAAAAGCATTTGCAATGGGTGCTATTATTGCAGCTGAATGGCTTTATGGAAAAAAAGGAGTCTTTAATATGAACGATATTTTATCTGAAAACAAATAATGAAAAAACCAACCACAAATTACACTCGTGATAAAAATTAAAATTATAATAGATTTTATCTTTAACAATCTGTGAATTTGTGACATTATTTGTGTTTATTTGTTTTCGATATTAACTCAATAATTATAATTTTAACATTTTTTATAATTATAATTTTTGAAAATCCATTTTTTTTTTAATATTTGTAATCTTAATATAAAAAATATATAAATGAACATCTACGAAATTTTATTACTTATAGCTTTAATTTTATGTACCATAGGATTATGGAAGATATTTGAAAAAGCAGGCGAAAAAAACTGGAAAGCTTTAATACCACTATATAATATATTTATATGCTTAAGAATCGCTGACAAACATAAAAAATTCTGGTGGTATTTTTTTCTTATAACACCGTTTATAAATGTCTTTATGATAATGCTTCTCATTGTTGAGATAATAAAACATTTCGGCAAATTCAGTCTGGGACAGGAAGCATTAGCAGTGTTGTTTCCGTATATTTATCTCCCTTATCTCGGATTTTCTTCTAAAGAAAAATATTGTTCTACAAAAGATCTTCCTGTAATTAAAAAAACCGTTGTCAGGGAATGGGTTGATGCAATAATCTTTGCTGTTATTGCTGCCACAATTATACGTACTTTTCTTATTGAAGCTTATACTATCCCCACATCCTCAATGGAGAAATCATTGCTTGTGGGCGATTTTCTTTTCGTAAGTAAAATAAGCTACGGACCACGTGTACCCGAGACACCTCTTTCATTTCCATTTACTCACCACACTCTGCCTTTGACAAAATATACTAAATCATATCTTGAGTGGATAAAATTACCTTATTACAGATTTCATGGACTGGAAAAAATTAAAAACAATGACGTAGTTGTATTTAATTATCCTGACGGTGATACTGTAGCAAACAAAATTCAAAGTAATGAAAGCTATTATTCTTTAGTTAGAAGATTTGGACGTAATAGAGTTTGGCAAGACAAATACACTTTTGGAGATATTATTGCCAGACCCGTTGATAAAAGAGAAAATTTTATTAAAAGATGTATTGCTATTTCAGGAGATACTTTGCAAATTATCAATCAAAAAGTTTTTATTAATGGCAAAGAAAATATTAATCCGGGCAAAAAACAATTCCAATATATTGTTACTACCGACGGTTCCAGAATAAACCCGAAAGCTCTTGAAAGACTCGATATTACAGAAACGGTTATGACTATTGCTCAAAACAAATTCTTAATAACTCTTACTGACGAGGCTGCTGAAAAACTTAAACATTTTGTTAACGTAAAAAGTGTTGAGCAATATATTCAACCTAAAGGAAAAGGGCAACCATATATTTTTCCTTTTGACACAACTTACAAATGGAATGTAGATAATTATGGACCTATTGTTATACCAAAAGCAGGAGCAACAATATCTGTTAACACAAAAAATATTTGTCTTTATAAAAGGATAATTAATGTTTTTGAAGATAATGACCTTAAAATTAAAGACAATAAAATATTCATTAACGGCAAAGAAACTAATACCTACACTTTTAAAATGAATTATTACTGGATGATGGGAGACAACAGGCATAATTCTGCCGACTCACGTTTCTGGGGCTTTGTTCCTGAAGATCATATTGTGGGTAAAGCTATCTTTGTATGGCTGTCGTTAGACAAAAACAAATCATTGTTTGACGGTAAAATAAGATGGAGAAAATTGTTTAGGGTGATTTAAAGGGACTTCTATTAATCATCAAAAAAATAAAACTTTAAAATGCAGCCTTTCCATTAATAAAACAGACTGCATTTTTTTTATTAAGCAACAGCTTGATATATAATTTGCTAAACATATTTATTCACAGCATATTATATAAAAACTATTAATTGTTTAAATAAATATATGCAATTTAATTCAATGTTCTAACAAATAATTAATTTGATTTTTAGGTTTATTTGTTGTATCTTTGTTATTATAACAAATAAATAAAAATCTCAAAATGAAAACTTCCAAAAAAAAATTATTAATTATTCTGTTTATTTTATTTTCATCTCTATTAATTAAAGCAAATCCTGTAATATCTCCACCAATTATAAGTGAATTATATGTTAGTAAATATTATGGATATAATTGGGAAATGGAACTTGTTAACAGTGGAAATTATAGTCTGGATGATATGTATATTACTAGTTCTACTGATACAGCCTTTTTTAAATCAGGTATTACATTTGAACCTGGTGAAACAATAACTATAAATCAAAGTGACTTAGTGTCTCCTTTATTTATTGATATAGAAGGAGATGAAGTTACAATTTATTATATTGATTGGCCTATTTCTGATTTTCCCTTTATATTTGGAAACTATCCAAATTCAAAAATTAGCTCACCATATAACGGACAATCACTTGTTAATCAAAAGTTTCATAATTATGGTGATGATGATTTCTGGTGGATAGTTAAAGAGAGACACCCAACATTTGGTAGAAATGCTTTTATAACAAGTACAAGAGGTTTATTTAAAGGCTTTGTTTACGACGCTCTTCATAAACCTATTAGTAATGTAAATCTTAAATATTCTTATTATTCTAATTCTAATTTTTGGATAGAACCATATATCTCTGTAGTTTATACTAATGAAAACGGTTATTTTGAAAGCAACCTTATGTTTTGCAGAAAATTCAATTTATGTGTCAATTATAAAAATATTACTTATCTGGATACATTAATTTCAATAGAACCTGATTCTGTAAATTATTTTGAGTTCACTTTAGACACTTTATTTGTAGGATTAAACGACTTTAATTCAAAAAACAATATTTCTATAAAAAATTATCCTAATCCTTTTAATCAAAAAACAACAATTTCTGCAGAGATGCCAAAAAATAAAAAAAACTCAAATGTTTTGATTAAAATATTTAATTTACAAGGTGAGATGATTAAAATCATTCCTGTTAATAATTCATCTAATAATGATATTAAAGTAACAATTGATAAAAACAAATTGGATTTATCATCAGGAACTTATATTTACACTCTTGAAATAGGACATAAAAAAATTGCAACAAATAAAATGACTGTTATTTAATGATTCGAAAAAGCTTTACTATAGTAATTTTTTTTTTATTTCTCACTCACTTTTCTTATTCTCAAAACATCGAATTTTATAAAGAAGATTTATCTTTTGAAATAAAAAATAATTATTTTTATGTTGATGGCATTTATCATTTTTGTAATGTTAGTGATAAACCGTTGAAAAACATTTTACTTTATCCTTTTCCTCAAGACTCAGCTTATGGACATATTGATTCTGTTCAAATAGAAGAAATAGGTAATAAAAAAAATGTTTTAATTAGATATAATAATAAAAACGCCTTATTTAAAGTTAATTTAGAATCGTATGGAATAAAAAAATACAAGATTGCTTACAGACAAAAATTATTAGAACAAAAAGCTGAATATATTTTAACTACAACTCAACAATGGAATAAGCCTTTTGAAAATGCATCCTACAAACTAATTGTACCAAAGTCTTTAGAAATAGATTCTATTTCATATAAAGAAGATAGTATTAAAATTATACAGGACAAAATTTATTATTTTTGGAAAAAGAAAAATTTTATGCCTTACAAAAATTTCATTGTATATTTTAAATCACCAAAAAAATAAAATCACAAATTTTTTTTTATTTAAAAGGTGAATCAGGCTCTTTAGCCATATGATTATACGAAAGTTTATCTAATAATTTAGGGAAAACTTTACCAAGGAAAACAGTAAATTTACCTTCAACAAAAGTAAGTATTAAAGACCTTTTACGTTTTTTAACAGCATTTGCAATTTTTTTAGCTACTTTTTCTGCTGACATCATTTTTGATTCATCCCTTGGAGTACTACCTTGCTCAGAACCATCAGCTGTTAAAGCATTACTACGTACATTTGAAGCTGTAAACCCCGGAGCAACTACGAGAACATGTAAATGATTTTTTAAATTTTCCACCCTCAAAGTATCTAAAAACCCTCTGATAGCAAACTTAGAAGCTGAATAAGCAGTTCTGCCCGGCAGACCAATATATCCTGCTATAGAAATAACTCCAACAACACTTCCTCTTTGCTCTAAAATATATGGTAAAGCATATTTAGTACAATAAACAGTGCCCCAAAAATTAACATCCATCAATCTACGCATAACATCCAAATTCATATCAGCAAACAAGGCTCTCATTGATATTCCTGCATTATTTATCAGAACATCAACCCTCCCCCATTTTTCTATTGTCTTTTCCACTAAATTTCTACAATCTTCCTCTTTAGAAACATCTGTTTTAATTGATAGAATTTTGTTAGAAGACAAATCGGCTTTTATCTCATTTAATTTCTGAATATTACGGGCAGCCAATACTAATTTTGCTCCTCTCCCTGCAAACTCGTATGCCAATGCTTTACCTATTCCTGAAGAAGCTCCTGTTATTATTACAACTTTATTATTCATATTAAAATCTTTATTTAATTATTCTATTGAATTCTCCTCTTAAGAGATATTCATTGTCATTGATGGTCATTAATGAGCAAATTCATTAAAAAAATTTAAATTTCAAAGCAAGATACAAAATTTTTAAAACTATAATTTATATTCATATATATGGCTTGAAATTTTTAACAATTAAAAAATATAATACTTTTGCAAAAGCAAAAATACAAATTATGATTTCACAACGACAACTATTCTTAAAACATGTAGGTCAGACTTCAAAAGAGCCAATGTCATTAGAAATAGAAAAAGCCGAGGGCATTTATCTTTTTGATGTAAACGGCAAAAAATATTATGATATGGTTTCAGGAGTGTCAGTAAGCAATATTGGGCACAGAAATCCTGAAGTTATTAAAGCTATAAAAGACCAACTTGATAAATATATGCACCTGATGGTTTATGGAGAATATATACAATCTCCACAGGTTAAGCTTGCAAAATTACTTTCTGATAATTTGCCAAAAAGTTTAGATACAGTATTCTTTGTAAATTCAGGCAGCGAAGCAGTAGAAGGTGCTTTGAAATTAGCCAAAAGATATACTAACAGAGCTGAAATAATTTCTTTTAAAAAAGGTTATCACGGCAGCACACAAGGTGCTTTAAGTGTCTTAGGAAGTGAGACTTTAAAAAACTCTTACCGTCCTCTCCTACCGGATATAAAATTATTAGAATATAATAATATTGAAAATCTTAAAGAAATTACCGAAAGAACTGCTTGTGTTATCACTGAGACTATTCAATCGGAAGCTGGGATTATTTTGCCTGAAAACGATTTTCTGAAAAAGCTAAGAGAGAGATGTCATGAAACAGGCACATTATTGATTTTTGATGAAGTGCAAATGGGTTTTGGCAGAACAGGAAAATTATTCAGCTTTGAGAATTTTGATGTTATTCCCGATATTTTTACAATTGCCAAAGCTATGGGCGGAGGAATGCCTATCGGAGCTTTTGTATCTTCAAATGAAATTATGTCAACTTTAACATTTAAACCTGCTTTGGGGCACATAACAACTTTTGGAGGTCATCCTGTTTGTTGTGCCGCAGCTCTCGCTAATCTTAATTTTATCCTTAAAAATAATATTATTGATGATGTTAATGATAAAGGAAAATTATTTGTCAAATTATTATCCAATCATCCAAAAGTAAAAGGAATACGTCGGAAAGGTCTTATGCTTGCAATAAAATTAGAAAATCACTACTTATTGGAAAAATATATCAATATTTCTCTTGACAACGGACTTATTCACGATATGTTTTTATTTAATGATGATTCATTCAGGATAGCTCCTCCATTAACAATAACTTTCGATGAAATAAAAGAAGTAAGTAAAATTATTATTTCATGTTTAGATAAAATTTAAATTATGAATTCAGAAGAAAAACGATTTATGAAAATTGCTATTGACTTAGCAAAAGACAATATTAAAAACAATAATGGTGGTCCCTTTGGTGCAATAATAGTTAGAAACGGAGAAATAATTGCTACAGGTGTTAATAATGTTACAAAAAATAACGACCCAACAGCACATGCCGAAATAACAGCAATAAGAAATGCATGCAAAAAACTTGAAACTTTTGAATTAAACGATTGCGAAATTTATTCTTCTTGCGAACCTTGTCCTATGTGTTTAGGGGCTATTTATTGGGCAAGATTTAAAAAATTATATTTTGCTGCTTCTAAAAACGATGCTGCATCTATTGGTTTTGATGATGCTTTTATTTATAATGAATTTAACAAACCTTATAAAGAAAGAAATATTGAATGCATACAAATAATGCGTGATGAAGCTGTTAAAGCTTTTGAAATATGGGAAAAAACTGAAGAGAAAATTCAGTATTAAAAAACTTATATTTTAAGATAAGAGTTTTATTGGAATAGTTAAATATATGATTGTTACGGTATTCATCAGAAAATTATAATGATGAGGTTCCAGGTTAATTTGTGACACAATAAAAAGAATGAATATAAAAATATTATTTTTTACTTCCTAAAACAGTAACAGAGCCTTTGTAAGTTTCGTCGGAATAATAGCCGTTACATTTTAAGATATAAAAATAAACACCATCGGAAACATCTTCTGCATTCCAGTCATTCTGATAATCTTTATTTTCGTATATCTTTTTACCATATCTGTTAAAAACTATCAAATGAAAATTAATATACCATTGTTTGATAGGAAAAGGTGTTAAACTGGAATTGTTATCATCTTTACTTATTTGAAAGAAATCATTTTTACCATCACCATTAGGGGTAATAACATTAGGAATAATTAATTCAACAGGCTTAACTTCAATATAATGCATAACAGAGTCAACACATCCTGTTACAATAGAAGTTGCTTTAAGCCATACTTCATAAATATTTGTTGTATCAGGAAAAGTATGCACAGGGTTTAACTCATAGGAAGTCTCTGTAGAATCACCAAAATTCCAGACACGGTTTTCAACATCAACAGACTCATCAAAAAAATTAACAATAGGATTTTCAATATAAATAACACTATCGCCATCAGGTATATCAGTAGAAAAATCAATTTCAGGTCTGTCAAGAACTTCTAACGAAAAAGTATCTTTTAACGCACATTTTGTATCGTAAGCAATAACCCAGTTATCTTTTTCACATAATCCCATTGCTATGCTATCATGTAAAAAAGGACTTGAACTCCAGTCGAATTCATAAGGAGGATAACCTCCCGAAACTCTGACTTTTGCCTGACCCATACATGTTCCCGGACAAAACTCATTGAGTTGAATTATTTCATCAAAAACTATATGAGAATATACACTTACTTTTACACTATCATAACAAGTATCATAATCATTAATTATTCTCACATAAAACATAGCTGTATCTACAGGAGAGACTTTTGCAGCATTCATTACACTAAGAGTATCGCCATTAATATCTGTCCACAAATAATCAAATGTAAAAGGTTTTACGCTAATAAAGATACTGTCTTTAAAACAAATAGTGGTATCATTACTTATCTCATATTCAAAATTGCACACTGCTTTTCGTGAATTATTTTGAGCTGATAAATTATTAGAGAAAAAATATAATGTGATGGATATTATTATAAGGATTCTGTTCATATAATTTTCATTTTTAATCTTATTTAAGATACAAAAAGATAAACTTATTTTTTATTTAAAAATTGCTTTGCTAAAGTAATAAAATTTATTTTTAATAATATTTATCACTTCAAAAATACACATTATTTCTGAAATTCTTGGTTATTAAATGCCAATTTTATATGAATGTTTATAGCTTCAATATTTTTGTTTTCTGAATGAGTTCACTAACAATATTAATTAATTAGCATTTACAAAAAAAGGCTATTTTCTAAAAACTTTGTAAATATAGGTTTACCGATTATGTTTTATTTTCATAAAAATCTAAAATAAAATAGTATTTTTGATTTGGTGTTTAAAATCTAAAAAAAATTGATGA
>JAGGUV010000173.1 GCA_021158345.1 Bacteroidales bacterium
AGATAATATTTCATAATTTTATTTTCAAATATACAAAAATATTTTAAGAGGATTTCTATTAATTCTAAAATAAATTATATTTTCAACCATGTTCACTTTATTTTCCTGGTTCTACTGTTATTTTAATGGAAAATAATTTTTCTATGATTCTATCAAACAGCTTACTTATAATGCTTAAATGTCTAAATGCTTAAATGTTTCAAAACAATTAAATATCAGTTAATTAAGGATTTATTATAGACAATATTTTGTTTTTGTATCAGAACTGTTTTTGTATTTTCGCATTTTATCATTTTCGCATTTGTCAATATTCCACTAAATTCGTGGTAGTACCCATTTTTTTAAACACAAATTTATTTTCTCTTACTTTTTCGGTCATTAATTTGATTGAGCAACCTTTTAAGATAGGCTTCAACAGATTCACCGGGTTTTATAGGTTGATTTTCGAGTGCAAATGAAAAGCTGTCTAATAAAGCAGTATATTTTTTAAAATTCGATTCTAATAATTTTTCATCTTCTGTTTCCCAATAATCTCCTTCATCAAACATTTTAAAATTCTGAAAATATTTTTTGTTCAAGTGCTTAAACAAATGAATAATAAATTTATGCATCTTAATTCCTGCAAATTGTGTTTTTACAGAAATCATATATAAAAAATTTTGTTCATCCTTATTATCAGAATTTCCATAAAATTTCAGACTCGCAGGGCTAGCCATTCTTCCGTTAGAAAGAAAGCATATTGAAATAGTTTCACACTCGGGAATTGTAAAGTAGATACCATAAATATTTTGGTTATAACTTTTTTTTCCAAAAGTATCAGCAGGAAATTTTTCTTCACAAATGCCATATTCCCATTTAAAGACTTCCACAATGTCTTTTACTTCTTCTATCAGTTCAGGCAATAAATCAGGACTTCTTAAACTACCGCTATAATGAATACTTAATCCCATAAAACTAAATTTTATAAACTCATTTTCTCAAAAAATTAAATTTGTTCTAAGTACGATTAATTCATAAAAAAGACAGAATCCTAAATTAATCAAGACGACTAAGCTGTTAGCTTCGAAGATAATATTTTTTTGGTTCATACATAAAAAATTATATAAAATTATTTGCGGCAGGGATAGAAGCGGTAGCCTGTAGAAATTACTGCTGATGTTTTGTGTTGGCAGGCGAAGGCGACCACAGGAAGCCCTTGCACTGCCTACAGAAACACAGCAGTAATAATACAGCTACAAGCGTATAGCCCGATTTAGCCGCCCAAAAAATTATAACCGTAAACTAATTAATAAATGTCATTTATAAAAGTATAATTCTAAAAAACTTTCTACTCATATCTCAAAGCATCAATAGGATTAAGTTTAGCAGCTTTTTTAGCAGGATACCAACCAAAGAATATTCCTATAAAAGCACAAAACAAAAATGAAAGAATTATTGAGTTAAAAGTAATAACAACGGGCCATCCGGCAAAATGTACTACAAGCTGCGAAGAGACAACTCCAAGTATTACTCCAATAATACCGCCCATGACACTAAGTAATATTGACTCAATCAAAAACTGCAAAAGTATATCTCGCCCTCTGCCGCCAACAGACATTCTAAGTCCAATCTCGCGTGTTCGTTCTGTTACGGAAACATACATAATATTCATAATGCCAATACCTCCTACTATCAAGGATATTCCTGCAATAGCAGCAAGTAACATAGTCATAATATCGCTTGTGGATGTAAACATTTTTATAAACTCTTGTTGGTTCATCACCCTGAAATCGTCTTCATCAGAAGGGGCTAATTTATGAGAGGTACGCATAACTTCTTTTATTTCATTTTCAGCATTGCTAACAGACTCCTCATTAATAGCAGAGATATAAATAGCGTGTAAATATGTTCTTGCTGAAATTCTTTTTTGCACTGTAGTGTATGGAGCCAGAATAATATCATCTTGGTCTGAGCCAAAAGTACTTTCTCCTTTTGATTCCAAGACACCTATAATTTTAAAAGGAATTTTATTAAAACGGATACTTTTGCCCACAGGATCATAACCCTCTCCAAAAACATTATCAACAATAGTTTTACCTACAATACATACTTTATTAGCAATTTTAATATCTCTTTCAGTAAACAAAGAACCTGATTTTAATTTTAAGTTTCTTATTTCGAAATACTCAGCACTAACACCAAAAATAGAAGTAGGCCAGTTTCCGGTAGCAGAAATTACCTGTCCATTACCTCTAACATAGGGAGACACAATAGCTACTGAAGGACATTTTTTTCTTATAGCATTAACATCATCAATAGTAAGACGTTTTGATGTTCCACTACCCATTGACACACCGCGTCGCATCTGATTTCCTGGTCTGACAAACAGCATATTTGTTCCCATTCCTGAAATCTGATCTTTAATACTTTTTTTAGAACCCTGTCCAATGGCAAGCATAGCTATTACTGATGCTACACCAATAATAATTCCAAGCATAGTTAAAAATGCTCTGAATTTATTCCTGCACAATGAACTATATGCTATTTTTAATAAATTTCTTATATTCATCTATTTATATTTTTAAATTATCACCCAATTTTTTGTTTTGGGATTATTTTAATAAAGGCTAAAGGCTAAAGTTTAAAGGCTAAAGTTTAAAGTTTAAAGGCTAATTTTCGTTATAGTATTCATTATATTTTTTACTATAGCTTTAACTTTTTACTCTTTATACTTTACTCTCACATCTTTACTCTTTTTTTCAATATCAATTAAAATAATTCCCTTTATGACAATTTTTTTATTCTTCATCAAAAGAAGAAGAGGCTAGAATATCCGCAGCAATTTTAGGTTTCTTAACTAAAACATCACTAATAATATTCCCGTCTTTTAACCTCACATTTCTCTTTGTATATTCTGCAATATCACTTTCGTGAGTAACTAAAGCTATAGTAATACCTTTTTTATTTAACTGCTGAAACACATCCATAATCTCATAGCTTGATTTTGTATCAAGATTACCTGTAGGCTCGTCAGCAAAAATAATAAGAGGTTTATTTATTAAAGACCTTGCAATAGCAACTCTCTGTTGCTGGCCACCGGAGAGCTGGTTTGGTTTATGATACATTCTGTCGGCAAGTCCTACCATTTCTAAGGCAGCAATAGCACGTTCTTTTCTTTCTTTTGATTTAACAGAATTATTATACAAAAGAGGCAGCTCAACATTTTCGAGGGCAGAAGTACGTGGAAGCAAATTATATGTCTGAAACACAAAGCCCAGTTTCCTTGATCTTATCTTAGCAAGCTCATCTTTTGAATAATTTTTAACGTTTTCCTGTTGCAGAAAATAATCTCCTGATGTTGGAATATCAAGACATCCGAGGATATGCAATAAAGTGGATTTTCCGGAACCGCTTGCTCCCATTATAGCCACAAATTCTCCTTCTTTAATATCTAAATTAATGCCTTTTAAAGCATGAATGCAAATATCTCCCACCAAATAATCGCGCTTTAAATTTTTTATTGATATTATATTTTTATTCATTTTTATAAAAATTCTTAATTAATCAATGTTTTTATTAGTTTAAAAAGAATTATTTTCTACCCGGTCGTTTAGGCATAAATGGACTTCTTGAACTGTTACTTTTTGACTTTTTAACCTTTTGTTTACCAATAATAACTTTTTCTCCGGGTTTTAAACCCCTTACAACTTCATAATAAACACCATCACTCAAACCTAATTTCACTCTTCTCGGTATAATTAATCCATTTTTTTCTACCCAAAGTGATGTAAATTTTTTCTTAGAATTATTATCAGATGATGACGCATAATTCCCTGAGAATTTTTTTCTTTTTTTTATTTTAAGAGAATCGGGGATATTAGAAAAAGCTTTTTTCATATCCTCTGCAGAGGGTTTAAATCGTAAAGCCTGAACAGGTATTTTAACAACATTTTCTCTTTTATCAACATACACAACAATATTAGCAGTCATACCCGGCATAAGTTTTAAGTCAGGATTTGGTGCATCAATAATAACATTATAAGTAACCACATTTTGGACTACAATAGCTTCTAATCTTTTTTGGATAACAGTACCTTTAAAAGAATCGTCAGGAAATGCATCAACAGTAAACTCAACATTCTGACCTTCTTTTACCTGCCCGATATCAGCCTCGTCAATAGAAGCCTCAACCTGCATTTTTTTCAGGTCATTGGCAATAACAAATAATGTAGGTGTATTAAAACTTGCAGCTACTGTCTGCCCAACATCAACATTTCTTGATACAACAACACCATCAATAGGTGCTCTGATAATAGCATAATCTAAATTTCTTTTAACTCTTTTTTGCTGTGCCAAAATTGACACATAATTGGCTTCCGAAGTTTTATAATCAAATAAAGCTTTATCATAATCAACATCTGCAACAACTTTTTTTTCGTATAACTTTTTTATTCTCTCAAAATTACTCTTATTATAATCCAATGCAGCTTTTATTCTTTGAACATTAGCTTCCACTTCATTAAGATTAGCAGCAAGAGTTGTTGTATCCAACTTAGCAATAATATCTCCTTTTTTAACTTTGGAGTTAAAATCAACATAAAGTTTTTCTATTATTCCTGAAACCTGAGTACCTACATCTACGGTTTTTATTGCCTCTATTGTCCCTGTGGCTGTAATAAGATTGCTAATATCTCCTTTTTCAACCTTCACGGTTTTCCATTCTTCCACTAATTTATTTCCATTAAAAAAACTAACTTTAGCTACTATTGCTATTGCAATTACTGCTATTATTAAAATTATTATCCAAACTTTCCTTTTCATACTTTTTATGTTTTTTTTACTAATGTTTATTTTTTTAT
>JAGGUV010000156.1 GCA_021158345.1 Bacteroidales bacterium
CTCGTGGTGATTATCGATATATCACATGGTTTGGGGCTATCACTTTATTTGGTGGTGTTTTTGATATGCTTGACGGTCAACTTGCTCGGTCAACCAATAAGATGTCAAAGTTTGGGGCATTATACGATTCTACCTTAGACAGGTATGGCGAAATGACTATGTTCCTCGGAATCTGTTATTATCTTATTTCAAATCACTTTTTCTTCAGTTCACTTTTTGCTTTTATTGCTATGATTGGTTCCATTATGGTAAGCTATATCAGAGCCCGTTCAGAAGCTCTTGGCGTAGAGTGTAAAGTGGGGTTGATGCAACGTCCCGAACGAATTTTAACCATCGGAATTACAGCCATTTTATATGGTGTTATTACTTATTCATTTGGTCAATTTAAATTAACAGTTGAGTGGTTACCTTTCCCTCTATTTGAAAACATAACCATTTTTACATTCCCCATTTTTATTATGGCCATTTTGACCAATATCACTGCAATTCAACGATTAAATCATTCTCGAAAGAGCATGTTATAATATATAAATTTAACTTTAACTTTTAAATAATTAAACAAATGAGTTTACAACAAAACATCAAAAAGCCGGAAGGTAAGTTAGGAATACTTGTTCCCGGCATCGGAGCCGTATCTACAACATTAATGGCCGGTGTGTTAGCCACCCGAAAAGGGTTGTCCCAACCATTTGGTTCCATTTCGCAACTGGGAAAAATAAGGCTTGGAAAAAGAACCGAAAATAGAGAACCAAAGGTAAAAGATTTTGTCCCTCTGGCCTCTTTAGACGATCTGGTATTCGGCGGATGGGATATTTTCACCGACAACGCTTATGAGTCTGCTCTGAATGCGGGGGTGCTGGATAAAGATTTACTGGAAAAAATAAAAGATGAATTATCAGCCATAAAACCCATGCCCGCTGTTTTCGATCCCAATTATGTTAAGCGGCTGCATGGTACTTATATTAAAAAAGCTGAAACCAAAATGGATTTAGCCAAAGCGGTTATGGCTGATATTGAACATTTCAAAACTGAGAATTCCTGTAACCGGATGCTTATGATTTGGACTGCTTCCACAGAAGTGTACATTGAATTATCTAAAGTTCATCAAAATATTGAGAATTTTGAAAAAGGATTGCTCAACAATGACCATGGTATCTCACCCAGCATGATTTATGCTTATGCCGCTTTAAAAAGCGGAATTCCTTTTGTTAATGGTGCGCCAAATCTTACGAATGATGTTCCGGCAATAATAGAACTTGCAAACCGGCTCAACCTTCCTATTGCCGGTAAAGATTTCAAAACAGGCCAGACACTCATGAAAACAATACTGGGCCCCGGTTTAAAAGCCCGTCTTCTTGGAATTGACGGATGGTTCTCCACGAACATTTTGGGGAATCGCGACGGCGAAGTATTGGATGACGCAGGCTCTTTTAAAACAAAAGAGGTTTCCAAACTGAGTGTTTTGGATAGTATTTTGGAACCGGAAAAATACCCCGAACTCTACAAAAATATGTATCACAAAGTACGAATCAATTACTATCCCCCCAAGGGCGATGACAAAGAAAGTTGGGACAATATTGACATCTTTGGCTGGTTAGGTTATAAAATGCAGATAAAGGTTGATTTTTTATGCAAAGACTCCATTCTTGCAGCACCTGTTGTTTTAGATTTAGCCCTGTTTATGGATCTTGCTCAGCGATCGGGAATGAAAGGCATACAGGAATGGCTGTCTTTCTATTTTAAATCGCCTCAAACCCGGGAAGGGTTGACACCTATTCATGATATTTTCCTTCAGAAGATCAAATTCGAAAACAGACTACGCCATCTTATGGGCGAAGACCTGATTACGCACCTTGGTTTAGATTATTACGAAGAAGATTAGATGAAGCTCCATAAGTTAATTGCAACAGGATTAGGAACAGGTTATTCCCCTGTAGCTCCGGGCACTGCCGGAGCAGCGTTGGGCATTGTAGTTTTTTATTTCTTTAATCTGGGATTTACCACATTAAAGATAAACGGACTACTTATTCTTGTTCTCAATCTTGTTGTGATACTTACTGTAATGTTGCTGGGGATTTTCAGCATTAAAAAAGTCCATCAAATTTGGACGCACGATGTGCAATTAATTGTGATTGATGAAGTTGTAGGCGTTTGGATTGCCGTCTTTGCACTTCCTTTTCAATGGCAATACTATCTGGCTGCTTTCGTATTATTCAGATTTTTTGATATTCTAAAACCATTGTATATACGTAAGTTGGATAATTTGAAAACAGACTGGAGTGTGATGCTAGACGATGTGGTAGCAGGTGTTTATGCTAACCTGGTTCTACAACTTGTTGTTTTTTTAAAAATTTTCTGATGGTAAATACAAGACAAAATCACCATACTTTATTGAAATATAATACTGTGGCTATCATTGCTACTGCTGTTGACTATAGTTTGTTCCTGATTCTTTCTGAGGCTATCCACGTATGGTACCTTCTTGCATCATTTACGGGATTAATTATGGGAGGAGTAACGGCATTTGTGCTTCAAAGAAACTGGACTTTTAAGAAAAAAGATGGGAAGTTATCAAAACAGGCCATCCGCTATTTCCTCGTATGGGCTTCAAGTATCATTTTGAATATGTCCAGCTTTTATCTTGCTGTAGAATTTGCCGGAATACAATCGATTATTGCAAAAGTAGCAGTATCAATCATAGTAGGTATCGGCTTTAACTTTTTAATGAACAAACATTTTGTGTTTAAATAAATATTTCAATAAGAGAATGAGGACAAATAGATCATTTTTATTCTTCGGCAGTTTTGTCTTATTGCTTTTATTTGCACCGGCACTTCATGCCCAAAAAATGACCCGTATCAAAGGCAGAGTTATTGATGTTAGAACCAAAGAGGCTCTCCCTTTTGTCAATATTGTTTTTGTTGGAAAAAATTTAGGCGGAATTACCGACTACAATGGAGAATATTATATTGAAACCCAATGGGCTTCAGATAGTCTTCAAGCTTCCTTTATGGGTTATAAAAGTCAAGCCTGTCCGGTTAAAAAAGGAGAACGGCAAACCATTAATTTCAGTTTACGACCCAAAAACATTACACTTAAGGAAGTAGAGGTAAAAGCAAAAAAAGTACGATACCGTAACAAAAATAATCCTGCCGTTGCACTGGTCCGAAAAGTGATTAAAAACAAAAAATTAAATCGAAAAGAGAACCTTAATTATTATGAATATGAAAAATATGAAAAGGATGAATTCGATTTAAATAATATTACTGATAAGTACAAAAAGAAAAAGGCGTTAAAGAAATTTCAGTTTATTTTTAATTTTGTCGATACTTCCGATATTAACGGAAAACCATTTTTACCTGTATTTTTTAAAGAAACACGCTCAAAAGTGTACTACCGGAAAACGCCACAAAGTAAAAAAGAATACATCATGGGAACCAAAATGACAGGCTTCCATGAATATGTCGATAATCAGGGTGTTGGTTATATGATAGACAATTTATATGAAGATATTGACCTCTACGACAATACCATTATGCTTCTGACAAATCCTTTTATCAGCCCAATCTCAGTGATTGCACCTTCAATTTATAAATTCCTGATTATTGACACCCTTAATGTAAATGGTTATAACTGCATTCGGCTTGGTTTTCAGCCCCGAAACAAACAGGATTTTGCTTTCGCAGGAAATTTATACATCACAAACGATAACCGTTACGCGGTGGTAAAAGCAGACATGCATGTTTCAAAAGATATTAATTTGAATTTTGTAAATGATTTGAAAATTATTCAGGAATATACGTTTATCAACAACAAAGCCTGGATGCTGACAACTGATAAACTAATTGTTGATTTTAATCTGGGCAAGAAAGGTATCGGCATGTTTGGAAGGAAAAGTATTTATTACGATAATTTCGTATTTAACAAACACATGCCCGACAGTCTTTACGCAGGAACTAAAGAAGTAATGAAACCGGGCTATGATAAAAAAGACAGCTTGTTTTGGAAAAACCATAGATTAGTTGATCTTACAAAGCAGGAAAAGGATATTTACAAAATGGTTGATAGCGTTCAAAATGTGCCTGCATTTAAACGAACCATGGATATTGTAATGTTATTGGTGGCAGGATACTGGAATTTTGATAAAATAGATGTTGGACCGATAAATACTTTCTACAGTTTTAATGACGTGGAAGGTTTTCGTTTGAGATTGGGCGGCAGAACAAGCGATAAATTCAATAAAAAGTTCAGGTTAAGCGGTTACGGAATATATGGATTTGAGGATAAACAATTTAAATATTCAGCGATGGCAACATGGTCGCTTAATAACAAAGCTCTAAAAGATAACCCCAAACATACGCTTTCGTTGCAATACCAGTACGAAACCAATTTCCCTGGCATGGAAGTGGAATTTATTAATGAAGACAACTTTCTGCTTTCATTTAAAAGAGGGGTTGCCGATAAAATTCTCTACAACCGCATGCTTAAGATTGAACATTATCGTGATTGGAAAGACGGATTTTCAACAACTCTTGTTTTAAGGAATATTCAACGAAAACCCGGCGGCACACTTTATTTCAATTACGTAGACGGTCATTCCGTCCAATCTATTACATCAAGCGAGATAACAGCCTGTATTCGTTTTGCACCCAATGAAAAATTTTATCAGGGCATTGATTATAAGGTACCTATCATTACCAATCATCCGATCTTACAATTTAGCTATACACAAGGGGTAAAAGGGATTTTGGGATCCGATTATTCGTATAGCAAATTGAAATTCAATGCTTTTAAACGATTTTACGAAGGACCATTAGGATTTACCAATACTGAAATTGAAGCGGGAAGAATATTCGGAAAAGTTCCATTCCTATTACTGGATCTGCCTCGCGCAAACCAAACCTATTCGTACCAGCTTCGTTCGTATAATATGATGAATTTTCTTGAATTTGCCAGCGATAAATATGTCAGTTTATTTGTTGAACATCATTTTAACGGTTTCATATTAAACAAAATACCTTTGATTAAAAAACTTAAATGGCGATCAATCATATCCTTTAAAGGCCTTTACGGTAGCATTACCGACAAAAATAATCCTGAAATTAATCAGAACTTAATGCTTTTTCCAACAGATAAGTTTGGTTCCCCAACAACTTTCTCACTCAAAGAGAAACCTTATGTAGAAGCAAGTGTTGGAATCGGAAATATTTTTAAGTTTTTCAGAATAGACTTAATAAGAAGGATGTCGTATCTGGATAATCCAAATGTTCCTGAATACGGCATCAGAGGAAGATTTAAATTTGATTTTTAAAAAAAAAGAAGAAATATGAGACTATTACAAAAAAAATTCGCGAAATATAATATTCCGCAAATCGTAAAGGAAAAAGGACTATATTCGTATTATCATTCGTTTGAATCAGGGCAGGATACTGAAGTTATATTAAATGGTAAAAAGGCGCTTATGTTCGGTTCCAATAGTTATCTGGGGTTAACTAACCACCCGGAAATTATAAAAGCTGCAAAAAAGGCGCTTGATAAATACGGGACAGGTGCCTCCGGTTCCAGGTTAATGAATGGAAACCTTGATTTACACAACGAACTTGAAAATAATTTGGCAGATTTTGTCAGCAAACCGGCAGCTACCATATTTAGTACCGGGTTTCAGGTAAATATGGGAACTATACCAAGTCTTGTGGGCAGAAACGATTTGATTGTAATTGACGATAAAAGCCATGCTTCCATCATCGAAGGCTGCAGAATTGCTTATGCGAAAACTTTAAAATATAAACATAACAACATGGAATCTTTGGAGAAGATTCTTCAAAAGACAGATAAAACCCAAACAACATTAATTGTTACCGATGGCATCTTTAGTATGGAAGGCGATATTGCTCATCTTGATAAAATATGTAAATTGGCAGATAAATACTCAGCCTCTGTAATGGTTGATGATGCACATGCTTTAGGCGTAATCGGGAAAAACGGTTCAGGTACGGCATCACACTATAATATTACTGAAAAAACCGACCTGATAATGGGAACTTTCAGCAAATCATTAGCTTCTTTAGGCGGTTTTGTGGCCGGTGACTTTGACACCATCAATTATATCAAGCATAATGCCCGCTCATTGCTATTTAGTGCCGGAATTCCTCCGGCATCGGCAGCAACAGTGTTAAAAGCATTAGAAATAATTAAAAGAGAGCCGGAAAGAATCTCTCGATTATGGGAAAATACAAATTATGCTTCCAAGTGTCTTCTGCAAGAAGGTTTTTCTATTGGAGAGAGCACAACTCCTATTATTCCCATACTTATTGGTGATGATATTAAAACCTATCAGTATGGAACTATGTTATTGGAACAAGGAATTTATGTTAATCCCGTGGTAAGTCCCGGAGTAGAAAAAGGGAAAGCCATCTTGCGATTTTCGTTAATGGCAACACACACCAAAGAACAAATTGACATTGCAATTGACAAGCTGGTTAAATGTCGAAAATTAATTGAAACCACTACGGCTATTGAATGAACCTAATTTATACGAGTTTTACTTGAACAAATCGCAGTATTACAGATATTTAGATGTTATTTTTATGTTTTCGTAGTAACTAAAATGTAAAATATTAAATAACTAAATATAGCGTGTTAAAAAAAATATTTGAAAAATTCTATACTATAATGATTTTATTTTATATTTTTACAAAAATATTGATAGTCAGCATATTAAATTGATTGTAGTAACTAATTCAAAATTTATTTAACTTAACTATCAAATTATCAATGCATATCAGTAGTAAAACCCATTTATAACAAACATTTCAAAATAATGAAAAATATAATAGTAAAGGAGGTAAAAACTAAATCTGATTTAAGAAAATTTATTGCTTTTCCTGACAAATTATACAAAGGAAATAAATACAGAGTTCCCCAATTACACATGTACGAAAGAGCAGCTTTGTACCCCAAAAAAAATCCTGCTTTTGAATTTTGTGAAGCAAAATACTGGCTGGCTTATAAAAACAACAAAATAGCGGGCAGGATAGCAGGTATCATCAACCATAAGTCCAACGAAATTTGGAACGAAAAACACATGCGTTTCGGATGGATCGATTTTATTGATGATCTTGAGGTTTCGGGTGCTCTTATCAAAACCGTTGAGGATTGGGCAAAAGACAAAGGATTAACAGCTGTCCACGGCCCTTTGGGATTTTCCGATATGGATTTGGAGGGTATGCTTGTGGAAGGTTTTGATGAAATGGCAACACAGGCAACAATTTATAATTATCCTTATTATCCGGTACATCTTGAAAAGCTGGGCTATAAAAAAGACACCGACTGGGTTCAATTTGAGATAAAAATACCGGATAAAGTACCCGAAAATCTAAAAAGAATATCTTCACAAACGCTTGAAAAATATGATCTTAAAATATTGAAGATAAAAAAATCAAAAGAGGTACTCCCTTACGCTAAAAGCATGTTTTATACTTTAAACGAAGCTTTTAAATCTTTATATGGATTTGTCCCCTTAACCGATAAGCAAATAGAAAAATACACCAAAGATTATTTCTCTGCCATAGATGTGAAATTTATTTGCTTCGTATTGGATAAAAATAATGAAGTAGCAGGTTTCGGAATATCGATATATTCATTATCAGAAGCATTACAAAAAGCAAAAGGGAAGCTTTTTCCTTTCGGTTTTATCCATATTCTGAAAGCACTCCGTAAAAACAACAAGGTAGACATGCTTCTGCAGGCGGTTAAACCCGAATATCAAAACAAGGGTGTTGCTGCCATTTTTTACAGCGAAATAATGCAGGCATATATTGATAATGGAGTTGAAATTGCAATTTCAAGTCATGCTTTAGAAGATAACAAAAGTGCATTTTTAATGTTCAATGATTATGAAACCCGTCAGCATTTAAAAAGAAGATGTTATATTAAAAAGGGAATATGAAAAAGATTCTAATAACGGGTGCCAGTGGATTTATCGGAAGTTTTCTTATTGAAGAAGCATTAAAACGCAATTTCGAAGTGTATGCCGGGGTAAGGAAATCAAGCAACAGAAAATATCTCTCAAATCCTGATATCCGTTTTCTTAAGATAGATTTTTCGGATAAAGAACTACTAAAAAGCCAGCTGCAGAACGCACCCCGTTTTGATTTTATTATTCATGCTGCAGGGGTCATCAAATCGTGTAACAAAAACGACTTCCTAACTGTAAATTATCAATATACTAAAAATTTTATTGAAACTTTACATGAGGCTGAGAGCATACCCGATAAATTTTTATTTATCAGCAGCCTGGCGGTTTTTGGACCAGGCAACGAAAAAACCCTCCAACCCATTAAGCCTACCGACACACCGCATCCCGTTACCATGTATGGAAAAAGCAAATTAATGGCAGAGCAGTTTATTCAATCATTACCTGACTTTCCTTATTTAATACTCAGGCCCACCGGTGTTTACGGCCCCCGTGAAAAAGACTACTACCTTGCCTACAAATCAATTAAACAACACATTGAATCTTACATTGGCACAAAAGAACAGCATCTCACTTTTCTGTACGTTACCGACTTTGCCAAACTTGTTTTTAATGCTTTGGAATCAGAAATAATCGGTAAAGCCTATTTTGTAACTGACCTAAAACAATATACTGCACAAGAGTTTAATACCATCATAAAAAAAACACTGAATAAAAAGGCGGTTGCTATTGTTTTCCCAAAAGCATTTGTAAAGCCCATTGTTTTAATAAACGAGAAAATATCTTGTTTGTTTGGCAAACCAGTTACCTTAAACAGTGATAAATACAATGAACTAATTTGTAAAAACTGGTTGTGCGAAAGCAAAGAAATTATCAAAGATTTTGATTTTCAACCTGAATATGATTTGGAGAAAGGCGTTCGGAAAGCTATTGAATGGTTTAAAAATGAAAAATTATTGTAAAAATGAAAAAAGTAATCATCCTCTTGATTGTTTCGTTTGGTTTTCTGTCTTATAGTATAAAAGGGTATCCTGGTTACACCGTTCCGCCAAAAACTAAAAAGTTACTGTTTTACATCCAGCGCAACCACAATAGAAATACCATTGTTTACGATGCCATTTTTGATAAATCGGGAAACCTTGACAAAAAAAATCCTATTAATGTTTATTGGATCCGGTATCAGGAATATGGACAAACTATGCCTTTACGAACTATCGAAAAATTATTTGCTTATGGCGTAAAGTCTTCCAAAATAAAAGGGAAACAAAACGAGTATAAAATTAATTTGGTAGCTACCGATAAAAGAGATTTTTTATTAAAACAGGAAGCTCCCTTTAAAGCTGCCATTTACACAAAAATAAATGAAAAACCTGCCAAATTAGGACACCTCTACATTTTTGCAGACAATTCGGGGTTTTGGCCAAAAGTAAAATATATTGAACTTTTCGGAAAAGATACAACCACGGGAAAACGTGTTTATGAAAAAATGTTAACAGACCAGTAACAAAATTACATCATGGAATTTCAACGATTCACAAAGAAAAACATAATAATTAACAGTCTGATTGTCATTGTTTACCTTATTTGTACACATCTCGCAGGGGGAACCCGGCCCGAGCACTATTTTCTTGTTTTTTTTTGGTTTGGTATGTATTACGCAAACGAAAAGACACGCCGGTTTATTCTTGGATTTTCCATTTTTATCATTTATTGGATTATCTACGATTCAATGCGGATACTTCCTAATTATGAGGTTTCAGCAGTTCATATTAAACAGCCTTACGAACTGGAAAAAATCCTTTTTGGCATCACTTTTCATCACAACCTGATTACACCAAATGAATATTTTGACCTGATACATACAAAATTCCTCGATATCATGTCAGGTCTGTTTTACATCAATTGGGTTCCCGTGCCCATTGCTTTTGCCGTCTATCTCTATTTTAAAGATAAAACCCTGTTTACCAAATTTTCAATGGTATTCCTTCTTGTAAACATTTTTGGTTTTATTATTTACTACCTTTATCCGGCAGCACCGCCCTGGTATGTAAAGTTGTACGGTTTTAATTTACACTTAGGCGTTCCCGGAAATACAGCAGGGCTCGGCCGTTTCGACAAACTTATTGGCATCCCGATCTTTGCCGGACTGTACGAAAAAAATGCCAATGTATTGGCCGCTATGCCATCATTGCATGCCTCATATCCGGTAATTGTACTGTTTTATGCTATTAAAAAAAGGCTCGGATGGATCAATCTCTTTTTCATACTGTTTATGCTGGGCATCTGGTTTTCTGCCGTATATTCAGGACATCATTATATTATTGATGTAGTGACGGGCGTAATGCTTGCTTTAGTGGTATTGTTTTCGTTTGAAAAAATAACAACCATTAAATATATCGATAAATTAATTCAAAAAAAAGTAAAGAATATTTAAACCACCAAAAAAAATGGAAAATCTTCATCAAGATAAAATATTTGACAAGATAATATACAAAGATGTTGTTGTTAAAGAAAAAGAGTTCATCAAGTGTAAATTTACACATTGTGATTTTTCTAATATTACATTTGAAGATTGTGAATTTGAAGATTGTTTTTTTGAAAATTGCAACCTGTCCTCATTAAAAGTTAAATATTCACGATTTTCAAATGTGACATTTAAGTCCTGTAAAATGATAGGAATTGCCTGGGATGAAGCCTCATTGCCTTTCTCAATCACTTGCGAAAATTCCAATATAAGCTATTCAAGTTTTTATGGTATGAAATTGAAGAAAATGAAAGTCTGTAAATGTATTGCACATGATGTAAACTTTTCTGAAGCAGATTTGCAACTTAGTAAGTTTAATTATACAGATTTACAAGATAGTATCTTCCAAAACACTAATTTAATGAAAGCCAATTTTGAAAATGCGGTTAACTATAATGGAATAGATTTATTAAATGGGAAAATTAAAAAGGCTGTGTTTTCAATGCCTGAAGCTTTAGTATTACTTAGAAATTTTGATATAATTTTAAAATAATAAAATGAGAGACTTTATAGAAACATCTATTGATTACCCTGCCACCTTTAGATTTGTGGTTTAGGTACCAGCTATTTCATAATTATACCATATGGTTTATAAAAAATTTTATTATATTTGACAAAATGAGCTGTAATTACAAATTTCATAATCATGTAGAAGGTAGTTTAGTTTTTAAACCTGAAGACTATATTTATAGTAGTGCAAAAAAATTATAGTGGTGGAAAAGGTATGTTGAATGATGTTATTATTATTAAATAAAAACCACACGATACAATAGTACGGTAGCGGCGATGACCAAAACCGCCAAACAGAATTTTTGCCAAAATGATAATGCAGACAGCTTGCCAATAGCTTATTGTTATTAATCTGAATATAAGTGGCATTAACCAATTCCACAATAACATGACTACATATCCCAAAAATAATGCAAGTCCAATTGCTGCATAAACTCCTAACAATATCCAAATTGCAATCTTACCAAATTTTTTACTTCTCATCTAATGTTTAAAATATTGTGTCATTTTTTTAATTTTTAATGATTGCTGTCCGATAAAAAATTATTATTAATTTTAAAATGCTTGAATATACTAATGTTTCAAAACAATTAAATATCAGTTAATGAAGGATTTATTATAGACAACATTTTGTTTTTGTATCAGAATTGTTTTTATATTTTTGCATTTAAGCATTTTATCATTTTCGCATTTGTCAATATTCCACTAAATTCGTGGTAGTACCGTATTTTTTAATAAAAAAACACTAAATCGTTTAAAGTTTCCGTTAAAAATATATGTATTTTTGAAAAATATTAGTTAAATGAAAAAATATAAATTAAATGATACTATTCGAAGAAGTAAATAAAATTGTTAACGAATCAATAATAAAACAAAAAAAAACAGAGACTGTAAAACTTGTAGATTCGTTAAATAGAATTCTTGCGCAGGATGTTATTTCAGATGTTGACATGCCACCTTTTGACAAATCGGCAATGGATGGATATGCTTGCAAAAAAGAAGATATTAAAAATGAGTTGGAAGTAATAGAAATTATTCCTGCCGGGAAAGAGCCTGAAAAAATTATCCGTCATAATCAGTGTTCAAAAATTATGACCGGGGCTAAAATTCCTAAAGGAGCTGATTGCGTTTTAATGGTTGAACATACTATTGAAACAGGTAAAAATAAAATAAAATTTACAAAAGAAGATACTAATTCAAATATATGCTCAAAAGCAGAGGATGTAAAATCAGGTCAAACAGTGTTAACAAAAGGGATAAGAATTCAGCCGAAACATATTGGCACATTTGCTTCTGTTGGTTGTACAAATCCATTAGTATATAAAAAACTTGATGTTGGAATTATTACTACAGGCGATGAATTAGTAGAACCTAATCTTAAACCCGGACTGTCACAGATACGTAACAGCAATGCTTATCAACTTATTACCCAGGTTAAAAATGTTGGAGCAAATCCTAACTATCTTGGCATTGTTAAAGATAATGAAGAGGAAACTTATAATATTATTTGCAAGGCTTTAGAAAAAAATGATTTGGTTTTATTAACAGGCGGTGTTTCAATGGGCGATTACGATTTTGTTGTTGACACATTAAAAAAAGCAGGATTAAAAATATTATTCGACAGTGTTGCAGTACAACCCGGAAGACCTACAACTTTTGGCGTTGCCAAAGGGAAAGCCTGTTTTGGACTTCCCGGAAATCCCGTCTCTTCTTTTGTACAGTTTGAGTTGCTTATAAAACCTTATATACTTAAATCAATGGGTTATAATTACAAGCCTGTAACAATAAAAATGCCTTTAGGCGTTGATTATAAAAGAAAAAAATCGAAAAGAAAATCATTTATTCCTGTATATATTAATGATAAAGGTATGGTAATGCCCGTAGATTATCACGGCTCTGCTCATATTCATTCTTATGTTGCAGCGCAGGGAATGATTTCAATAAATATTGGAGAAACTATAATTAAAAAAGGAGAAATTGTTGATGTTAGACAGATATAACAGAAAAATTAATTATCTTAGAATTTCAGTAACAGACAGATGTAATCTTCGTTGTAAATATTGCATGCCTGCTGAGGGAATAAAATTATTTCCTCATAACGAAATTTTATCTTTTGACGAAATTGTTGAGGTAATTAAAACAGGTGTTGAAATGGGCATTGACAAAATTCGTCTTACAGGTGGTGAGCCTTTGGTTAGAAAAGGTATTGTTGATTTAGTAGCTATGATATCAAAAATTAAAGGCCTTAAAGAAATTACAATGACAACTAATGGCATATTGCTTGATAAATTTGCACAGCCATTGGCAGATGCAGGCCTTGACAGAGTGAACATAAGCCTTGACACTTTAAATCCTGAAAAATATCATGAGATAACACGCTTAGGTGATATTGATAAAGTTTTTGCCGGTATTGAAGCTGCAAAAAAAGCAAATCTTACTCCTGTTAAAATAAATTGTGTTGTTATGAATTCATCTGAAGAAGAAGATGCTAAACAAGTAAGAAAATTTTGTGCTGAAAATAATCTTATGGTTAGATTCATTCATCAAATGGATCTTAATACAGGCAAATTTTCAATAGTTGAAGGTGGCTCAGGTGGCGATTGTAAACATTGTAACAGACTCAGACTTACTGCTAACGGAAAAATAAAACCTTGTCTTTTTAGCGACATGGAATACGATGTCAGAGAATTGGGAATAGAAAAAGCTTATAAACTTGCTCTTGAAAACAAACCTAAAAGCGGAACATATAATCACTCCGGTAAATTTTACAATATCGGGGGATAAAAAATAATTATAAAATGAATAAATTTTCACATGTTGACAGACATGGTAAGGCAAACATGGTTGATGTTGGATATAAAAAGCCTCAATTAAGAATTGCAAAAGCACAAGGTCATATTAAGCTAAACAGCGAAACTATTGGTCTTATCAAAGATAACATCATAAAAAAAGGTGATGTGCTTACAATAGCAGAAATAGCAGGGATACAAGGGGGTAAACGTACAAATGAATTAATTCCTTTGTGCCATCCTTTGCAAATAACAAAATTAGACGTTAAAGCTTCTCTTGACGAAACAGGTGTCTTTGTAAAAAGTGAAGCCAGATGCGTTGGAAAAACCGGTATTGAAATGGAAGCTCTCACTGCTGTGAATATTGCTTTACTTACTGTTTATGATATGTGTAAAGCTGTTGACAAAAATATGGTTATAGAAAATATCTTCTTAACAGAAAAAACTAAACAAGATATTGAAGAATAATAAATTAAACTTGGAATTATTTTTTAATTACAAAGAAAATTTTGAAAATATAAAAAACTGAATAATTATCAGGTTAAATACAAAATAATGATAATATGAAAAACAAAAAAATTTTAATATTAGTAGCAGGTATTTTATTAATAATAGTATTATTCAAAATTTTCGCAAACACAGGTGAAGACAAAAAAATGCTAAAGGTTCCTGTAAAATATGGAACTTTTAACATAAATATTACAACTACCGGAGAGCTTGAAGCCAAAAGTTCTGAAAAAATTTATGGTCCCGAAGGTCTCAGAGCTGTTAGAATATATCAGGTAAAAATTGAAGATATGATTCCTGACGGCACTTTAGTTGATTCAGGACAGTATGTCGCAAGTTTAGACAAAACAGAAATCAGCAATAAAATTAAAGATACTCAAACTGAACTTGAAAAATTAGAATCACAATATACAAAAACAAAATTGGATACTTCGCTTGATTTACGAAGTGCAAGAGACGAATTAATAAATTTAAATTTTTCTCTCGAAGAAAAAAAAATAACTCTTGAACAATCGAAATATGAACCACCTGCAACAATACGACAAGTAAAAAATGATTTAGAAAAAGTAAAACGAGCTTATAATCAGGCATTAAAAAATTATAAACTTAAAACTCAAAAAGCAAAAGCTAATATGAGGGAAATTACTGCTGACTTAACAAAGGCAAAAAGAAAATACGAAAGAATGCTTGATGTTATGAAAGAATTCACAGTAAAAGCACCAAAATCAGGAATGGTAATTTATAAACGTGCATGGGATGGCAGTAAACAAGGTATTGGCTCTACTTTAAGTGCTTGGGATAATATTGTTGCCACATTACCTGACCTCTCTAAAATGATTTCTAAAACATATATCAATGAAATAGATATTAGCAAAGTTAAAACTCAGCAAAAAGTTGAAATTGGTGTTGATGCTTTTCCTGAAAAAAAATTCACAGGCAAAGTTATTGAAGTTGCTAATATTGGTGAACAATTACGTAATTCTAATGCCAAAGTTTTTGAAGTTAAAATTCTTGTTAATGAATTTGACTCTATTCTTAGACCTGCTATGACTACAAAAAATAAAATTATCACATCTGTTATCGACAGTGTTTTATTTATTCCTATTGAAGGTGTTCATAACAACGATAGCATATCTTTTGTTTATAAAAAATCAGGAAGCCGGATTGTTAAACAGCAGGTAATAACAGGCAAAAGCAATGAAAATGAAATTATAATTAAAAAAGGATTAAAAAAAGATGATTTTATCTTTCTTAACACTCCTGAAAATGCAGATGACTTAAAAATAAAAACATTATAAAGCTGTGGAACGATTTTTATATATTTTAAACATAGCATTAGAAGCAGTATTTGCAAATAAAGTACGTTCTATGTTAACAGCTCTTGGTATTATTTTTGGCGTTGCTGCTGTTATAGCTATGCTTGCAATTGGTACCGGAGCAAAACAGGAAATACTTAACCAGATTAAACTTGTTGGTGTTAATAATATTATTATTTCTCCTAAAAATATTAAATCTAAAACAAGCAATAAAGATGATAATAGCACTTCAAAAAATGTAAAAGATAAATATTCGCCAGGTCTTACTTTAAAAGATGCCGAGAGTATAAAAAAAATTATTCCGGGTGTTAAGCTTGTTAGCCCTGAAGTAATTTATAAAACTTTTATTATTAATAACGGCGTTAGGAAACAAGAAAACCTTATTGGAATAACCCCTGATTTTTTTAATATCTTTAATCTGTCTTTGGAAAAAGGTTTAATGTTTAGCCAAACTGAACTCAAACATGGTAAAGCTGTTTGTATTATTGGGTCTTCAATAAAATCCAGGTTTTTCCCAAAACAAAATCCTGTTGGCGAATATATTAAATGCGGAAATATTTGGTTAAAAGTAATAGGTGTTCTTAATAATAGAAATGTAAGCCAAAAAAGCGCTAAAAATTTAGGAATAAGTAATTATAATAACAGTATTTTTGCTCCCATTCAAACTTTGCTTTTAAGATTTAAAGACAGATCTGTTATTAATTCTAATTCTGTAAATGGAGGCGGAAATGTTTATATTTCTAATGGATTTTCTTCTGTTTCTTTTAGCAATGATGATGAGGCTGCTTCAAGTAATAACCAAATTGATAAAATTGTTGTCCAGGTTAAAGAAAGTGATTTCTTGGCTCCTACAACCGAAGTTTTACATGAAATGTTAAAGCGAAGACATTATGATGTTGATGATGTTGAAATTATTGTGCCCGAACTTTTGCTCAAACAAGAACAGAAAACCAAAGATATTTTTAATGTTGTATTGGGAGCCATTGCAAGTATATCGTTGATTGTAGGCGGTATTGGCATTATGAACATTATGCTTGCCTCAGTATTGGAAAGAATAAAAGAAATTGGCGTAAGAATGGCTGTTGGTGCAACAAAAAAAGATATTTCATTACAATTTATTATAGAAGCTACATTAATTAGTCTTACAGGAGGAATTATAGGAATTATCCTTGGTTTTGTACTTGCTAAAATTATTACTCAAACAACAGGTATTCTTACAATTATTTCTCCTATGTCAATAATTATTTCTTTTGGCGTTTCTGCTTCAATAGGAATTATTTTTGGGTATATGCCTGCTAAAAAAGCTGCAGAACAAGACCCGGTTACTTCTTTAAGGTATGAATAAAAAAATTATATCAATGAATAAATCAAAAACAATTTTTTTTATAATTATCTCATTATTTTTTTCTTTAAATAATTTTGCACAGGAAAAGAAAATAGTAAATTTAACTTTAAATGATGTAGTACGTATTGCAAAAGAGCAATCGCCCGATGCTTTAATGGCTAAGCATAAATTTAAAAGCAGCTATTGGCAATATCGTACTTTTAAAGCTAATTATCTTCCTCAAGTAAATTTTAGCTCAACATTGCCAGATTTTAGCAAATCTATTGATAAAATTACTTTAAGTAATGGTGACGATATCTTTATAAAACGTCGTTTGGCAAATTCTAATATGAGTATATCTGTAGCTCAAAAAATTGGACTTACAGGTGGTCAGATATTCCTTAACTCAAATGTAAGAAGATTAGATGTTATTGGCGATTCTACTAATACATCATACCTTACTACACCCATAAACATTGGTTTATCACAACCTGTTTTTGCTTATAATCCTTATAAATGGGAGAAAAAAATTGAACCTTTAGAATATGAAGAAGCAAAAAGAATATATCTTGAAGATATGGAACAGGTAGCTATTACTGCTACAAATTATTTTTTTGATATGTTGCTGGCACAGATTAAAACTAAAATCCAATTACTTAATAAAACTAATAACGACACTTTATATAAAATTGCTCAGGGTAGATATAATTTAGGAACTATTGCTGAAAATGATTTGCTGCAATTACAATTAAGTCTTCTGAATTCAAACACAAATTATGAAAATCAGAAACTTAATTTGCAGATGAAAAGATTTAAACTAAAATCATTTTTGCGTCTTAAAGATAATGATATTATTAATTTAATTCCTCCTGATAAAATTTTTGATATTGAGGTTAATCATGAAAAAGCAATTTCTGAAGCAAGACAAAATGCTTCTGATTTTATTGCCTTTAACAGAAAAATTCTTGAACAAGAAAGAGAAGTAAGTAGGGCAAAACTCGAAAATCGTTTTAGCGCAAATATTTATGCTGTTTATGGATTAACACAAAGTGCAGATGGTTTTCAGGAAGCTTATAAAAACCCATTAGACCAAGAACAAATACGCTTTGGTATTCAGGTGCCTATAATTGACTGGGGGCTTGCTAAAGGTAAAATTAAAATGGCTGAGTCGAATCAACAACTGGTTCAGACTTCTGTTGAACAACAGCAAATAGATTTTAACCAAAATATTTTTTTAAAAGTATCGAGATTTAATATGCAAAAAAGTCAACTGCTAATTGCTGCTAAAAGCGATACTGTAGCACAAAAAAGATATATGGTTACTAAACAAAGATATCTTATCGGGAAAATTAGTATTACTGAACTTAATATTGCTCAAACTGAAAAAGACAGAGCCAAAGAAAGTTATATTAATACCCTCTGGACTTATTGGACCAATTATTATGAGCTTAGAAAATTATGCCTTTATGATTTTATTAATGATAAAAAAATTGTTTTTAATCTTGAAAATGTGAAATAATTTTTAAACAATTAATTTGAACTCAGATTATTATTTTTTATTGTTAAAAAAATCAATCTACAGGAAGAGTAAATATAAATTTGCACCCCTTTCCATATTCACTTTCTGCCCATATTTTGCCATTATTCATTTCTACAAGCTCTTTACAAAGTATTAATCCCAGACCTGTGCCTTTTTCATTATTTGTACCTCTTGTTGTATGAATAATATTATTATTAAACAATTTATCTAAATCTTCTTTTTTAATACCTATACCACTATCTTCTATGCTTATTTTTATAAGTGCTTTATCTTCCTCTGCTTTTATTTTTATTGTACCATTTTGAAATGAAAATTTTATGGCATTAGATATTAAATTTCTTAAGATGATTTCAAACATTGTAACATCTGCATATATTCTCGTTTCATCAGAGACATCAATTATAAAATTAATACTTTTTTTCTCAATATTATTTTTTAAAAGATTATATGTTTTCCCGATTATTGATTTAATAAAAAATTTCTCTGGCTTACATTCAATTCTGCCTGTTTGTGTTCTTGACCATTCTATCAAGTTATTAATGAGTTCCAAAGTAGTATTGCCTGTATTATAAATTGATTCGCCTATTTTTTCAATTTGGGCTGCATCTAAACTATCAACATCGTTCCTGATAATATCGGCAAAACCAATAATAGAATTAAAAGGACTTCTGATATCGTGTCCAATTATTGAAAAGAATTTATCCTTTGTAGCGTTTGATTCAAGAAGCTCTTGTTCGCTTTTCTTTAAAGCTTCTTCATATTCTTTTCGTTTACTAATGTCAACAGCAAAATTAAATATCTCGGGTTCATCATCAGGATTTTTAAATAAAAAATAATTTAATATAATTGACACCTGTTTCCCATTTTTATGTCTTACCTCTCTTTCGTTGTATGGGGGATAAGTACCATTTTTCAAAAAATTATTAACATTATTAATATATTCTGATTTTTTTTGGGCAGGAAAAATTAATTTATCCAGGGTATTTCCTATGGCTTCTTCCTTGGAATATCCAAATATTTGTTCTGATGCTTTATTCCAAAATGTTACTTCTAAGTCTTTGTTAAAACCAAAAACTGCGACATTTGATACTCTCTCAAATAAAGTTCTATATTTTTTTTCGCTTGCTATTAAAGCAAGTTCTGCTTCCTTATTTTTATTTTCTATCTCTAAATTGTATAATATAAAACTAAGGTCAGCAGATAATTTTTTAAATAAATTTTGCTCATCTTTATCATCAAAATATATTGCAGGAACAGAAACAGAAAGAATTCCGTAAATAATACCCGAGTATTCTAACCGGATAGTATAAGCTCTGTTTTCAGGTTCTTTTCCTAATAATGGACATCCTCTACATTCTTTTTCAACATCTTTTATTAATATCAGTTCTGATGTTTTTAAAGCTTCTTTAAAACATTTATTAAAATTATTATTTTTAAAATCATTTAATAATAAAGAGCCATTATCGTATAAACCGGCGTTAGCTAAAAATTCAAATTCTCTGTTTTTGTCTAATAATGCCAGCCATGAACTTTTATAGCCTCCTGTTTTAATTAAACTATCACATACACCCTGAGCAAAGATTTTTTTGTCTTTAACTTTTATTATTAATTCATTAAGACTCTGAATATCTTTAAGTATATTGTTAATATGTAATATTTTATCTTTTGATTTTTTTTCTTCTGCAATTATTATGTTTGCATAATCGGCAAGTTTTTTAAACTCTTTATATTTTAACTTTTCTTTATTTATTAATTTATATTTATGTGAAGCATTTTTAAAAAACGATAAGAATATATTTAATTCCTTTTCAATTTTCTTTGAAAACAGAGCTATAACATAATAAACGATAATTATAAAAACAATAATAATTATAATTAAAATTAATAATTCATTTACAATTGTTTTATTTGTTATAATTTTTTGTTTTTTAATTTTTTCAGATATATCCGATTTATACACACCTGCTCCTATTATCCATTCCCATTCAGGCAAAGCTTTTATATATGATATTTTATGCTCAGGCTTCTCATCAGCCCCCATTTTCTTAAATGAATATTCAATAAAATCACCTTTAGGTTTTTTTGCGGCATTCAATTCAAGCTTAAATATTTCAACACCATTATTATCTGTTAAATTATAAATGTTCTTATGCTTTTTTACAATCTTTCCATCATAAATTAAAGCATCACCATTAAATTTATTGATAAAAATATATCCGTTATGGTTGAATCTTATTCTCTCAATTAATTTTAAAATATACTGTTGTTTTATTTCTTCCGGTAAATTAGGTGATTTTTCTTTTTCATATTTAATAAAATCATAAATATTTTCAACTTGATTTTTAACAAGTTGTTTTTCAGAAAACAAAGTGTTTTCTTCAATGATTTTTATCTCTTTTTTCTGTAAGTTATATACAAGAAAAATTCCTGAAATTAAAAACAATATGGAAAGCAGTACTAATATTAAAAAAAAATGAGAAAATAATATTCTTTTTATACTTTTATTTAGAAAGGTCATATCAAAATTATGAATATTTAGCAAAAATAATATTTTTAATTTAAATAAAAAATTGAACTCTAATATTTTAAAAGAAATAATTTATTTTAGGGGACTTCTACTAATTCTTCGTTTTACGGGATGAAAAATTTAATATTCTAATCTGTTTGAAAAAATTTATAACTTTGTGAAAAAATGAAATTTGATCCTCATTCATCAAACTTCTAATTTATACATATATAGTTACAAAAGCATAAGCAATTGTATTTATTTAATTATAAAAAAATAAAATTATGAAGCAATCAGTAAATGTATTAATTATAATATTTCTATTTTTTATAAGTATCTCTTGTAATAATACTACTGAAAATAAAAAAGAAACTTCACAAAAAAAAGAGAAAGTAACAGTGCCTGATTTTAATTCCGATACAGCATATTATTATGTTAAAAAACAGGTTGATTTTGGTCCGCGCGTTCCTAATACTTTGGCAAATATAAATTGTATGAAGTTTTTATCAAGCACATTAAAAAGATATACTTCTGATGTAATTATTCAAAATTTTAAAGCTAAGGCATACAATGGAGAAACATTAATAGGAAATAATATTATAGCAGTTTTTAATCCTGAATTAAAAAACAGAATAATGCTTTGTGCACATTGGGATTCAAGGCCTTATGCTGACCACGACCCTGACAAAAAAAACCATAATACGCCTATTGACGGTGCTAATGACGGTGCCAGCGGTGTTGGCGTTTTAATTGAACTTGCCAGACAAATGAATATTAAAAAGCCTGAAATTGGTGTTGACATAATACTTTTTGACACTGAAGATTACGGGCCTCCTCAGGATATGCAATCACAAGTCACGGATGAAAATTTTTGGGCTCTCGGCGCTCAATATTGGGCTAAAAACCCTCACGTCCCTGATTATAAAGCTAAATTTGGTGTCCTCCTCGATATGGTTGGTGCTTCTGATGCTAAATTTCCTAAAGAAGGTTTCTCTATGAATTATGCTCCAGAAGTGGTTGAAAAAATCTGGAATATTGGTAATGATATCGGATACAATGATTATTTTCTTAATCAAAGAGGCAGCTTTATTGATGATGACCATTATTATATAAATAAAATTATTAATATTCCTACTATTGATATCATTCACTTAGACCCAAATTCCAGAAACGGTGCTTTTTTTGAACACTGGCATACTCTTAAAGATAATATAAATACTATCGACAAAACAACCCTTAAAGTTGTAGGACAGACTCTTCTGTTCCTTATCTATGAAGAAAAATAAATTTTAAAAAATTGCAATAAATTCACAGATTATAAAATTTATTCTCTGAATTATCTATGATTTTTTTATATGTAAATGATAAACAAAAATATTGATGGATAAAGAAAAAAAGCTATTTTTATTAGATGCAATGGCGCTTATTTACAGAGCCTTTTATGCCTTAAACAAAAATCCCAGAATCAACTCCAAAGGATTAAATACATCTGCAATTCTTGGTTTCACAAATACTTTATACGAAATAATAAAAAAAGAAAAACCCAGTCATATTGCTGTTGTTTTTGACACTATGGCTCCCACAATACGTAAAGAAGGATTTGCCGAATATAAAGGCACACGTCAGAAAATGCCTGAAGATATTGCTATTTCTTTGCCTTATATCAAAGCTATAATTGAAGCTTTTAATATTCCTGTTATCTTTTCCGATGGTTATGAGGCTGATGATGTTATAGGCACTCTTGCAAAAAAAGCAGAAAAAAAAGATTTTACTGTTTATATGATGACTTCTGATAAAGACTTTTATCAGTTAGTCTCCGAAAATATTTTTGTGTACAAGCCTGCCCGTATGGGCAATAAAGCCGAAAAAATCGGAGTAAAAGAAGTATGTGAAAAATACGAAATTGACAACCCTAAGCAATTTATTGATATGCTTGGCCTTTGGGGCGATGCTGTTGATAATATCCCCGGTATTCCAGGAATAGGGCAAAAAAGAGCTCAAGAGCTTATCAAAAAATTCGGTAATATGGAAAATCTTATCGAAAATTCCAATAAGCTTAAAGGTAAAATGAAAGAAAATGTTGTTAAATATGCTGAACAGGGTTTAATATCTAAACAACTCGCTACTATCATTTTAGATGTTCCTATTGAATTTGATGAAAATCAACTTAAACTGAAAACTCCAAACGTTAAGCAATTAAAAGCACTATTTAATGAACTGGAATTTAAAAATCTTGCCAAAAGAATTTTAACTGATATTTCCGTTAACAATGCTTCAAATAAACAACCTGATTTGTTTTCGGATGTTTCTGGTGAGATTGAATCTTTATCTGATAATATTAAAAATAAAAAACATAATTATTTTTTAATTGATACTTATGAAAAAAAGAAAAGTCTGATTTCTGAATTACTCAAACAAAAATCGTTTTGTTTTGATACGGAGACAACAGGCTTGGATGTAAACAAAGCTGAATTAGTTGGTATTTCTTTTTCTTATAAAAAGTGGGAAGCTTATTATATTCCTTTGCCTGAACACTTTGATGAAGCTTATAAAATTTTACAAGACTTTAAACCTGTTTTTGAAAATTCTGAAATTGAAAAAATCGGGCAAAATATTAAATTCGATATTTTAATGTTAAAAAATTACAATATTGATGTTAAAGGTAAATTATTTGATACTATGCTTGCTCATTATCTTATTGAACCTGATATGCGTCATAATATGGATTTTTTGGCAGAAACATATCTAAATTACAAACCTGTTCCTATTGAAACGCTTATAGGTAAAAAAGGCAAGAATCAATTAAATATGAGGTCTATACAGACTACAGAGCCTGAAAAAGTTAAAGAATATGCTGCAGAAGATGCTGATATTACTTTGCAATTAAAAGAAGTTTTATTACCTATTCTTGAAAAGACAAATACAAAAAAATTATTTGATGAAATTGAAATGCCTCTTATTCCTGTTTTGACTTCAATGCAGTTTGAGGGTGTTAAAATTAATCCCGATACTTTAAAAAAATATTCTTTTCAATTAGAAGAAGAAATCGCTGAATTAGAAAAAAATATTTATAAAATTGCAGGTATTGAGTTTAATATTTCTTCGCCAAAACAACTCGGAGAGGTGCTTTTTGAGCATCTTAAAATTACAGACAAACCCAAACTGACAAAGACAAAACAATATTCTACAGGCGAGGATGTTTTGCATAAACTTATTAAAAAGCATAAAATTATTCCCTTGATATTAGATTATCGTTCATTAACAAAATTAAAATCTACTTATGTAGATGCTCTTCCTCTTTTAATAAATCAGAAAACAGGACGCATACATCCCTCATATAATCAGGCTGTAGCTGCAACAGGCCGGCTTAGCTCAAAAAATCCCAATATTCAGAACATCCCGATAAGGACAGAAAGGGGCAGAGAAATAAGAAAAGCTTTTGTGCCGAAAAATGAAGATTATACTTTGCTGTCTGCTGATTATTCCCAAGTGGAGCTTAGAATTATTGCTCATCTTAGTAAAGATGAAAATATGATTAATGCTTTTTTAGATGATCAGGATATACATTCTGCTACTGCTTCTAAAATTTTTAACGTTGATATAAAAGATGTTACAAAAGATATGCGAAGAAAAGCCAAAACAGTTAATTTTGGTATTATCTATGGCATCTCTGCTTTTGGCTTGTCACAACGTCTTGAAATACAAAGAAAAGAAGCTGCCGGAATTATTGAACAATATTTTACAAAATATCCTCTCGTAAAAAAATATATGGACGACACTATTGATTTTGCCCGCGAAAACGGATATGTTGAAACTATTATGAAAAGACGAAGATATCTCAGGGATATTAACTCAGCTAATGCAACTGTTAGAGGTTTTGCCGAACGTAACGCTATTAACGCTCCTATTCAGGGCTCTTCTGCTGATATGATTAAAATTGCTATGATAAATATTTTTAATGAATTTAATAAACTGAAGTTAAAATCAAAAATGATAATTCAGGTTCACGATGAACTTGTTTTTGATGTTTATAAAAAAGAATTGGATATCGTTAAAAATATTATTTCAGATAAAATGATTAATGCAATTAAAATGGACGTGCCATTAAAAATTGACATGAATTACGGCAGCAACTGGCTGGAAGCGCATTGATAATTTTTCAGCCTCAATCTTAACCTTAATTTAGTGCTTGCTTAGATAATCGGCTATACCTTCAGTATTATCAATTATTCCATCATCACCTTTATGCCAGTTAGCAGGACAAACCTCTCCGTTTTCTTCATAAAACTGTAATGCATCCACAATTCTTAATGCTTCATCAACGCTTCTGCCCAAAGGCAAATCATTGATAACCTGATGACGCACAACGCCTTGTTTATCAATTAAAAATAATGCTCTATATGCAACAGGAATTCCGTCAAATTCCAATTCTTCATCTTCCTCATTATAACTGTATTCACCTGCGAGAACATCAAAATTTTGTGCTATCACCATTGAAGAATCTGAAACTAACGGGAAGGTAACGCCTTTTATACCTCCATTGTTTTTATCTGTATTCAGCCATGCTAGATGCGAATATTCTGAATCTACAGAACAACCAACAACAACTGTGTTTCTGTCTTCAAAATCCTTTAATCTTCTTTGAAAGGCAATAATTTCTGTAGGACACACAAAAGTGAAGTCTGCGGGATAAAAGAAAAATATTACGTGTTTTTTCCCGATAAATTGTTCTAAAGAAAATTTTTCTACTAAATCTTTTCCGTTTAATACTGCATTTGCTTCAAATAAAGGAGCTCTTTTCCCAACTAATGTTGACATTTTTTTAAAATTTTAATTTATATTATTACAAAAATAACAAATTATTATACAATTGCCATTTTCTAATAAAAATTTTATTACAACAAATATTCTTGTTCCTATACTTTTATGACAAATTTTTTATTGATTTACAGGCAGTTTTATTAATTAGTGCTTGCACGAAAACTCCAATATTGTATTTTCGACTGAAAGGACAAATCTCATAACATAGTGTATATAAGTCGAATAAGATTTCTCTCCCGAAAGCTTTCGGGATCGTCGAAATGACAGCACAACTAAAATTTAACGGGTTTTCGTATAAGCACTAATTATAAAAAACCACACAAGAATTATTACCTTGTAATTGAAAAAAAATTCTGTTGGCAGGAAATACTATAAATTAAAGTGTCTATATTTTAAAGGAAGATTTGTTGCATTTTATAAATAATCAAATTTATTTTATGATTTAAACCCAATTAATCACTCAAACTTTTTTAATATATGATTTTATATATATATTTTTTAATATATATTTGCAGGAAAAAATTTCACAAAAAAATAAATAAGAATGAAAAAACTAATACTATTAACAATTTTTATTTTAGGCTTAAGTAATGCATACAGTGCAGATTGGATAAAAATAAAATCAAAAGAACCAAAACCGGCTAAAATAAAACTTCTTTCTTCAAACATTGAAAACTCTCAGATTAATTTTTCACTTGAGGGATTTTATATGAATGAAGTTACTACACCTAATGGAAAAGAATTTACAATAAGTGTTGACAACTCAAGCTCAATGCTGATAAAAGGCTCTCCTGATTTAGGAAAATTAACTACTTCGGTAATTATTCCTGATAGAGCAGCTATGAGTGTAAAAATTATATCATCAAAATTTAAAGATTATACAAATATTAATGTGGCACCATCAAAAGGAAATTTTTCCCGCAATATTGATCCTGCAACTGTTCCTTATGAATACGGTGAAGTTTATCAACAAAATAAATTTTATCCCGAAAATATTTCTGAACTACGCAAACCATATATTGTAAGGGATTACAGAGGACAGACAATTATTGTCCATCCTTTTGTTTATAATCCTGTTACAAAAATTTTAAGAGTATATTATGATATCACTGTTGAAATATATAAATCGGATGATTACGGAATTAATCAACTCAACAGAAAAAAAAAATTTAAAACTATTGATATAGAGTTCAAAAATATATATGAAAATCAATTTTTAAATTTTTCAAATTCAAAATATACACCTGTTGAAGAGGAAGGCAATATGCTTGTAATAAGTTATGGTGATTTTATGCCTACTATGCAAGAGTTTGTTTCGTGGAAAAAACAAATAGGTAGACATATTGAGATAGTTGATATTGCAACTGTTGGAAACGATGCAAGCTCTATTAAATCATACATCAATACATATTATAATACTTATGGTCTTACTTTTGTATTATTAGTAGGTGATGCAGAGCAAATTACATCAAGTTATTCCAATGGCGATTCTGACAATGACTATACTTATGTTGTAGGCTCAGACCATTATCCCGATCTTTTTATAGGGCGTTTCTCTGCACAAAATACCGATCAGGTTCAAACACAAGTTCAAAGAACTATTACTTACGAAAAAAATCCCTTAACATCTTTTGACTGGTTCACAAGAAACACAGGTATAGGATCAAGTCAGGGTACAGGCGATGATGGAGAATATGATTATGAACATATTCGTAATATGCAAACAGACCTCTTAGCATATACTTATACTTATTGTGCTGAATTATTTGATGGCAGTCAAGGTGGTAACGATGCTCCGGGTAACCCAACACCTGCAATGGTTGCCACCGAGTTAAATACAGGAGCAAGTTCTGTATTGTATTGTGGTCATGGGTCAACAACATCATGGGGAACAACAGGCTTTTCAAGCTCTAATGTAAATGCGCTTACAAATACAGGTATGCTCCCTTTTATATGGTCTGTTGCTTGTGTTAATGGCAATTTTGTTGGTGGTGATTGTTTTGCTGAAGCATGGCTGCGAGCCACAGATAATGGTGAACCTACCGGTGCTATTGCTACTCTTATGTCAACAATTAATCAAAGCTGGAATCCTCCTATGGACGGTCAAGACGAAATGGTTGATATTCTTGTTGAAAGCTATCAGGATAATATTAAAAGAAGTTTTGGTGGTTTGTCAATGAACGGTTGTATGCACATGAATGATGAATATGGTAGTGCAGGTTATGAAATTACCGATACTTGGACTGTTTTTGGTGACCCTTCTCTTATGGTTAGAACAGCAATGCCTCAAACAATGAATGTAACTTATAATTTTAACGGTAATTCTCAAATTACTGTTTATTCAACAGCAGAAGGAGGCATGGTATCACTAACTGTTAATAATGAAATTCTTGGAACAGGAAAAATAAATAACGGCCATGCTACTATCAATTTCACACCTCCAGGAAATACTGACATTATTACTATCACTGTTACTGCTTATAATTATATTCCATATATTACTAATGTTACAATTGCAAGTCCTCCTGCTATTGCTATGAACCCATCTCCAATGGACGGACAAAATAAAGTCTCTCCTTATACTTCTTTAAACTGGCAAGACGGTATGGGTTGTCCTGCTACTTCTTACACTCTCTATTTTGGTACTGATAATCCCCCTTCTAATATTGCTAACGGTATTACTCTTACCGATACCTTTTACATCCCTGCTTCAA
>JAGGUV010000103.1 GCA_021158345.1 Bacteroidales bacterium
TTAATGAAAATTAAATCTATTGTTATTATTACTTTGATGTGTTTATTTGCATTTCCTGATTTTGGACAAAATATTGAAAATAATAGAAAAAAAATACTCTGGCAGGGAGTAAGAAAAATTGAAACTCCTGACAATAATATAGTAAATGTCTTAAGTTTTGAATCTGCAAAATATTTTGAAGACAATGGATATTTGCCTGTTTTTTCTTTTAGACATAAGATAGCAGGTAATAATTTTAAAATTAAAATTGTAAATAAAATTTTTGATGAGTTTGATGATAATATTATCAATAAAATAGGAAATCTTGATTTAATAAATGATAGTATTATTATTAAAACTATTAAAGTATATGAAAAAAAGGAAGTCTTTGCCTTAGTATCATTTGTGCCTATCAGAAAAAATCCTATTACTGAAAAGTATGAAAAATTAGTCTCTTTTGAAATAAGTGTTGATAATAAAACGGCAGACTCTCTCTCTCCAAAAAATGATTATAAAGGAAGGATATATAAATCTAATTCTGTGTTGTCAGAAGGCAACTGGTATAAAATTAGAGTAAACAATTCGGGTATTTATAAAATTTCTTTTAATGATTTATCTGATATGGGAATAAATGTTTCAGATATTAATCCAAAGAAAATTAAAATTTATGGTAATGGCCCGGGTATGCTTTCTGAAGATAATTCGGGATTCAGATATGACGATTTAATTGAAAATTCTATTTTTGTTAAAGGAGAGGATGACGGAAAATTTGACAATGATGATTATATTTTATTCTACGGTCAATCGTCTGTTAAATATTATTATAATAAGTTAACTCAACGTTTTGAACATAAAGTAAATATTTATTCTGATTATACATATTATTTTTTAACTATTTCCAACAGTGATGGAAAGAGAATTAGTCCTGCTCCATTATCTTCGGAACCTGCTACGGAACATATAACTAAATTTAACGATTTTGCTTTTCATGAGCTTGAATCTGAAAATTTTATTAAGTCAGGGCGTTTATGGTTTGGCGAAAGGTTTGATGCTGTTACAAATTATAATTTTACTTATAATTTCCCTAATATTGATAATAGCTCTAAAGTTTTTTTTAAAGCCCGAGTTGCTGCCAAATCTGAGATTAACAGTTCTTTTTCTTTTGATGTTAATTCAAACGTGATGAATATTTCTGTTCCTGCTGCCCCGGCAGGTTATGGGAAAATTTATGCTTACACAGGTGAAAATATTCAAAGCTTTTATACTTCAAATTCTACGATAAATGTTGCTGTTAATTATAATAAAACTGCTCAGAGTTCTGTTGGCTGGTTAGATTATATGGAGATAAATGTTGTTAGAAATCTTATGTTTACTAATGGTCAGATGCTTTTCAGAAATGTTAATTCTGTCGGCGAAAATAATATCTCCGAATTTATTGTCGCTAATTCAAATTCTTCCGTGAAAATCTGGGATGTTACTTATCCTGATAATGTTATGTCTATTAATGCTAATTTAAACTCCGGTAATTCGTCCTTTAAAGTTGAAACCGATACTTTGAAAGAATTTATAGCTTTTGATAATACTTCTTTTTATACTGTAGAATTTGTTGAGAAAATTCAAAATCAAAATTTGCATTCCCTTTCTGATATTGATATGATAATTGTAACACATCCCGATTTTATTGAACAAGCTAATAACCTTGCAAATATTCATAAAGAAAGAGATAATTTGAATGTGGTTGTTGTAACCACTACCGAGGTTTATAATGAGTTTTCATCAGGAGCGCAGGATATTTCCGCTATACGCGATTTTGTGAAAATGCTTTTTGATAAAGCTGAAGCAGGTGATGAACCAAAGTATTTGTTATTATTCGGAGACAGCTCTTATGATTTTAAAGACAGAATAGAAAATAACACCAATTTTATTCCATCTTATCAATCAGCTGAATCATTTGAACCTAATAAAACTTATTTAACAGACGATTTCTATGGCTTTTTGGATGAACCCGTTTTAGATATTGTGCATGGTATTATGGATATAGCAATTGGCAGATTACCTGTTAAAACTCCTGAGGAAGCTGATGATATGGTTAGAAAAATATCTTATTATCTTGAAAATAAAAATCTTATTAATAATAATGATTCTCAAAATCAAATATCAAACCTTGGAGATTGGAGAAATACTATTTGTTTTGTTGCTGATGATGCTGATGATGGTGAAGGATTTCTTACTCAATCTGAAGATATTGCTACAACAATTACTGCTGAACATAAAAAAATTAATGTTGATAAAATTTATTCAGATGCTTATCAGCAGATTACTACTCCTGCAGGACAAAGATATCCTGATGTTAATGAGGCAATTAGTAAACGGGTTGAAAATGGTGCTTTGGTTATAAATTATATCGGACATGGCGGTGAAGTGGGATGGTCTCTTGAGCGTATTCTTGAAATATCTGACATTAATCAATGGAAAAATAAATATAATATGCCTATATTTTTTACTGCTACTTGCGAGTTTAGTAAATATGATGATCCTGATTTAACTTCTGCAGGTGAATTGGCTTTCCTTAATCCTAATGGCGGTGGAATTGCTTTATTTACTACTGCCAGACCTACTTATGGTGGCCAAAACCGTCCTCTAAACAGAAGCTTTTTTAACTATTTATTTGAAAAAGAAAATAATATTCATTACAGACTTGGTGAAGTATATAGACTCGCTAAGAATGATAATACAATGATAAATACCAGAAAATATGTCCTTTTTGGTGACCCTGCTCTTGAAATTGCTTTTCCTAAGCATAATATTGTTACTAATGAAATTAGTAAATCTGTAAAAAATGATAACGATACTATCAGGGCTTTTGCCAAGATTACTATTAATGGTGAAGTGCAAGATGATGACGGAAGTGTTATTAATACTTTTAACGGAATCGTATATCCTACTGTTTTTGATAAACCCGAAACTATTACTTCTTATGGTCATGATAATGGTAGCCCTACTGATTTTGACATTCAGAAAAGTATTATTTATAAAGGCAAAGCCAGTGTTGAAAACGGGTTATTTTCTTTTTCATTTATTGTGCCAAAAGATATTTCATACAAATTTGGTAATGGAAAAATAAGCTATTATGCTCAGGATGGTATTACTGATGCTAATGGTTATGATGATGATATTATTATTGGTGGATTTTGTGAAAATTTTGAAGAAGATAATATTGGTCCTGATATTAGATTATTTATGAATGATGTAAATTTTAAGTCCGGTGATATTACTGATGAAAATCCTATTCTTATTGCATATGTCTCCGATTCGAGCGGTATTAATACTGTTGGCACAGGTATAGGTCATGATATTATTGCTGTGCTTGATAATAATACTGATAAATCTGAAATTTTAAACGATTATTATCAGGCTGATATTGATAGTTATAAAAAAGGTGTTATCAGATTTCCTTATATGAATTTATCCGAAGGTCTGCATACTATTAACTTTAAAGCATGGGATATCTTTAATAATTCTTCACAAGCAAATATTGAGTTTTATGTTAAAAACTCTGATGAATTATGTGTTAATAATTTAATGAATTATCCTAACCCGTTTCGTGATAATACTTCATTTGTCTTTAATCATAATTATCCGGGTAACGAGCTGGATGTTCAAATACGAATTTTTTCTGTTACCGGACAGCTTGTGAAATCAATACATAAAAATATTATTTCAGAAGGGTACAGAACTGAACCGATTTTTTGGAATGGGAAAAATGATGCAGGAAAGAAACTTTCGAGAGGTATTTATATTTATAAACTTATTGTTCATAATGTTGATGGTAGCTTAGCTACTGATACTAAAAAATTAATAGTTTTGCATTAATATTATTATTCTATTATTGTTTTTATTAGTTTTGAGGTTTTAAAATATTATTATGTCACGAAAATTAAATATTATTTTTCTTTTATTTTTGATAATACCTCTGATAACTTTTTCTCAGGAACAGTATCTCCAAAGAAAAATTACCTGGGGCAAAAATCATTTCTTTAAAAATTTAGATAATAAATACTCCGAATCTCTCTATTTTGATGATGCTTTGTATTTGCCTGAATATAATGGTTTCCCTGTTTATTATGAAGATTTCTCTCTTGAAAATAATTGTTCTGATTTTATTTTTGAAATAATTAATCCCGAGTATAAGAGTATTGATATTAATAATCTATCAGGCATTAAAGGCTTAGAAAATATTAGCTATGATATTAAAATTAAATCTTCGTTTATTGTTCAGAAAAAAGTTCATAGAGCCTGTCTGTATATTTTGCCAATTAGGAAAAATATTGAAACCGGATGTTTTGAAAAACTTATTTCTTTTACTATAAAAATCACTCCTGTTGAAAAAGAATCAGCCCAGAGTAAAAATTTAAATATTTATGCTGATAGTTCTGTATTAGCTCATGGTAAATGGTATAAAATAAAACTTAATAAAACAGGAGTATATAAAATTTCTTATAACGATTTAATTTCAATGGGTGTTGATGTTGAAAATATTAACCCCGAAAACATTAGAATTTACGGTAATGGACCAGGAATTTTACCTGAAAATAATTCTGAAATGAGATATGACGATTTATTGGAAAATGCTATTTTTGTTTCAGGACAGGAGGATGGAAAGTTTGATAATAACGATTATATCTTGTTTTATGGGCAATCGCAGACAATATGGAAATACAATAAATTTAAATCTTTATATGAACATACTAATAATCTTTATTCTGATTATACATATTATTTTATAAATTTTGATTTAGGCAAAGGGAAAAGAATTCCCGTAGTTGAATCTTCAGTTCAGCCTCCTGATAATTACGTGCGTTCTTTTGATGATTACCGCTATTATGAAAACGATACCGTTAATCTTATTAAATCAGGAAAAGCATGGTATGGTGAAGAATTTTATAAAGATAATCTTAACCGCAATTTTTCACTTATTTTTCCTGATGCTATTATTGGATCAAAGGGAAAAATTCAGATTGACTTAGCTTGCGAATCACCTAAAAGAGGATATTTTTATTGTAAATATTCTAATGATACAATTATTTCTATGCAATTACCTGCTGATACAGATAACTGGGTTTTTGCAAAATATTGCTCTAAAGTAGGCTCTTTTGATGTTTCCAGCCCCGATATTAATTTGTCATTGTATTATAAACCTGATGAGTCTGTTAGCATATACAATGTATGGCTTAATTCAATTGAAATAACTCTTAAGAGAAATCTTAAATTCAATAGTCCTCAATTTTGTTTCAGGGATATTAGTAGTGTTGGGAAAAATGTGATTACTGAATTTGTTATGTCTGATGCTTCACCTGATATTACTATTTGGGATGTTACAGATAGCAGAAACATTGTTTGTGTTAATGCTGATATTATTGATGATAGTCTTAAATTTTGTTTGCCAAATGATGAGTTAAGAGAATTTTTGGCTTTTGATAATACATTATTTTATTCTGTAGAATTTGTAAAACAAATACAAAATCAAAATCTACATTCCCTGTCTGATATAGATTTGGTAATAGTCAGTCATCCTGATTTTTTGTTGCAGGCAAACAAATTAGCTGAATTTCATAATCTAAATGATGGGTTTAATGTTTGTGTTACAACTCCCGGAATAATTTATAATGAGTTTTCTTCGGGCGCTCAGGATATTTCTGCTATAAGAGACTTTTTAAGGATGCTATACAAGAAAGCAGAGTCAGGCCATGAACTCAAATATTTAATATTATTTGGCGATGCTTCTTATGATTATAAAAATCTTATTTCTGATAACACCAATTTTGTCCCTGCTTTTCAATCAAAAGAATCTTTAAAAACAACTGCTTCTTTTGTTACTGATGATTTTTATGGACTGCTTGACGATGAAGAAGGATATAATGCTGAAGGTAATCTTGATATTGGAATAGGACGCCTTCCTGTTAAAACTATTTCCCAGGCTGATGATGTTATTAATAAAATTTTTAAATATAGTGAAAAAGATAATGCTCAATTGCGGAATTGGAGAAACGAAATATGTTTTGTAGCTGATGATGAAAATGGAAATTTACACTTACGTCAGGCTGATGAAATAGCTTCTTTTGTTGACTCTGTTTATAAAAATTATAATCTAAACAAAATTTATCTCGATGCTTATAAACAGATTTCTACTCCTTTAGGCGATCGTTATCCTGATGTTAATAAAGCAATAAGTAAAGCTGTCAATGATGGAGTATTGGTTTTTAATTATACAGGTCATGGTGGCGAAACAGGTTTGTCTGAGGAAAAAATTATGGAAATCTCTGATATCCTCGGATATAAAAATATTGATAACCTTCCTTTATTTATCACTGCTTCTTGTTCTTTTACACGTTACGACAACCCCGAATTAGAATCTGCCGGCGAATTACTGCTTTTAAATCCCGATGGTGGTGCTATTGGTTTGTTTACTACTTCACGCCTTGCATACTCAGGCTCTAATTTTGCTTTTAACAAAAAAATTTATAAGAATAATATTTTTGAAAAAGAAAATGGTAATTACCCCGGTCTTGGTGATGTTTTATTAAAAGCAAAAACTCCTTCTAATGCAAATATTATGAATATTGCTCTTATGGGTGATCCTGCTCTCAAAATTGCTTATCCAAAATATAATATCTCTACTGATTTATTTGAAAAAATTAATTATGCTGTTAAATCAACTGCTAAAACTGATACTGTAAAAGCTTTATCAAAAATTTCTGTTCATGGCTCTATTAAAGATGATGACAAAAATATTGTATCTGATTTTAATGGCGTTCTTGATTATAAATTTTATGATAAATATATGGAATATTATACTCTCGGAAATGATAAATACAGCTATCCTGTACCTTTTTTACTTAGAGATAATGTTTTATTAAAAGGAAAAGCCAAGGTGGAAAATGGTAAATTTAACTTCGATTTTATTATTCCCAAGGATATAGCTTATCAATATGATACCGGTAAAATGAGCTTTTATGCTTCTGATGGTACTAATGATGCAAAAGGTTATTTTAATGATTTTATTATTGGTGGCATCGATAATTTAGCTCCTGATGACAATACTGGTCCTGAAATCTCTCTTTTTATTAATGATGAAAATTTTACCTTTGGTGGTATTACTAATGAAAATCCTTTGCTCTTAGCTTTTGTGGAAGATAAAAGCGGGATTAACTCTACAGGTCTTGGCATTGGTCATAATATTATTGCTATTCTTGACGATAACTATGCTGAACCTTTTTTATTAAACGATTATTTTCAGCCCAAAGTTAATAATTTTCAAAAAGGTATTATTTATTATCAATTTAATGATTTAAGCGAAGGAATGCATAGTTTAAAACTTAAAGTTTTTGATGTCTATAATAATGTAACAGAAGCTTATACTGAGTTTATTGTTAATAAGTTAATGCAAATATCTCTGAAAAATGTTGAAAACAGACCTAACCCTTTTAAAGAATATACTGATTTTTATTTTACACAAAATTTCTTAAATGAAAATTTATTAGTTGTTATAAAAATATATTCTCTTGATGGGCGTTTAGTAAAAACATTAAATAAAAATATTTCTAATTCCGAATTTCAAGTAGGACCTATACGTTGGAATGGTGTTAATGAATTTGGAACTCGTGTTGATGCAGGTATGTACATCTATAAAATAGTTGTTTTAAATGGTGATAATATTTCTACTAAAGTAAGTTCGAAATTAATAATTGTAAATTAAATAATAATATTTTAAATATTTTATCGTTATTTTTGTGTTTTTAAATTTAATAATTTTTTTTTATGCAAACAAAAAAAAGTATTAGCTTAGTGGTTCTTTTAATTGGAATGGTGTTTTTTAGTTTAGATGCCAAATCACAAAGCACATATCTTGGACAAGATAACAATGTTATTACAACAGCAGTTCCTTTTTTGTTAATATCTCCTGACGCACGTTCAGGCGGAATGGGAGAGGCAGGAGTAGCAACAAAACCCGATGCTAATTCTATGCACTGGAATCCTGCAAAGTATGCTTTTATTGATAAAGATATGGGATATTCTGTTTCTTACAGCCCTTGGCTCAGAAATCTTGTTAATGATATTAATTTAGCTTGTCTTACAGGTTATAAACGCCTTGATGAAAATCAAACATTGGCTGCTTCTCTCGTATATTTCTCTCTCGGTGATATTACTTTTACCGATGTTATTGGAAATCCTGTTGGTCAATACAATCCTAATGAGTTCTCTCTTGATTTTACATATTCACGTAAACTGGGTCCTAATTGGGCTGGTGCTGTTTCTGCCCGTTGGATACATTCTAATCTTACGCAAGGACAATTTGTCGGCGGGGCTGCTACAAAAGCAGGTAACTCTATTGCTACTGATGTAGCTTTTTATTATACAAAGGAAATTCATATTAAAGATGTACAGGAAAGCACACTCTCTTTTGGTGCTAATATCTCAAATATAGGTACTAAAATTTCTTATAGCGATGATAATACTGCCAAAGATTTTATCCCTACAAATCTTAGAATTGGGTCTGCTCTTACTATTGCTTTAGATGATTATAATGAGCTTAGCTTTTTTGCTGATATTAATAAATTGTTAGTGCCTACTCCTCCTGTTTTTGAACTTGATACACTGGGTCAACCTATTATAGGTCCTGATGGAAATCAAATTATTGCTAAAGGAAAATCTAATGACGTTTCTGTTGTCAGAGGTATTTTTCAATCTTTTTATGATGCCCCTGATGGCTTTAATGAAGAGATGAAAGAGCTTTTCTATTCTGTTGGTGTTGAATACTGGTATGATAAAGTTTTTGCTCTTAGAGGTGGCTTTTTTTATGAAGATAAATCAAAAGGTGGAAGACAGTTTTTTACTATTGGTGCAGGATTAAAATATAATGTCTTTGCTTTAGACTTCTCTTATCTTATTCCTACTGAACAACACAACCCTTTGGAACATACTTTAAGATTTTCATTGTCGTTTGATTTTGATGCTTTTACTGCTCAAAATAAGGATAAAAAAATTATTAAATAATATTGTTTTTTTACTGTTCCGGTAATTTTTGGGAATATTGATTTATATTGCTCTTAAAGGATTTTGAATTTTATAGAAAGATTTTTTCTTATGTAATTCAAAATATAAAATAAAAAACTAATGAAATTCAGAATAGGATTTGGCTATGATGTTCATAAACTTGAACCGGGAAATGAACTATATCTCGGTGGTATTGTAATTCCTCATACTAAAGGAGCTGTTGGTCATTCCGATGCCGATGTATTGATACATGCTATTTGTGACGCCTTGCTTGGTGCTGCTAACCTCAGAGATATTGGCTTCCATTTTCCTGACACATTACCGGAATTTAAAAATATTGACAGTAAAATATTGCTTAAAAAAGTTGTGAGTCTTATACAAAAAAAAGGCTATTCCATTAGTAATATTGACTCAACAATATGCTTGCAAAAACCTAAAATCTTCCCCTATATTATTGATATGAAAAAAATTCTTGCTCAAACAATGAATATTGATATTGATGATATTTCTATTAAAGCCACTACAACCGAAAAATTAGGCTTTGTGGGCACAGAAGACGGTATTTCTGCTTATGCTGTTGTCCTGATTCAGAATTAAAATAACTGCTGTATCTCTTTTTTTAGAAAATTTACTGCAATATTTATAGATGTAGGATTGTTTTTGAAATAACCTTGTAGTATCATTCTCGAAAGCTCAGCTCCATTTTTTTCTTTACCTGCTTTCTCAGCTGAATTGTTGATTAACGATATTAATTCTTCTTTGGCTTTATTTACTAATTCCCAGCCTTGAATGGATATGTATAATTGCTGCGACAGATTATGATTGAATTCCTGATGTATGGTATTTATTAATTCTCTCTGAAATTCAAATACTGTCATATTCGGTTTGTAAACTCTCAGAATAATATTATTAGGACTAATCCTTTCTAATAATAATATTATCCTTTCATAAGCCTGTAAACGTATAGGAGTAATTATTTTCTGGTTCTCCTGCTTTATACTTAAAAGATTTTTTTTCTGCTCATTCAGATTATTACTGATTTGTTTTTTTGTTTCATTTTTTAGAAAATTTAAAATAATGAAATATGCAGTCAAAAAAACTATTATTGCAGGTATAGTGTATTTTAGTATCTCTAATATGTTATTCATTTTATGATTGTTTTATTTTATGCAAAGATTATAAAATATTTTTAGAATATTGTGTTTTTTAAAAAATATTAGTTCTTAATTTTTTTCTGTATGTGTTTTTTTTGTTATTAAACATTGCACCTCAGTTCAGGATTATCAATTATTAAATTTTTACAGCCTTTAACTCAATATTATTAGCCTTAAAATTATCAATAGATTTATTTCTCAACCAATCATTTTCAATATTTTTTGTGAGAATTACAGGCATTCTTTTTTTTGAGTTATGAATTTCCTGCATTAATTTATTGGCTTGTGTTGTGATAATACTGTATGAAAAAATTATTTCGCCTGTTATTCTGTTAGCCCATTCCGACCATATTCCGGCAAAAGCAAATAGCTCATCATTTGGCAATGTTATTAAATATTTTTGTTTTTTCTTGCCTTTAGTATCAAGCCATTGCCATTCGTAAAAACCATCTGCAATAATCAAGCACCTTTTATTTATTGAATTTTTAAATGAAGGTTTTTCTTTTAATGTTTCAATTTTAGCATTTAAAGTAAATTTTTTAATGCTATCGTCTTTTGCCCAAAATGGTATTAAACCCCATTGAAAATGCTGAATAATATCAGTTTTGTTATTTGTAATTACAGGAGTTTTTGGAAATGTAAATCCATTGATATATTCCTTTTCCTGAAACATATTATAATCGTCGATTTTTGCATTAAAGCGATTTTCTATTTCTTTTATTGGAGTGCTTAATTTACTGAAGAAACACATTTTTTTATGATGTTTTTTTTTATTAAATTATTATTTATTTATAATTTTAATATTCACAATTTCCGCATCACTACAAATTTTTATAGGTATAACAGCAGTTCCGTATCCTGAAGAAATATAAAAATGAGTATTTTTCTTTTTCAGATAGCCCCAGTCTTCTTCAAAAATCATTCCTGTGATATAATTAAATGGCCATACTTGTCCATTATGAGTATGTCCTGAAAATTGAAAATCAATTGCATAATCAGCTGTTTTTTCTAATTCACAAGGTTGATGGTCTAATAAAATAACAGGCAATTTTAAATCAATATTTTTTGTCAGGTCTTTTAAAGTTTTCCTCTTTGTTCCGGAAATATTTATACCTGAAATATCATCTCTGCTAATAATATAAAATTTATCCTGAATTTTTACAGCCGTATCTCTCAGCATATTAATTCCGTTTTCTTCGTAATAATTTAAGTCTTTATATGCTCTGCTAATGTATTCGTGATTTCCCATACATGAATAAACACCATATTTTGATTTTATATTTTTGAAGTATTTTAATAGATTGAAATATTCTACAACTTTAATATTTTCGTCTATTAAATCACCACCAAAAATTACTAAGTCGGGTTTTAGCTTATTAATTTTTTTAATTAATTTTTTTGTTTTTCTTTTGTTTACACTTATTCCGAGATGAATATCACTTACGGCAACAATATTTAATTCTTTAAAACCATTTTCGTTTTTATTAATAACAATATTTAGTTTTTTAATTTTTGGACTTAGAGCATTTATATATCCATAAGAAACTATTGCTGAAACAATAATAAATGAAGATATACCTATAATAAGTTTTGTTTTCTGATAATTAGATTTAATAAATTTAGGATATAAAGGAATGATTTTATTTATTAAACGAATTATATCAATAAAAACAATAATTATTAATGTGTACAGAAAATAACTGATTAAAATAGAACCAATTTTAACAAGAGCAATACTAATTATGTTTATCGAAAAAAATTCAATAATTTTACCAAGAAAGAAAGAGAATAATAGAAAGAAATAAACAGGGAAGACAGTTTTTGGATTTTTAATAATTTTTGAAAATGCTTGAATTATTCTTTTGTAAACATAAAAACCAACTAAACCAAAAACTATTAAAAAGGCAGAAAGTAAAATTATTATCCTCATATTTTATGTTTTTTTACAAAGATAGTTTTTTTTAAAATTTTTATGGATTTGAGTATTATTTAGACATTAACAAATTATGAATTATGAACTATGAATTACGAGTAACAACAATAAAAGAAGAAGGGAAACAAAAAAAAATATTACAATTAGAACCCTGTTAAGGGGTTCAATAAAATAACCTTATTAAAATTTTGTAGGGAAAAATTATTAAAAAATAAAGATTAATATTTTAATAATTTTCACGTCCTGAAAGGACAGTTTATTTCAGCCCAATGGCAAGGCCTTGGGTTAAAAATATAAGAATAATTTTCGTCCTGTAAGGACAGATTAAAATGCAAACTGCCACAAATCCAAAAATTTTATTGTTCAACTCCTACGGAGTTGTATTTTTATTTATTCATGTTACCACAGGTTTCACCTGCGGTTATTATTATTTAACTCCTACGGAGTTTTTATCTGTTTCTTTATTAATAATTTTAATAAATTATCTACAATTACTTTTTATTGATTGAAAAACCACATTAACAATTCATTAAAAATTATTTATAATTATTTTAATCAATATCAGATATAATTTTTTTTTATAATTTTAATATTTATTTATTGAAAAAAAATCCCGTAAGGGATTAAACAATAATAGCCGTATGAGAATCATACGGTTAAAAAAAATAGAAAAATCTGAACCCTGTTAAGGGTTCAATAAAATAACCTTATTAAAATTTTGCAGGGAAAAATTATTAAAAAACAAAGATTAATATTTTAATAATTTTCACGTCCTGAAAGGACAGTTTATTTCAGCCCAATGGCAAGGCCTTGGGTTAAAAATATAAGAATAATTTTCGTCCTGTAAGGACAGATTAAAA
>JAGGUV010000141.1 GCA_021158345.1 Bacteroidales bacterium
TAAAAACTCCATAGCACTATCATCTACAATTTTTATATACATTGTTGAACCTGTCTGCCAAAGCACGCAAGGCAGGCAACACCAAAAGTACACTTCGACAAGCTCAGTGAACTGCTTGGGTTGACTATTTCAGAAGATTTGTGGTTTTAATAATTACAGGGATTTTACAAATTTGAAAATTGGCTTCTATCAAGAGGGGAAATAGGTGATAAATTTGTTTTATCATCAGGTTTTTTAACTTTTTTTATCCGTAGAAATTAATGATTGCTCACAGACAGACGTTTTTCATTTTTCCCGGTAAAGCAGTCAAATCTTTTACTGTAATTTCATTTTTGTATTTCATAATTTATTTTTTTTGGTGAATTATGTTATACGTATTTTATTGTCTAAAAGATTTAAGCTACTTTTGTTTTGTTCAACACGCAATATAAAAAATTGGGCAGAATGTGTTAAATATACAGTTTATTGTTCTAATTTAGCGATGAAGTAAATTAAAAGATTGGAGTTTCAAAATGCCCAAAATTTTATATTACCATCGTTAGGTAATATTAGAAAAAAAGTAAAATGAACATTATATCAATAATATTAATTGCAATTGGTTTATCTATGGATTCGTTTGCTGTGTCAGTAACAAATGGTTTAACAATTAGAGACTTAAATGTAAAAAGAATTATAACAATTTCTTTTTCATTAGCAATTTTTCAAGCATTAATGCCTTTAATTGGATGGTATGCTGGTATTGGGATTGTAAAGTATGTTAAGGAATTTGACCATTGGATAGCGTTTTTACTTTTATCATTTATTGGTGCGAAAATGATTTATGAAGGGTTAAAGAAAAATGACATTGAAAAAGATACAGAATTAAAAATATTAGTATTAATAGGACAGTCTTTTGCAACAAGTATTGATGCTTTTGCTGTGGGAATAAGTTTTGCATTTTTGAATTTGTCTATTATAACACCTGTACTGATTATCTGGTTGATTACTTTTATAGTTTCAATAATTGGATTACAACTTGGAAAATATTTTGGAAAACGAATCAGGAAATCTGCTGAAATTTTTGGTGGGATTGTATTAATAGGTATTGGTTTTAAAATTTTAATTGAACACATATATTTTTAATGAGAAGAACAAACATTACCTAACACCTAAGCATATAAAAACTCCATAGTGCTAGCATCTACGGTTTTATATGCATTGTTGAACCTGTCTGCCACGGCACGTTAGGCAGGCGACACCAAAAGTACACTTTGACAAGCTTAGTGAACTACTTGGGTTGACTATTTCAGCAGATATGTGATTCTAATAATTACAGGGATTTTACAAATTTGAAAATTGGCTTCTATCAAGAGGGAAAATTGGAAATAAATTTGTTTTATCATACGGTTTTTTAGTTTTTTTAACCCTTAGAAATTAATGATTGCTCACAAACAAACGTCTCTTCATTTTTCCTGGTAAAGCAGTCAAATCTTTTACTGTAATTTTATTTTCGTATTTCATAATTTATTTTTTTGTTGATGGAATTAATAAATGCTGAATTCAAGTTACAAATGCAACTTTGTTACCGTCATTTAATATTCCAAATTTAGTTAAAAATTCAATAGGCGAAAAAAAATCTAATTTTTTTGGTCTATTGTTCAATTTGTTTTGTAAATAGTCTAAATATTCTTGTGTTATATCTTTAAAATCAGCACCTTTTGGTACATACTGACGAATAAGTCCGTTGGTGTTTTCGTTTGCTCCTCTTTCCCAAGAATGATATGGATTGGCAAAGTAAAACCCAATGTCCAATTCTTTTGCAATTACGTCATGTTTCGCAAATTCTTTACCGTTATCGCCTGTCATTGTATGTATCATATCTTTTATTTGTGTCAATGTTTTTGCCGTTTCCCCTACTAATTCATCAGCATTTTTACCGTTTAGTTTCCTTATCCAAACAAAGGAACTAAATCTGTCGTTTATTGTAAGTATTGCTCCTTTGTGATTTTTTTCGATTATAGTATCGGCTTCCAAATCACAGAAACGACTTTTTTCTTCCACTATTTCAGGCCTTGCTCATATTTTTTTTGGGCTAAATCAGCTTTGTATTTGCCGTTTCTTTTGTATTTGTTGCGTTTTATTTCACGACTAATAATTGATTTGTCCTTTCTTATGGTTTTTGCTATTTCGGTCTGTGAAAAACCTCTTTCCAACATTGTAGAAATTGTGTACCTTTGTTCTTTAGTTAAATGTTTCATATTTCAACTTTTTGGACGGAGGATAAGTATAAACATTAACTGTCAAGACTTGCAGAGAAAGGCTTTTTGCTTTTCTCTGGGTCTTGAAAAATATTTTGTTTATTTTCCTGTCCTAAAAATTGCATTTACTACTTGAATTTAAGTTTAATAATTGATTGCCAATTTAAGAAATAATAAAAAAATGAAAAATAAAATTTTTGAATTAGTAGCAAAGCTTGCAATTAAAAGACCGTGGACTGTTGTAATAGTAACAATAATACTTGTACTTATTTCAGGTGAATTGGCAAACAATCTGAAAATCAAAACAAACTTCAAAGAATTGATGCCTCAATCGCATCCGGTAGTAACAGAGTACAACAACATTGTTGAAAATTACCAGGGTGCATCAATGGTTATTGTTGGAGCTATTGGCAAAGAAAAATCGCTAAAGAAATTTGTTGATGAAATTGCCCCAGAAATTGAAACATATAAATCTCTTGTAAAAAGAGTAGAATATAAATTAAACAAGAATTTTTTTGAAAATCATGGTCTTATGGTAATGAAAACCAAAGACCTGAAAAACAGTCTAAAATCATACAACGATCTTGGGCTAAAACCATTTATAACTGAAATAAATAACTCGTTTGAAAAAACATATATTGCTGATGGTGAAGAAAGCATCTCTAATAAAGAAAAAGAAAATAATGCAATAGCTCAAATCGACGGTTTAAAAGTTTGGATTGAAACAATGTCTTCCTATATCCAAGATCCTTCGGACAAAAATCCTGAAACAGGAGAAAAAGTCGTTGATAAGTTACTTTTCGGAGATGAATATTTCCTGTCGCAGGATAAAAATATGATTATATTTATGGTTCAGCCGTCATTCTCGGTTGAAGATATAGATAAATCTGTAGCACTAACTGATTCGATTAGATCTTTAATAGCAAAAAAATTAGTTAAATATCCTGATATTACATTGGCCGGACCTAGTGGAATGATTGCAATAGCTGCTGACGAAATGGAATCTGCTGAAGAGGATATGTCTTTTACTACAATAATTGCTTTTATATTAATACTTGTTTTATTTATTGTTTCCTTCAGAATGGTTTCAGCCCCTGTATTAGCATTTACAAGTTTAATAATCGGTATTATGCTTACAACAGGCTTTGTCTCACTTTCAATAGGAAGTCTGAATATAATGACTTCAATGTTTGCTGTTATTTTAATTGGTCTGGGCATTGATTTTAATATTCATATAATTTCAACCTATAATCAAATTCGTACCAATAATGAAACACCTGAAAATGCCATTAGGTTGACTTTCAATAAAACAGCAAACGGTGTATTTATCGGTGCATTAACAACAGCATTGGCGTTTTTTACATTAATGGTTTCCGAAAATCAGGGAATGAAAGAATTTGGTTTGGTTGCAGGAGCAGGAGTTATTTTTTGTGTGATATCTTCACTTCTTGTGCTTCCTTCTCTTATTGCTATACAAGAAAAAATCCGTTATAAAAAAATAGCTAAGATTGAGCAAAAAATGTCGAAAGTAAATGCTGAGTCACCGGATTATAAAAAGCTGGAAAACAAACTGATAACAAAGCAAAAAATTAAAACTACTGATTACCGTTTTTTAGGAAATTTTGCTCATATGATAGCAAATAAACGTCTGTTAGTTATTTCTATTGTGATTGCTGTTAGTGTCTTTTTATTTTATAATGCTACAAAACTTGAATTTGATTACGACTATTTAGAACTTGAACCTAAAGGATTACAAAGTATAGCTATTCAGGATAGTATTTTAAGCAAATACGATCTTTCTTCTGATATTGTTATGATTACCACTAATAGTGTTGAAGAATCGAGGGAATTGGCCGAAAAGGCAAAACGCCTAAGCAAAATTGGAATGGTTAGTACAATTTCAGATTATATTCCAAGCCCGGATGAATATCAACAGAAAGTAGAATATATTGAAACTATAAAACAACAATTAAATTCAAACAAAGCCTCAGTTCTCAAAGATAATGAAATTGATATGCTAATAGATGAGTTATACAGACTTGAAGATAATTTTATTGAATTGGCACAAATGGCCTATGTCGGCGGACAGGATAAATTAGATGAAAAATTGAAAGAAATAACAGGAGATTTGGAAGTTGATGCCGCTAATAGAAAAAGCATGATTAATAAACTTGTTAAGTTGATAAACAGCAATCAGGGAAAAGCATTAAATGCTATGCAAGTATTTCAAAGTCATTATGAACCGGTATTAAGAAAAAAATTACTTTCAATGAGTTCAACCGAAGCAATAACATTAGAAAATCTACCGAATGAAATTAAAAGTCAATTTATTAGCGCAGATGGCAAGCAATTCCTTGTTTCACTTTATCCGAAAGAGCAGGTTTGGGATGGTGAATTTTTAGAAACATTTTCTAAACAAATGAAAAAATTAGACGACCATGTTACAGGGTTCCCGCTTATCATGTATGTACTTATTGATTATATTGGTAAAGATGGCAGGTTGGCAGCAAGCTTAGCACTCTTGGTAATTTTCATTCTTTTACTTCTTGATTTCAGAAGTCTTAAATTTGCCCTGATTACTTTGGTCCCGTTAATATTTGGCGTTTTATGGATGGTGGGGATAATGTCATTAATTGGTATGAAAATCAATATATTGAATGCAGTAGGATTACCACTAATACTTGGAATGGGTGTAGATACAGGTGTTCATGTTATTCACAGGTATAAAATTGAAGGTGCAAACAAAATTAAAACTATCTTTTCCACTACAGGAAAGGCAGTACTTATTTCTTCACTTACAAGTATTCTTGCTTTCGGTTCTTTAGGATTTGCATTATATCGAGGATTAGCAAGTTTAGGTATAGCCTTGGCAATAGGTATAACAACTTGTTTGTTAGCTACTATAATTATTTTGCCTGCAATTATATCTTTTATAGATCAGAAAAAATAGAATTTAAATAAATTATAAAATTTAAAAAATAAAAAAAATGAAAACTCGAATTATTTTAATGTTCATTATACTATTTGCAATTACTACTGTTGAAGCACAAGAATTAACAGTAAAAGAAATTCTTAACAAGGTTGAAAAAAACGAAAAAATAAGTTCGGCCAAAAGCACGGCAAAACAAACTATGATTACCTCAAAAGGGAAAAAACGAACCCTTACCATGGAATCTTATGCAAAAGATTTTAACGACAAACAACTTAGTATTTATACTGCTCCTGCACGTGTTAAAGGTGACAAAATTCTGATGCTAAATGGTGGTGATGATATTTGGTTTTACACTCCTAAAACAGACAGAGTACGTCATTTGGTAAGCAATGCAAGAAAGCAAAAAGTACAGGGAAGTGATATTTCGTATCAGGATATGGAGCAAAGAGATTATAATAAAGATTTTAATTCTAAAATTCTTGGAATAGAAAAAATTAATGGAATAAACTGTTATAAAATTGAAGCTATACCAACAGAAACAGGTCCTGATTATTCAAAATTAATTTTCTTTGTCGATAAAACAAAATTTATTATTCTCAAAGCAGAATTTTACGAAGATGGTGACCTGTTAAAAACACTATTATCTTCTGATGTTGCTAAAATTGGTAATTATTGGATTGCAAAAAAAATGGTGATGACAAATAATCAAACCGGTAGTAAAACAATATTCGAGATTATTGACACAGAAATGGATGTCGAAATTGATGATTATAAGTTTACTACTAATTATTTAAAAAGAAAATAGGAATATAAATTCTGTAAGTTTTTTAAGGTATGATAGGTTTATAAAGAATTAAACAAATGAAAAAATTATTAATATTCGTTTTAGTGATTTCATCACTAACAATAGCACAGGCACAAAGTGATTTATCAATTATGGATAAACTCAGACTTAGCGGCTATTTCGAGAATGAAATAATGGGGCAGGAGCAAAGAGGTGATTATTTCTTAATCGATTATAATAAATTGAGGATAGATTTGAACGCTAAAATAGATGAGCATTTTTCTTTTTCCGGAAACGTAAATTTTAAAACATATCATGGAAAAACAGAATTAAATATTTTAGACTATTTGCCTGAATCTACAGTAAATGATTACTATAATTTTCTCGGAACAAATGCAGGTCTTACTCCCGGAGAAATTCGTCCTCAGTTTGAATATAATATGTTAAATGATATTTTTCTTGACAATGCGTATGTGTCTTATTATTCGAAAATTTTAAACGTAAGAGTTGGTAAACAACAATTACCTTGGGGAACCGGTTATATGTGGAATCCGACAAATATATTTCATAAAAAAGATATGCTTGACCCAACCTATGAACAAGTTGGTGTAAATGCTGTTAAAGTTGAGATGCCATTTAAAGGAGAAGGTATGCTTACAGGAATTATAAGCACTAACGACAAATTCAACAATTCAACTTATGCCTTAAAAGTGAAAAAATATTTAACAGGCTTCGATGTGTCTCTGTCATATGTTTATTATGAATATTCAACAACCGATTTTTATACATTTTCAGAATTAAAAGAAAACCGTCAACAAATTGGTGGTGACTTTTCCGGTTCAATTGGAGGGGTTGGTGTTTATGGTGAGGCTGTTTACAGAATGAAAACAGGGAAAAACGGTGCTGCTAATTATGGAAATTATGTTTTTGGTCTCAATTATTTCTTCGAAAATGGACTTTATCTTATGGGAGAATACTACTATAATGAAAAAGGCAAAGATGATTATAAAAAATACAATATTAATGATTGGATGAATTATATGGGTAAATATGCCGAAAATTTAGGACAACATTATGTGTTTGCTGGTTCTCGTTTACCAATAGGTAATTATCTGAATTTTTCTACATTTTTCTTGTACAATATTTCTGATAACAGTGGGATGTTTTATCCTTGGATCGAATATTCTCTTGGTGATAATACCGAACTAATGGGAACTGTTTATATTCCTTTTGGTGAGTCTGTAAATACTGAATTTGCAGGTTATGGTCTTGGTGCAATGGCCAGGATAAGAGTCTATTTTTAGATCACATTCAGCCATAAAAAATAATATAATGAATAAAAGAAATAGTATTAAGAAAGCCGCTCCTGAGATATTTGCTCAGAAGGGTTTTTACATTACTTCTGTAAAGTCTATTTCTATAATAGCAAATGTTTCTGAGGGTCTAGTATATTACTACTTTGATAGTAAAGAAACCTTATTAAAAGAACTTATTCTTGATGGCTTTGTGAATTTAAAAAATGTTTTTCTTTATAATAATGTCTTTACTTCGTAGAATCAATTTTAATTATGTTCTGGAAAAATTGACAATTAAAGAAATAGGAAACATTCTTAAGCTATATTCTGAGAAAAAAAAGCAAATGTTTAGTTGTTTAGAATTAACCCTAAAGCGTAAACAAAAATCGGGACAAGACATAATAAGACAACGCATAAGCCATACATATTTGACTTACAAAGATTTTTTTAATGTGTTCTGTTTCACACGAGCCATTGTTTATACCAAACTAACCACTGACAAACCGTTAAGGCGCATTTAAAATTATATATTGAATACTCGTAATGTCATTATGGCATATCAATAATAAAAGGTTTGCCAATATGTCATAAATATTAAATAGGTATGCAATTTGACTGTTCATTTTTGAACTAAATTTATAAAAAAATGAACTTTAATAATTATACAATAAAATCGCAAGAGGCTATTCAATATGCTCAGCAAATAGCACAAAGTTATGAGCATCAACAAATAGAAAATGCTCATATACTTAAAGCAATTCTTGAGCTTGATGAAAATGTACTGCCTTTTATTTTAAAAAAATTAGGCGTTAATTCTGATATTTTAAAAAAAACACTTGACAGTATTTTGCAAAGTTTTCCTAAAGTACAAGGTGGCGAAATAATGTTATCGCGACAAGCAGGAAAAACACTTAACGATGCTGCAAATCTTGCAAAAAAAATGAAAGATGAGTATGTCTCAATTGAGCATTTGCTACTTGCAATGTTAAAAGCTAAAGATGACGTATCTCGTTTAATGAAAGATAATGGAATTAACGATACTGATTTATCAGCAGCTGTAAACGAGTTGCGAAAAGGTAAAAATGTAACATCTCAATCGCAAGAGGATACTTATAATTCGCTTGATAAGTACGCTAATAATCTTAATAAACTGGCAAACGAGGGTAAGTTAGACCCTGTAATAGGCCGTGATGAAGAAATTCGTAGAATATTACAGATTTTAAGCCGTAGAACAAAAAATAACCCTGTGCTGGTTGGAGAACCTGGTACAGGTAAAACTGCTATTGCCGAAGGTTTAGCACACCGCTTGGTAAAAGGTGATATTCCTGAAAATTTGAAAGATAAAATTATCTATTCGCTTGATATGGGTGCGTTAATAGCTGGCGCAAAGTACAAAGGCGAGTTTGAAGAAAGACTTAAATCTGTTGTAAAAGAAGTTATTGCCGAAGAAGGAAGAATTGTTTTGTTTATTGACGAAATACACACTCTTGTTGGTGCTGGTGCCGGACAAGGAGCAATGGATGCTGCAAATATTTTAAAACCAGCTTTGGCTCGTGGTGAACTGCGTGCAATTGGAGCTACTACTCTCGACGAATATCAAAAGTATTTCGAAAAAGACAAGGCTCTTGAGCGCCGTTTTCAAAAGGTAATGGTTGATGAACCGGATAGAGAAAGTGCAATTTCTATCCTTAGAGGTATTAAAGAAAAATACGAAAATCATCATAAGGTTAGAATACAAGATAGTGCAATAATTACAGCAGTTGAACTTTCACAACGATATATTACCGATAGATTTTTGCCTGATAAAGCAATTGATTTAATGGACGAAGCTGCTGCGAAATTGCGAATGGAAATAGACTCCAAACCAGAGGAGTTAGACGTACTTGATAGAAAAATAATGCAGCTCGAAATAGAGCTTGAAGCAATAAAACGCGAAAAAGATAAAAATGCAATTTCACATATTAAAAAAGAACTTGCAAATTTAAAAGAAAGCAGAGAAGGCCTTTATGCGAAATGGAAATCGGAAAAAGATTTGATTGATAAAGTGCAAACAGTAAAAGCAAATATTGAAAATTATAAGCAGCAAGCAGATAAAGCCGAACGTGAAGGGGATTTTGGATTAGTAGCCGAACTACGTTACGGTAAAATTCAACAAGAAGAAAAATTGCTGCATCAACTTCAAAGCGAACTTGCTAATAATAAGGATAACTCAATTATAAAAGAAGAGGTTACAAGCGAAGATATTGCTGAAGTAATAGCAAAATGGACAGGTATTCCTGTTTCTAAAATGTTGCGTAGCGATAGAGAAAAACTCCTGCATTTAGAAGACGAACTACATAAACGTGTTGTTGGTCAAGAAGAAGCTATTCAAGTTGTAAGCGACGCTGTTAGGCGTTCAAGGGCTGATTTGCAGGACAGTAAACGCCCAATAGGAACATTTTTATTTTTAGGAACAACAGGTGTAGGTAAAACCGAACTTGCAAAAACCTTGGCAGAGTATCTGTTTAACGATGAAAATGCTTTAACTCGTATTGATATGAGCGAATACCAGGAACGACATGCTGTAAGCAGATTGGTAGGAGCTCCTCCGGGATATGTTGGTTACGACGAAGGTGGGCAATTAACCGAAGCAGTACGTAGAAAACCTTATTCGGTTGTGCTTTTAGATGAAATAGAGAAGGCTCACCCTGATACATTTAATATTTTATTGCAAGTTTTAGATGAGGGCAGACTTACTGATAATAAAGGGCGTGTAGCAGATTTTAAAAATACAATTATTATTATGACTTCTAACATGGGGGCACATATTATTCAAGATAAATTGGAGAATATTGATATGAGTAAACGAATGCAAGTTGTTGAAGATACTAAAATGGAAGTGCTTAGTTTGCTTAAAAAAATAATACGCCCGGAATTTTTAAACCGTATTGATGAAGTTGTAATGTTTACACCGCTTAATATTGATGAGGTCAAAAAAATTGTTGAAATTCAGCTAAATGGTTTAAAGAAAATGCTTGCAAAAAAAGATATAGTTTTAAACTTTACAGAAAATGCTGTCTCGCATTTGGCTGATATTGGATTTGACCCACAATTTGGTGCAAGACCAATAAAACGAGTTATACAGCGAGAAGTTTTAAACAAATTGTCTAAAGAAATTTTATCAGGTAAAATTCATTCGGAAAGCACAATTACTATAGACATGGAAGGTGGTAATTTAAAAATTAACTTAAATTTTAAATAAATTAATTGATTATCAAATTAGAGAATAAGGACTAAACGCACCTTAACATATAAGCATATAAAAAAACCGTCTCACCCTATGCGAGACGGTTTTTTTATGCATTGTTGAACCTGTCTGCCAAAGTAAATAAGGCAGGCGACACCAAAAGTACATTTCTACAAACCCAGTGAACTGCTTGAATTAACTATTTTAGCAGATATATGGTTTTAATAATTCCCGGAATTTTAAAAATTTTAAGATTGGCTTCTATCAATAGGGGAAATTTGTGATAAATTTGGTTTATCATATGGTCCTTTAGTTTTTTAATCCGTTGAACGCAGACAAACGTTTTTTTATTTTTCCCGGTAAAGCAGTCAAATCCTTTACTGTAATTTCATTTTCGTATTTTATGATAATTTGCTATTTTTTTGTGAATTATGTTATACGTATTTTGTTATCTAAAAGATTTAAGCTACTTTTGTTTTGTTCAACGAACATTTTAAATATGTATCCCAAACAAATAAAAGAACTAAAAACAGAAAAGTTTGTCTCAACAGGATGTATTGCTACAGGCTCAAAAGATGGATTTTTAACCTCTTCTCCTTTGGGTTCCTGTGTTGCTGTTGTAGCTTATGATAAAACTACAAAGATTGGCGGGCTTGCTCATATAATGTTACCGGGCAAATCGCCAAAAGGGAATGACAATAAATATGCAGAAAATGCCATCACAAATCTAATAGATGAATTAAAAAAATTGAATGCCCAGAAAAAGAACATTGAAATATGTCTTGTTGGCGGAGCAAATGTTCTGAGAAGGGAACATGATAACATTACCGA